>NZ_ACDZ02000014.1:327506-655012 GCF_000173915.1 Gemella haemolysans ATCC 10379 | reverse complement strand
CTCAGTAGCACGTGTAAGATTAGTACCTGGAACAGGGAAAGTTGTTATCAACAATAGAGAAATGCGTGAATACTTACCATTAGAATCATTAGTATTAGATTTAATGCAACCTTTAGAAGTTACATCTACTACAGGTAACTATGACGTTTTAGTTAACGTTAACGGTGGAGGATACACAGGACAAGCTCAAGCAATCCGTCACGGAATTGCACGTGCTTTACTAGAAGTAAACCCAGAATACCGTAAAGACTTAAAACCAGTAGGATTACTAACTCGTGACCCTCGTATGAAAGAACGTAAAAAATACGGTCTTCGTGGTGCGAGACGTGCTCCTCAATTCTCAAAACGTTAATGAAAACCTTATTATACCAAGCTTTACAGCCATTTTTTGGTGTAAATTGGTGTAAATTATTAGGAGTATCATAGTTTTGATAGCTCGTCTAAGAGATTTAAAGCATCGGCATCTTGCTGGTGCTTTTTTTCTGGCATTAAAGATAAATAATATTCTTGAGTAGTCAATATCGAATTATGACCAAGTCTTCTTGAAATATAATCCAAACTTATATTTTTTGTAAATAAGAAAGATGCATGACTATCTCTAAGTCCGTGAAATGTAGTTTTAGTAATCTCTAATTTTTTTAGTAATTCTTGTAAATATCTTGATTGCATAAAATTGTTTCTGCAAAAAATATAATCTTTTTTTGATTTAGATAGTTCAACTAATGCATCATATATGTCTTTATTTATTGATATATCACGTTTTGAAAATTTATTTTTAAGTGATGTATCTTTGCTAGTAGGACTTATAGAACGTCTGATTTTTATTCCAAATTCATAGATATCTTCACATTTTAATCCCAATAGTTCTCCACGTCTAGCACCAGTTTCAAGTGCTAGCAAAACAAGTACATTAAATTCAATATGTTTATGTTCTAAGCAATATTTTCTTAGTTTAGCCATTTCTTTTATAGAAAGTGAAATATTTCTTTTAGGAAGTTCTTTTCCTCTAACTTTTAATAAACTACCAAAATCATTTACCAATAAACCACGAGCATAAGCATATTTAAGTGACCCCCTAATCTTTAAGACTAGTTCTTTAGTAGTCTTTTTTGAATGAGTTAAAGCATACTCATCAATTTTCTTTTGCATAACTGTATCATTTAAATGTCTTAATTCTATACCCTCAAATAATCTATCAATTATTGTAATAGTACGTTCATAATTAACTAGAGTAGCTTCACGAACATCATTTTTTTTAACTGAAAAAATCCAGCTTTTATAAAAATCAGTGTAAAGCGTGGTTTGTTCTGCGATATTTTTTCCTTTGCCTTTGTATAACTCCATTTCTAAAGCCCATTGTTTCGCTTCTTTTCGTGTTTTAAAGGTCTTAGTTATTCGTTGATTTTCACTATTTTTATATATGGATACTGTAGCTCTATAAGAAGTACCCCTTTTTGTAATATTTGCCATTTTATCAAATCCTTTCATTCTAAATACTCTTGATAAAATAGACTAGTCACTATTTATATAATAACCAGAAATAACTATTTTATCAAGAGCTTTATAATTAAATACTATGTTTTTCTATGAATTCTACTAAATGTTTTTTTAGAAATCTTTGTTGTTTTCCAATCATAAAACATTTACAGTCATTATTATTTCTAATATATTTATCAAAAGATTTAGGGTCAATTCCTAAGAATTTAGAAGCCTGTTCTCTATTTAATAAAAAAGGAAAATCTTTAATTTTATTAACCATTATTATTACCTCCTAGTTTACTTAATATGGTAAAATATAAAGAGTAGAAGAGACGAGAAAATTTCTACTATTTATATTAATGAGTCACTATTCTAAACTATGGTGACTTATTTTTTATAAAATTTTAAATTGTTATCTTCTACTGAAATTGCATATTTCAATAGTTCTGATGGATTAATAATTTCTACACCATATCTTTCATAATCAAGAATATAATTACTAACATCATGTCTCTTTGATATAAGAATTTCTATAGCTTTCTTAAAAATTAAGTCCTGTTTATTATTGTTCCTCATTTCTTTCTCCTTCTTTTGAAAAATTCTTTTATTATTAGAATTTCCTCCTCATTATTATCTTTAATTGAATAATTTGCAGTATATTCTGGAGTAGGATATAGAGTATATTCTTCTATTAAATTTTCTTTAATATCAATGCCTTCATCAGGATTAATTATTCCTTTAGATTTTCTGTATATTCTTAACCCTTTAGGATACAAATACAATCTATTACCTTTAATAATTGACTTTTTATTAGATTCAGAATTATCTGTCTCATTCAATTCACTTGTATCTAAATTAGTTAGATAACTAACAACATAATTCGCAATTGAATCTTTTTCAGATAATCTTTTAGTCTTTGTAAATCCTTTTCCCCACAATTCTGCAAGATGAGAATTTTCTATATATAATTTTTTAGGACTTTTTAAAAGAACATGAAGATGAAATTTACCATATTTTGCATGTGGTTCTATCACTGAAATATATTCTACATGCCCATAATGTTTTCTAATTTTCTTTATAAAAACTTTAAAATCATTATATATTGTATTTGGATCAGTGATAGTTTCTTTATAAGTTAGAGTGACCCACAATTCTTTTATACCACCTTTAAAATTATGTGCTATTAATCTTCTAAGTGTTCTCATAGTCCGTTTTAAGGAAGAGATATTAATATCTCTCGTGTCTCCTTTATTTATCATCTCCTTTATTTCTCCTGTAGAAATTACAGCATACTTTTTATTTGGAAGAACAAGAATAGATTGATTTCTAATTACATTGGAAATTTCAATCGTATCTCCATAACTGTAGTATTTCACAATTCTTTTAGGAAAAATATTCTTAATATTATCAGATAAGTTTCTAGCCATACGACAATCCTCCTTTCTAATGTTCTATTGTGTAGTATATATCAAGTTAAATGAATATTCCTTTCGAGGAGCAAAGCTCCTCGAAAAGCAATATTCAAATTACTTATCAGATTTTACTACAATGATTTTATCAGCTTTCACGGATAATTGATTTGAGAAATCACCATAAATAGTTGCTTTAGGATTTATCAATTTTACTTTTTGACCCAAGGTAAAGTTAGTGTCACTATTAGCATCTTCTATTTTTACTTTAATAAACTCTCCCTTATTTAAACTATTTTCTTCTCCATAATTGTGAAGGTCTTCACAAATTAATAGGTTATATCTAAAACCAACTGTAGCACCATCAACTTTAATAGGTTCTACTCTTGTAAATTGTAAATCAATCTTATCAAAGAATAAATCCGCATTAAATGGTGCGAATAATTTTAGTTTCTTCATTGTTTTTTCTCCTTTCTTCTAAATTTAAATAGCTTTTATAGTCATCAATTTAATTGGACTAATATTAATTTTTATTTTTATCACCTCCTAAATGTAGTTTAATTACTGCATATATTTTTTTATAATTTGAAAAAGCAGGGACACCAACAAAGATAGGCTCATTAGAATGTAAACTTACATATCCATACCCTAAATTACATCTCTTAAATAATATATCAGAAGAAGGGAAAATCATTTTTTTTCCTTCAGAAGATAAATTACCTAAACCAAGTTTAAAAGTATAATTATCTCTAGCACCATTAGCAAATAAACTGCTATCTGGTCTTTGAGTTGATGTAATGATATGAACTTTTTTACTTCGTCCCATCATAAGTATTTCAGCAATAATTTTTTGTATTTTATTCTTTTCAGAGTTAGAACCTGAAAAATATGAAATCATAGAAGCAAGTTCGTCAATAAAAATGATTAAAGGCGAAAAGTCTTCTGTATTTATTAATCTATTATTAAAAATTTCATAAATTTCTTTTAGTCCTATCATACAATCCGTATAACTGAAATAATTTTCATAACTATTAAATCTTTGGAAATGTTCATCTCCTTTAAAATCTAAAATATAAACAGTAGCTTCTTTATAAGATAAACAAAGCTTCGCAATCAGATATAAAGAAAAAGTTGTTTTACCAGAACCAGTCCCACCAGTTATTAAGTAGTGTGGGCATGAAGTCAAAGTAATACTTATTTTCTTATTATCATCAATAGCATTTAGAATATTAATAGAAGTCTTCATCATGAAAATCTATCTCCTTAGTTTTTATTTCTTTATGTTTGCCGTAGTGTATAAAAGTAAATACCAAGTATCTATTTTCCTTAGCAACTTCTGTACAAAAAATAGGTAATTTTGGAAATATCATCATGTTATGACAATAATTATTGAAAATATTTTTAATATATTCTGTATCTTGAATATTATTATTTTCAGCTTCCTCTAATTTATAACGTATAAATATCCTATAGTAACTTGTATTATCATATTTAAGTTGTAAAAAAATATTCGAAATCTCATTCCTTATCCAATTTATATTTATATTATGCTGAAGTTCAATTGAAAAATTTGGGTAAGGAATATAAACTTCTTGATTTGCTAATTTTCTTTCTTTATTTATGTCCTCGATAATATCTAAATAATGTTTTTCTAGCCGATTATAGAAATTTAAACCGGAATTATTATTACTATTATCTAGTAAGAATTTAATTAGAGTATCGAAGTAATCTATGTCGCGAATAGGCATTTCTTTTTTCATATTCTCTTCTTCCTTTATAAAATTCAAAATTGATTCTAATAAATTCTTGAATAATGTTCTAATTTTAATCATGGGTTAATCACCCCCTTTCTAATAGATTTTTTAAAAATTAGTCACCTCCTTATGAATCTATTATATATCGTGAAAATGAAAAATTTTGGCGAAAAAAAACAAATAATTTCTACCGAAACTTTTTAAAAAAAGTATCAATATAACTAAAATAGATACAAGGAATAGAGAGTATCGATATTATGTATGTTTTTTTGTGGTATAATACAATTAAATATGATGGAAGGTTTTAAAATATAATTATGACAAAATTTTACGATAAAATAGCACTAATACATTTTTTAAAAGATATATTGAAAGATGATAATTTAAATGATGAACATAAGAATATAATTGAGAAGATATTATATTTTATAAAAAATAACGCTGAATTTGAAGATTATATCTCAAATGTTAATGAAGATATATCCTTAGAGTATTTTCAACAATGTTTAGAAAAAACAAAATTAGCAAATCTATTTTTTGGGAAGAAGAATAAAGAAAATAAGTCGAAATCAGTATTATTAGGAGCGATGTTATTTAATTATTATATTATGAATAAAAGAGATGAATATTTTTTATTATTGTCTGAAGAGGATCAAAAACTCATACCATTTTTTTCAAAATATAATATATTAAAAAAAGCTACCTCAAATAAATTTGATGAGGCAGATGTCTTTTTACTATGTTTAAAATATAAATTTTATTTGAAGGATTCTGATTGTGAAAATTCGGTAGATAAGTATAAAATGACTTTATTTCTTTACTATTCTATATTGGAATACTTTAATCAAGACGATGAAGAACAAGAATATAATTCTGCGATAACATTATTAATTGATAATATAAGAACTATTTATTTTAATAAAGGAAATATCTCGTCATTAGATAAAATATTTTTCTTATCCAGCGAAGGTTTGCAAGAGTTGATTAAATTCACTGCGAAAAAGGATTACTTTAACACGAAGAATAATAATGAAATTGCTAATGAGTATGACATACCCGATAGAACTTTTCGTGATTTGTTAAGTGGAAAGCAAGTTAATTGGGATAATGTTGCTAGACAGTATCATGTTTCTAAAGATTTGATATCAGAAGAAAAAGTAATTGATTTCATCAGGATTCAGGTAATGATGTCTTTATTTTCCGTATTATATAAATTGGGTTATGTAAAAAATATTGTTAAAGAAAATATTTTTGACTACATATCTATGTTAGCAGGGGACTTTGAGGATATGCATATAGAGGCTTTATCAACTGAAGGAGGGTGGAAGTTAAATGATTTATACGGGATAAGGGACTATTATAATTCGATAATTGGTAAAATTTTTAAAGATGTATTTAATTATTTAGTGAAAGGTAATCACTCGAAAAAAGATATTTATAAAATGTTGGATAGGTTAAATAAATCAGAATCTTGGTATAAACCAAAACTTCAAAAAAAAGATAAAAAATTATTCGGCGAATTTTTAGACATTATACTAGATTCCGATAAATTTATAAAAGAATTAGTAAACTCTCTATATATTATTATTAAAGAAAAAAAAGACGAAGACGCGAGAAAAGAAGAATTTGTGAAGTGTTTGACTAAATATAAAAAGGATGCAGAATTTTGGAATAATATGGAATTACAATTCTCAGGATTTGATTATGATGAGTTAGAGGAATTTGATAACAATGTAATTATTACAGAAAAAAGTTTTATTTATATCGAGGAAATACAGAAGAAATTATTTAAAAGTACAGAAGAAATTTTAAGTGAAATATTATGGAATGACAAAAAAAAAAATTATGATATTATTACTCTATTGCGATTACAAAATTTTAAAATGTTAGAGGATAATTGGGATGTGTTTTTTAATAGAATATCAATAGTCCTAAAATCAGAATTGAAAAGATAAAATAACTAGTTTTTAGTAAATTTAATAATATCTAAATTGTAAAGTTAAATTCATAAAAAATTACAAAAAATTCACGAAATAAATAACGTTAAAAAAACTTGTATTTAGTAAAATTGGTTTTATACTGAGTAGCTGGTGTGGTATCCTGTGAGGAAAATGTGGCAGCACCACTTTTCCCACATTGTGAACCACACCTTCAGAGGCTCAGTGTCAAACTAATTTCACAAAGTATTAAGATAGAATCAGGAATTTCTTTAAACACAGTATAAGGAAAATTTAAAATAACGTAATAAAGTTAGAATAAATATCTTTTCATGATTATTTAGTCTCAACTTTTTTATTTGAACTGGAATTTATTTTGGGAATTAACAAAGTTTTTAATTCTTGATGAGATAATTATTTTACTATAAAAAATAGTTGACTTTTTTTTTTTTTTTTTGATATAATAGTCGCTAGAAGAGTATAAGAGGTAATTATTTTTTTATAATTAAATGAAAAAATTCATAATTTAATTATAAAAAAATACTTTATGGAGGTATATATAATGAACAAAAATACGAAAAGAGTTTTATCAGCGATAACGGTTGTAAGTTTATCTGTAACATCATTTACAGGTAATATACAAAATGTAGTTAATGCTAAAGAAGACAAACAAGAAGAAAATGCACTTTCAACAAATCGAGTAAATGCAGAAGTATTAGAAAATGAAGCTGGTGCAGTAATTCGTGTTAGTGCGTCTTCAAATGTTCAAAATGTTAAAACAACTTATTCAGTGGATTCTGCAGGTAGTAAGGTTGTTTCTTTTGGAGATTTGAAAGCAGGAGAGGTGAGAGAAATTCAAGTTAATTTTGAAGAAGATTCAAATAAATTTAAATCTTTACCTAAAACTACTGCTGTGAGTGATAGAGTAGATTTTAATAAAGAGGTAAGAGGGCATAAAATTAAAGGTAGCGTAAGCTTTCAATATGATAATGGGGATAATGCACCAACAGTAACACCAACAGTGCCGACTACACCGACTAAACCAGTGGTAACACCAACGGTGCCAACAGAACCGACTAAGCCAGTTGCTCCAGTGGTAACTACTCCATCAAATCCAACAGCACCAACTAATCCAGTAGTAACACCAACAGAACCTGCTAAACCAGTTACACCTGTAGTAACACCAGTAGAGCCTACTAAACCAGTTACACCAGCCAAACCACTTCAGCCGGTTATTCCGGATACTCCAGACGAGCCTGTAGTAACTCCAGAGAAACCTGGTAGACCAGTTGCTCCAGTAGTAACACCAGCAGAACCTACAAAACCAGTAGAGCCTGCTAAACCAATTCAGACGGTGATTCCTGATACTCCAGATGAACCTGTAGTAACTCCAGAGAAACCCGGTAGACCAGTTGCTCCGGTAGTAACACCAGCAGAACCTACTAAACCAGTAGTAACTCCAACAGAGCCTACAAAACCAGTAGAGCCTGTTAAACCACTTCAACCGGTTATTCCTGATACTCCAGATGAGCCTGTAGTAACACCAGAAAAACCTGCTAAACCAGTTGCTCCAGTAGTAACACCAGCAGAACCTACTAAACCTGTAGTAACTCCAACAGAGCCTGCTAAACCAGTAGAACCTGCTAAACCAGTAGAACCTGCTAAACCAGTTACACCAGTGGTAACTCCAGCGGATACAGGTCTTGAGGCTGGTATGCCAGCTAATGTTAAGTGGTCTCGTGCGCAACTTAAAGATTGGGGATTCACATTTGGTAAAATCACAGGTGATTATAAAGTAGATGGAGACCTTGGGGTATTTGACAATGATGACGCTTTAGATCCAGCTTATAGAAGTGGTATTCGTACTATTGATAATAAGATTGTAGATGGTACTATGTCATTTGATGATGCTGAGAAAAACACTCCTCACGGATATGCTTGGAACTCAGTAACAAAACCAGACGGTACTAAAGGATACGCTATGTATCTATACGGTACAGATGGTCAATTCAATGACGGTCAAACAGCTCGTTAATAGATAATAAATAATGTTTAAAGGTTTATAGATAATAAGTCTATAAACCTTTTTATTTACGTAATTTACTTTAGTGTTTTTTAATTTAAAAAGGTTAATAGAGTTGGTTTAATTTTAACTTACTTCTTGTTAAACTATACGGGAGAAAATAGATACTTTATAAATTAAGGAGAAAGTTATTAATGAATAAAAGTAAAAATAAACTAAATAAAATTGTTAATTGTTCATTAGTTTTAAGTTTAGTGAGTACAGGAGTTAGTTTAACTTCTTTAGTAACACCAACACATACTATACTAGCTGCCAAAAATCACGATGGGGTATGTCAGGTGGAAACAAAAACTGGAGAAGTTGTGTTTCAGGTGAATGGGGTTGATGTGACTACAGCTGTGAGGTTTTACCAATAATTCCATTAATAGTAAAACTGAAAGTTTTAGCAATCACTATTCTTTCAGAAAAGTGATATAAGTAATAGAATAAATATAAGAGTTTTATAAGAAAAATAGTATGTTGAATTTTGAAATATAAAAGTGATATTATAATAGAAGAAAAAAGTTAGTAGTATAAATTAAAAGATAATAGAATGATGTTATTATATATAGAAGAAAAAGAAAAAAGTGTGAGTGACTAATCTATTTTATTTGGTGTAAATTGGTGCAAATTATATCATTTTTTATCAATTTATATCAATATATATAGATAATTTAAAAAGTAAAACCTTATTATAATAAGGATAAAGAGGGTTATGCCTCCATAAAATAGTATTATATAATTCTCAAAACGTTAATATTGGTCTTATACCAAATTACGTCAAGACATCAGAGAACTTTCTCTGGTGTCTTTTTTTGTATAAATTGGGAGTTGAAATATTAATGTATTATAGTTAAAGATGTACAAGAAGGAAATAAAAATAATATATTTTATGATAAAAAAATACTTGAAAAATCATTATATTTATAATAATTTTCAAGTATTCTAAATTTATATGTTATTCGTAAATTTCTGAATCTTTAAGAGTAAATACTACCTCTGTTCCAGCTGGATAATTATCTAAAGATAATAATAGTATTTTTTCTTCGATTTTCTTAGGTTTAATTTCTGCGCTAACTTGAGCTATTTCATTTAGCTCATCATATAAGTTTTTAAATAGTTTTGCATCTTTTACTTTAATCTTTGGATTAATTTGGTATATTGGTGTTTCACCAAACCAAGTGTCTTCATTTTGAAAATCAATTTCTGATTTTTCGTTTATTTTTAATTTGATAGAAATATCATAGTCGAAGGTATACCTATCAAAAAGTTTAGCAAGGCTGCTGATGTAGTCATGTGATCCTTTGTTAGAACGATTTATAAACTTAAGTTTTGCACTGTAATCAATAGCATTAAGATCGAAAATCTCAGCCATTTTAAAAACATCAAATTCATCGTAGATATCCGCAGTTACAAAATTGACTTTTACATCATATCCCACACGTTGAAATTCTTGGTATTTTTCTAGAAGTTGTTCCACAGTTGCATCTTCAATATTTTCTTTTACATTTGTAACTGACTCTTTTCCATCTTCTATTACTTCTTGCTTAGGATACTTAACTGTCAATATATAGTTCATTCAATTTTTCCTCCTTAAATTTAGCACATTATTATTATACATATCTTTTATTACATTTACAATAGAATATACTAACATTTGATAAATTAACTATTATAAGTGTAAATTATGTGCTAAAAATTTTTAAATTTTCAGAAACATCTGAAAATACAGAAAGCTTAATCTTGACATTTTTATACAAACTTTATATAATAAGTAACATGAAATTAAAAAAGGAGGTCATTGCATATGAAAATAATTGCGATTTCAACAAGAAGTGTCGATTACAAATCAGATGCTGGTATAGCTAAAAGACGTCTATACATTAATGGTTATTTTTCAGAAATAGCAGAAAAAGCTGGCTTTATTTTATTCCCAGTTTGTTCTGATAATGGATTAGAGGAAATTGCAGCCATGTGTAGTGGCCTGATAATAGCTGGACGTGATAGAGATATTAATCCTAAATATTATGGAGAAAAGCCTCTAGAAGGATTAGAGTATCCTGATGATCCTTATGAGGATGAGTTAGACTTCAAACTGATTGAACTTTTTGAGAAGATTAATAAGCCAATCTTAGGGATTTGTAGTGGATTACAAAGTTTAAATATTTATCATGGAGGTACATTAAAACAACATATAGATGAACATTCAAGTAAAGAACAATTAATTCGTCATACTATTAACATAGAAGACAATTCATTTGTTCATAGTTTATATGGAAATAAAACGGAAGTGAACTCAATTCATCATCAAGCAATAAAAGATGTTGCTGAAGGATTTAAAGTTACGGCTGTAGCAAATGATGGAACTATTGAAGCTATCGAGAAAGGTAATCTTATAGGTCTACAATGGCATCCTGAAGTCGATTATGAAGTAGACACATTCAAAAAATTTCTTGATCTATGTGAATAAATAAGTAATATTAATTAAAAAAAATAAAGTGATAAAAAATAATAATATACTATCAAAATAGTTGACTATTATTTAAAATGATGATAAACTATTCTTTGTGTAAAATAATAGCAGTGGATTAATTGTTATTGCCTCTATGTTATACATTTTTTAATGTGGCAACTCGTAGCCTATGCTGCTAGGCGAAGTTCCAGTTTTATAACATATACAACAACGATAATCGTGCTTTTTGTTTTCACAACAATAAAAACAAAAAGATAAAAGGAGGAGCACATAATGGCTCGTTTTACAGGTTCAACTTGGAAAAAATCTCGTCGTTTAGGAATTTCACTAAGCGGTACTGGTAAGGAGTTAGCTAAACGTCCTTACGCACCAGGACAACACGGTCCTAACTTAAGAAAAAAACTATCTGAGTATGGTTTACAATTACAAGAAAAACAAAAACTTCGTTACCTACACGGTATGAACGAAAAACAATTCCGTAAATTATTCGATAAAGCTGGTAAATTACAAGGTCTACACGGTGAAAACTTCATGGCATTACTTGCTACACGTTTAGATTCTGTAGTATACAGCTTAGGTTTAGCTAGAACTAACCGTCAAGCTAGACAATTAGTAAACCACGGACACGTTCTTGTAGATGGTAAAAAAGTAGACATCGCTTCTTACGCTGTTAAACCAGGTCAAGTAGTTTCAGTAAGAGAAAAATCTAGAAACCTTGAAATCGTTAAAGAAGCTGTTGAAATCACTAACTTTGTACCTGAGTACTTAACTTTTGATGCTGATAAATTAGAAGGATCATTAGTAAGACTTCCAGAAAGAAGTGAATTACACCCAGAAATCAACGAACAACTTATCGTTGAGTACTACAGCAGATAATAATAAGAATAAGCCCTTTAAACTAACGTTTAAGGGGCTTGTTTTTATTTATGCTAGTTCTAAATACTACATTAAATTTAAAAAAAGATTAAAATTATATAATTCAATATTCCTTGTAATGATACTAATATGTTATTAAGAATATATTAGAATATTAATGTAGTTTATAGTATCATTTTTACTTTACTTACATAAGTAAAGTCTTTATTAGTAATATCTCAGTAATTATGGTATAATTAATAAACAATATTATTAGTGAATAATATTTATTTTAAAATAGGAGGATATTATGAACGTTTTTAGAAAAAAATCAATTGACTCTATTTTAGCAGAGTCAAGAAATAAGACGTTAAATCCCACGATGAAGACTATGGATTTAGTTCTATTCGGTATAGGGGCTATTATTGGATCAGGTATTTTAGTATTAACTGGTAAAGCTTCAGCAGAAGCAGGACCAGCAGTTGTATTTTCTTTCCTAATTGCAGGATTAGCTTGTTGTTTAGCGGCGTTATGTTATGCTGAACTTGCTTCTACAATTCCTTCAAGTGGTAGTACATATACTTATTTATATGTATCAGTTGGTGAAATTGTAGCGTATGTGATAGGTTGGGTATTAATAGGTGGATATGTTCTTACTGCCGCTACAGTAGCAAATGGTTGGTCAAGTTACTTCTCGCGTCTATTAGCAGGTTTAGGTATAGAGATTCCTAAAGAGTTTTATACATTACCAGCAGTTGGTGGCTATGGTAACATTCCAGCGATTATTATTGTATTATTAATTACTTTCATTTTATCAAAAGGTACTTCAAGTAGTAAACTTGTAAACAACCTTATGGTAGCAGCAAAAGTAGGTATTGTTGTTTTATTCATCGTAGTTGGTGTATTTTATGTAGAACCAACTAACTGGACAAATAACTTTGCACCATCAGGTTTTTCAGGAGTTATGTTAGCTGCGACTACTGTATTCTTCGCGTACTTAGGATTTGATGCTATTTCTACTTCAGCTGAAGAAACAATTAATCCAGAAAAAGCTCTACCAAAAGCCATTATTATTACAATGTTAGTTTGTACAGCATTCTATATTCTAGTATGTTTAGTACTTACTGGAGTTGTTCAATATAATAGACTTGGAACAGGAGATGCCTTAGCATTTGTGCTAGAAGAAGTAGGTCAAAATAAAGTAGCTGGTATCGTATCTCTTGGAGCGGTAATTGGTCTTATGGCTGGTATACTATCATTCATATATGCGGGAATCCGTATTACATATACGATTGCACGTGATGGATTATTACCAGAAAAATTAACTAAAGTTAATCAAAATAAAGTACCAAGCACATTAACATGGGGATTAGGAATCATAACAGCATTATTAGCAGGATTCTTACCATTAGGTAAACTAGCTGATCTTGCTAATGTAGCGTCAATTATTGCTTTTGCATTAGTAAGCTATACAACTATCGTATTCTATAAAAAATTCCCAGACTTAAAACGTGGATTCAGAGTACCAGGTATGCCAATTTTACCAATTATTTCTATTATCTTATTTGGAGCATTATTATATAGTGTTACATTAACAACATGGATAATCTTTGTTGTTTGGGTTATTGTAGGTTTAATCGTATACTTTGCATTCTCATATAAGAACAGTAAGTTAAAATAGTATAGAAATAACATATAATCTGGTTCAATATTTAAAAATTAAAAGGAATCATGAGTAAAAATCTCATGATTCTTTTTTTTTTATGAATTAGAAATGTTCTAAAGAGAGACTAATAGATAAATTATTTAATTAAGTTGAGGAGTATTTAACTAACAAAATATAATGATATGATGAAAATTTATAGTAAAATATACACTGATTATAATATATTTGTGAAAAATAATGATATAAAAAAGAAAATTTAATAAATAGATAGTTATAATACATTGATAAAAATTGTATTATTGAAATTCAGTAATTTCAACATATAATAAATAGTTATAGTGAATCAGTATAATTAATTAATTTTGTACAATAATTTTACTGAATGAGAAAAATTATATATTTTAAGCAAATAATTTTTTATAAGTTAAATTGTATAATGATAAAAATAGTTATAGTATAATCATAGAACAGCTATATTTGAAAAATAAAACAGCTGTTTTTCAAATTTCTTTTCTAAGAAATAATTAACACTAATTTTCAAAAAGTTTAATATTAAATAATTTTATGAAAGTTTAATTTATCAGTTTTTATATGGTTTACATACTAATAAAATAAAGAAAATATTTTCACTACAACTTTCATAAGAAAAACGCTTTCATAATTGAAAAATCTGTGTTATTATATAAGTACAGAAAAAAATTAGGAGGTAAGGGAAATGATTATCGGAGTACCAAAAGAAATTAAAAATAATGAAAGTAGAGTGTCTGCTATACCGGGAGTAGTACATGAATTAGTACTAGATGGCCACACTGTATATGTAGAAAAAGGAGCAGGATTAGCTTCAGGTATTTCAGATGCTGAATATGAAGAGGCAGGAGCTGTTCTATTAGAGAAAGCTGAAGATGTATGGAATAAATCGGATCTAATCTACAAAGTAAAAGAACCAGTTCCATCTGAGTATAAATATTTTAGAAAAGGGTTAATTATTTATACTTATCTACACTTAGCTGCAGATCCTGAATTAACAAAAGAAATGGTAGATAAAGGAACTATCGGTATTGCTTTCGAAACAGTAAAAGTAGGAAGAGGGTTACCATTATTAAGACCAATGAGTGAAATTGCGGGAAGAATGGCTGTGCAAGAAGGAACAAGATTCTTATCGAAAGTTCAAGGTGGTAAAGGTATCTTATTACAAGGTGTTCCAGGAGTTCAACCAGGACATGTTGTAATTATTGGTGCAGGTGTCGCCGGTACTGCTGCAGCAACAGCAGCTGTTGGTCTTGGAGCACGTGTAACAATGATTGATGTAAACTTAGATGCACTAACAGAATTATCACATATCTTTGGTGGTAAAATTGAAACTCTTTACTCTAATAAATTTAATATTGCAAGTGCTATTAAAACAGCTGATTTAGTGGTAAGTACAGTATTAATCCCAGGAGCAAAAGCACCTAAATTAGTAACAAAAGAAATGGTTAAAGATATGCCAGATGGTGGTGTAATCGTTGACGTAGCGATTGACCAAGGTGGTACAACAGAATATACTGAAGGACGTCCAACAAGTCATGATAATCCAATATTCGTAGAAGAAGGAGTATTACACTACTCAGTAGCTAATATTCCAGGAGCAGTAGCACAAACATCAACTTATGCATTATGTAATGCAACTGCTAAATACGTAAAAGTTATCGCTAAATTAGGTGTTAAAGAAGCTGTGGCTAAATTCCCAGAATTAGTTCCTGGTGTGAATGTAGCTAATGGAAAAGTTACTTTCAAAGCTGTTGCAGATGATTTAGGATATGAATATACTCCAGTAGAAGCAGCTTTGTAATATAATAGTAAAATCTAAAAATAAGAAATAGTTAAAAATTTGTATAAATAGAGTGCTCTATCTGTTGTAGAGCACTTACTTATTGTATTAAAGGTTATAGTTGTAAAAATTATGATCAAAAAAACAAAAAAATAGTAATATATTTATTACTATACTTAAAAATGGCTTACATAAAGCCAAGTAACTGTAGTAAAAGGTTTACAACTATGCTATAATTTAATTAAAGAATATTAGTAGGGAGAATATTTAAAAAATTAGGAGGATTTATTATGAGTTATTTAAGAAAAAAATCAGTTGAATCTATTTTAGCAGAAGCTAGAAGTAAAACTTTAGCTCCGACTATGAGAACGATGGACTTAATTCTATTCGGAATCGGGGCGATTATAGGATCAGGGATTCTAGTATTAACTGGTAAAGCTTCAGCAGAAGCAGGACCAGCGGTAATCTTCTCATTCTTAATCGCAGGGGTTGCCTGTTGTTTAGCAGCACTTTGTTATGCGGAGCTAGCTTCAACAATTCCATCAAGTGGTAGTACATATACATACTTATATGTATCAATTGGTGAAATTGTAGCCTATATAATAGGTTGGGTACTAATAGGAGGATATGTTCTTTCTGCAGCGACTGTCTCAAATGGTTGGTCAAGTTACTTTTCACGTCTACTAGCAGGTCTTGGAGTAGAACTCCCTAAAGAATATTATACATTACCTGCAAATGGAGGATATGGTAACATTCCAGCTATCGTAATTGTATTATTAATTACATTCTTACTATCAAGAGGTACATCAAGTAGTAAACTTGTAAATAACCTTATGGTAGCTGCAAAAGTTGGTATCGTAATTTTATTCATTGTTGTTGGATCATTCTATGTTGAACCAACACACTGGACAAACGATTTTGCACCTACAGGTTTCTCAGGGGTAATGTTAGCAGCCACTACAGTATTCTTTGCTTACCTTGGATTTGATGCGATTTCTACATCAGCAGAAGAAACAATCAATCCAGAAAAAGCTCTACCAAAAGCTATCATTGTCACTATGATCGTATGTACAGCATTCTATATCTTAGTATGTTTAGTATTAACAGGGGTTGTTGAATACAGCCGTCTTGGATCTGGGGATGCGTTAGTATTCGTACTTGAAGAAGTTGGTCAAAACAAAGTTGCTGGTATTGTTTCTCTAGGGGCAGTAATCGGACTTATGGCTGGTATCTTATCATTCATGTATGCAGGTATCCGTATCGCTTATACAATTGCACGTGATGGATTATTACCAAAAGTATTCACTAAAGTTAACGACAACAAAGTACCAAGTACAGTTACATGGTCTTTAGGATGCTTAACTGCAGTATTAGCTGGGTTCTTACCATTAGGGAAATTAGCAGAACTTGCTAATGTGGCTTCTATTATTGCATTCGCATTAGTAAGTTACACTACTATCGTATTCTACAAAAAATTCCCAGATGTTAAACGTGGATTTAGAGTACCAGGTATGCCGGTAGTACCAATTATCTCAATTGTATTATTCGCAGCTTTACTATACAGTGTTACATTAACTTCATGGATTATCTTCTTCGTATGGGTAATCGTAGGATTAATCGTATACTTCACATACTCTTATAAACATAGTAAAATTGAATAGAATATAAAAATAAGAATCGACTATAACTTTTAGGTTATAGTCGATTTTTTATGTCTTAAAATATAATGTATATAGTAATAAATTTTTTACAAATTAGGTATTTGACCATAGATTTCGTTTATTACTTTTTGCTTTATTTTGAGCTTTTTTAAATTTATCTAAATATCTTGTATCAGGTGGTTTCACATATTTTATTTCAGCCAGACCTGCCAGTAATAATTCTTCTTGAATATTTTTTCCATCAGCATAAACGTAACACAATGCTCTATGATATTTATCTTCTTTCTCATAAATATCAAATTCAATTTCAACATCTTTAGCATTAGTTAATAGTTTACCATTTAATTCACTAGCTTCTGGTCCATATTTCTGAACCTTCACACCAGGTTTTACAGTTTCTGGTGTATCAATTAATAAATATCTCACTTTTAATTCTTTGTTGTTGAAGTTAACTATAATAGTATCACCATCAACTTTTTTTATAAATTTAACCTTATATTTTGTTTTATCTCCCTTAATAAAAACTCCGTTAATAGTTGCTTCTTTATAACTCTCACCAGTTTGATTAATTATCAAAGTGATAATTAAAAATATTGCCGTGAAAAGAGTAAAGAAAATAATAAATACCTTTTTATTCATAATGATTCCCCCTCAATATTAATTTTAACACTTTTGAAGTATGGGATAAAGTTATAAAATGGCATTATTAATAAAATTTAATGGTATTTATAAAAATTTATAAAATATGAAATAAATATTTTACATTACTTTCAATATTTACAGTATTTATGGTAAAATAAGATATGAAAGTGTTTTTATACACGTAATAAAATTTTTGTGGAGGAAAAGGACATATGGCTAATAAAACATGGTATCTTGGTTTAGATATCGGTTCTGCGAGTGTAGGTTGGGCAGCGACTGATACTGGGTATAAAATAATTAGAAAAAATAAAAAGAGATTATGGGGAGTTAGATTATTTGAAGAAGCTAAAACTGCTGAAGATCGTCGAGGATATCGTTCTAGTAGAAGGAGACTAGCTAGAAGAAAATGGCGTTTAAATCTTCTTGAAGAATTATTCACTAGTGAAGTGAAAAAAGTGGATGAGAATTTTTTCCTAAGATTAAAAGAAAGTCAGTACCATTATGAAGATAAAACTCATAAGGTACCTTATGCGATTTTTAATGATAAAGATTATACAGATAAAGATTATTATAAAGATTATCCAACAATCTATCATTTAAGATCAAAACTTATGACTGAGGAAAATCCTGATATAAGAAAAGTATTTTTAGCAATACATCATATCATTAAAAATAGAGGGCACTTTTTATTACAAGGTCAAAGCTTTAAAGATGGTAATTTAAACAATTTAATTAAAGAATTATTAGAACTTGATATACTTCATGTAGGATTTGAAGTAACAGAAGAAGTTGTTGATAAAATTGCGGATATTTCATTAGAGAAAAAAACTTCAAAAGATAAGTTGAATGATATTAAAGAACTATATCCAAAAGAAAAACAATTATTAGAAGTATTTAGATTGATTTTTGGTGGAAAAACTTCGCTGGATAAATTATTTGCAATAGATGAGTATAAAGAATTAGATGCAGCAATAAAATCTGTATCGTTTAAAGAGAAAATTTATGAAGAAGTTCGTCATGATTATGAACAAGTATTATCAAATTATATAGAGCTTCTTGATTTAGCTAAGCTAGTTTATGATAGTATTATTTTATCAGATATTAAAAAAGAAGGAAAAACACTATCAGAATCAAAAGTAGAACTTTTTGAAAAACATAGAGATGATTTATTAAAATTAAAAAATCTTGTAAAAAATGATTCTAAATTATCTGAAGATAAAAAAGTGGAATTATATGCTTTGATATTTAAAGAAGATAAAGATAAAGGAACTAACTACGTAAATTATATTCGTAAGAGTGAAGAAGGTAAAGGATGTAATTATGAAGACTTCAAAAAATTCCTAGTTAAAGAATTAGCAAAATTAGAAGAAAGTTCAGTTAAGACTGAAATAATTAAAGATTTAGAATTAGAACAGTTTTTACCACTTCAAAGAACAAAAGATAATTCAGTAGTACCTTATCAAATTCATAAAGAAGAATTGGTTAAGATTCTTGATAATGCAGCTAGATATCATAGCTTCTTAAATGAAAAAGACGAAAGTGGCTACAATGTAAGAGAGAAAGTTATTCAATTATTAGAATTCAGAATACCATACTACGTTGGACCACTTAATTCTAGTAAAAAAGCTAAAGAAGGTGGCTTTGCATGGTCTGTAAGAAATACAGGATATGAAAATACACCTGTAACACCATGGAATTATAGCAAAGTTATAGATGAAAGTGCGAGTGCAGAGAAATTTATTACAAACTTAACTAATAAATGTACATATCTTAAAGGAGAAGATGTACTTCCGAAAAGTTCATTACTTTACTCAGAATTTGCATTATTAAATGAGTTGAATGCACTTAAATACGATGGTAATAGAATTAGTCTTGAAGCTAGAAATACAATTATAGAGAAATTATTTAAACAACAAGGGAAAAAAGTAACAAAAACTAGTATAAAAAATCTTCTTAAAGCAGAAGGTTATATAGACGGAAAAGGTGAGATCACAGGTATTGATATTACCGTGAAAAATGATCTTAAGTCATATAGAGATTTCAAAAAAATTCTAGGAAACAAGTTTAATTCTGAACATGTAGAAAATATAATTCTTTGGATTACGTTATACGGAGAATCTAGAAAACTTATAAAAGCTAAAATTGAATCTGTTTATGGAGAAGTTTACTCTAAGGATGAAATTACTAAAATGTCTAGATTAGTTTATAAAGATTGGGGAAGATTTTCAAGAAAACTATTGACAGAATTAGTTAGTAAAAAATTATACAACGAAGAAACTGGAGAGTGCTTAAACATTATTGGTGCAATGCGCCAAAATAATATTCTATTTATGGAATTATTGGCGGATAGATTTGATTATTCTAAACAAATAGTCGAATTCAATAAAGAACTTCAAGAAGATGTAACAGAGATTGCACCAGAAATCTTAGATGATTTATATGTATCTCCAGCGGTTAAACGTTCAATATGGCAAACTGTTAGAATAGTAGAAGAACTTAAGAAGATTATAGGTTGCGCACCTGCAAAAATCTTTGTAGAGACAACAAGGTCGAATCAAGAGAAGAAAAAACCAACAGATTCACGTAAAAAACAATTAGAACTTGCTTATAAAGCTGTTAAGAAAGATGTAAAAGAGCTAGAAAAAGAAATTGGCACAATTAACTTTGATGTATTGAATGATAGACTAAGCTCTGTAGAACCGTCTAAACTAAAAGCGAAGAAATTATATCTATACTATACTCAATTAGGAAGATGTATGTATAGTGAGGAACCGATTAATATTAGTGAATTATTTGATAATAATAAATATGATATAGATCATATTTATCCACAGTCAAAAATAAAAGACGACAGCTTCACGAATACAGTATTGGTAAAAAGAGAAAGTAATGCTGCAAAAACTGATAGATACCCACTAGGTTCTGATATTCAAACACCTAGTAATAGAAGGTTCTGGAAATTCTTAAAAGAAAAAGGATTAATATCTGATGAAAAATATAATAGATTAGTAAGAACAGAAGAATTTTCTGATGAAGAACTAAGTGGATTCATAGCACGACAATTAGTAGAGACATCTCAATCTGTAAAAGCAGTAGCGAGTATCTTAGGAGAATTAAATCCAGAAACTTCAATCTGTTACTCTAAAGCAGAAAATGTATCTAGTTTTAGACAAAACTTTGGAAAAATTAAAAAGGGTGATAGAGATTCAAAAAACAATGATCAGTTAATAAAAGTACGTGAAATAAACGATTATCACCATGCCAAAGACGCGTATCTTAATGTAGTGGTAGGGAATGTCTATGATACTAAGTTTACACGTAATGTATTTAATTTTATTAAAGATAAAAAAGATGGAAGAAAATATTCACTTAATAAGGTATTCTATGAAAATGTTAGTGATTCAAAAACAGTAGCTTGGGAAATGGATAAAACAATTCATCAAGTAGAGAAAGTCATGAATAATAACAATATCATGGTAACAAGAAGAACATCTGAACAAAAAGGTGGTTTATTCGATGCTACAGTTTATAAAGCAAAAGTTGCAGCGAAAGCTAAAGATGGAGTATATTATCCATTAAAAACATCTAATTCTGTTGTAAAAGACGTTGCTAAGTATGGTGGGTACACTAGTATTGGTATAGCATATTATTCTATTTTTGAATATACTATAGTGAATAAAAAGGGTGAAGAGAAAATTACTAGAATTATCCCTATACCAATTTATATTTCTCAAAATATAAAAGACAGCACGGCTTTAATCGAATTTGGAAAATCGCAAATTTTCTGTAGAGCTTATGAGAAGATAAAAGATTTTAAACTACTATATAGAAAGTTATGTATAGGTAGTAAAATAAATATTAATAATTATCAATATTATATTGGTGGAAAGAGTGATGAAAGGTTTTACTATGATAGTGCAATTCAAGTAACATTGGATAAAAAAAGTGAAAAATATTTAAAAATATTATCTAAATATCAAAATTGGAAAAAAGAAAATAAAGATGGTGAACTTTGGGAAAATATAACTAAAGAAAACAATATAGAATTATATAATAAACTAGTTGAAAAAATGAATTCTGAAATATTTACTAAGAAAAAATCGAATAAATATAATGAATTAAATAGTGAAGAGATTCGAAATAATTTTATTAAAATCAGTGTGGAGGAACAAGCTAAAGTATTATTAGAGATTTTAAATTTACTTACAAATAAAAAGTCTATTTTTGATTTGAAGAGCATTGATATTAAAGCAGCAAGGGGGAAAATTAGTTTTAATTTAACTAGTCTAATACAATTTTCAATTATAGAACAATCTATAACTGGATTCTATGAAAAAGAAATAACAATAATAGGGGATAAAGGGAATGACATGGAGAACAATAATAGTTAGAGATAGGGCGAAGCTAGACTATAGCTTGAATTTCCTAACTGTAAGGAAAGAAGCGGAAACTAGGAAAGTTAGTCTTAGTGAAATATACATGATCATTATTGAAAGCACAGCGGTATCAATTACCGCCGTGCTTTTAAATGAACTCATGAAAAATAAAATTAAGGTAATATTATGTGATGAAAAAAGAAATCCTAGTTCGGAATTAATACCCTACTATGGAAGTCACGATACCAGTCTAAAATATAAGAATCAGATAGAGTGGTCAGCTGAGAGTAAAGAACGAATATGGACAAGAATTGTATATGAAAAAATTAATAATCAAATGTTGTTGCTAAAGAAATTAGGTAAAGTAGAGTATAAGTTACTAGAACAATATCTTACTGAACTTGAGTGGAATGACAGCAGTAACAGAGAAGGACATGCAGCCAAGGTTTACTTCAATGCCATGTTTGGTATGGATTTTAGTAGAAATAAAGAATGTTTTACGAATGCAGCATTAGATTATGGTTATTCAATTATATTATCTGCCTTTAATAGAGAAATTGTATCATGTGGATATTTTACGCAGTTAGGCTTATGTCACAGAAATCCATATAATAAATTTAATCTAGCCAGTGATTTTATGGAACCTTTCAGAATATTAGTAGATGAAACAGTATTTAGTTTAGAAGTTGATGAATTTACTAAAGTTCATAAAAACTTATTAGTTAATATTCTAAATAACACAGTTGAAATTGATAACAAAGAACAAACTGTAGCTAATGCAATTAAAATATATGTTCGTAGTTTGTTTACCTCATTAAAAGAAAATGATTTAGAATACATAAAGATGTATAAGTATGAGTTATAGATTTATGAGAGTATTAGTAATGTTCGATCTTCCTACAGAAACATCTCTTCAAAGAAGAAATTATAGAAAATTTAGGAAAACACTAATAAAAAACGGCTTTATTATGATGCAAGAATCTGTATATGTAAAGTTAGCGATGAATCAAGGTAGTGCGGATTTGATTGTGAAGAGTATTCGAAAAATGTGTCCGGATGAGGGGATAGTTCAAGTATTACAGATTACTGAGAAACAGTTTTCCAAGATGGAGTTTTTAGTAGGAGAGAGTCAGACTGAATATGTAGATAATGATGAAAGGTTATTAGAACTATGAAGATTATTAATAAAAACTGGCAGAGAAAAATAGAAATAGAAGACAATATTATTTATACATTAGTTTTTGAAAATAAAAAGTATTATCGAGAAAATATAATTGAATTAGTCAATCAACATAAAAGTAATGAAGGAAGTTATATCTTGTCAAATGATAATAAAGAAATATCATTTGATAAGAATAGTTATATTATTACCGATATATTTAATATAGATATAAATAATAAAAAAGTACTATCAAAAATATACAGTTCATTACTTAAAGAAATAGTTGAAGATATTTCAAGTTATAATGAATTATCAACAAATATTAGAGTATATTTTGAAAAATTAATATTTAATAGTTCTTTAGAAATTGAACAAGGTGAAGAGATAGATATGTCGTCGTTATTAAAACTAGGGGATTTTAAAATACATGTTGAAAATGATGATATTTTAGAAAATTTTGTAAAATTCTTAAAAGTATTAACAGAACTATGTTGTTTTAAAATTATTTTTGTAGTAGGACTTCACACCGTTTTCACGCAAGAAGAAATAATAGAAATTTATAAAGAAGTATGTTTGAATAAAATAAATATCATAAATGTAGAGTATCAACAATTTAATAATTTATCTGCAAAAAATTATAAAGAAATAGTTTATATTTTTGATAAAGATAATTGTGAAATATAGTATTGCATTTTTATGAAAATACTTGTATAATATAGGTAGATTCAAAATTTACATTCAAGTTCAAATAAAGATTTTATCTAAATTGCCTTCGGGCCTGGATCGGTGTCGGTCCATTTTTTTATACCCAAATTCAAAATTTCTTCTCTAAATCTCAATTTGAGGTTTGAGAGATATGTAAATTTTGAATTCTACAAAACAAAGTAGGTGGATATTATGTTACTCTTTGAGTTTGAGAGATATGTAAATTTTGAATTCTACAAAACATTTCCTACAGTTTGTCTGTAAATTTGATGGTTTGAGAGATATGTAAATTTTGAATTCTACAAAACAACTGAGCTACACGCTGTTCAAATTCATTGTTTGAGAGATATGTAAATTTTGAATTCTACAAAACTTCCTGACATAGACTCTCAACTCTATCAATGTTTGAGAGATATGTAAATTTTGAATTCTACAAAACTTATAAATTTTGGCATCCATCTAAATTAATGTTTGAGAGATATGTAAATTTTGAATTCTACAAAACTGCAAGATTTCTTCCATCGAACACTTGATTGTTTGAGAGATATGTAAATTTTGAATTCTACAAAACAAAACGGCGAATTTTCGCTCTATCTTTGCTGTTTGAGAGATATGCAAATTTTGAATTCTACAAAACGTGCATTTGTTACATCGTTCCATCTAGCACGTTTGAGAGATATGTAAATTTTGAATTCTACAAAACGTTTCAGTTTTAATTTGTCGACCCTCGATGTTTGAGAGATATGTAAATTTTGAATTCTACAAAACAGACCGTCTACCATGTAATCCCACCAACCGGTTTGAGAGATATGTAAATTTTGAATTCTACAAAACACCGCCACAAATAAAGGTACCGAAAACTTTGTTTGAGAGATATGTAAATTTTGAATTCTACAAAACTCATATTCGCCACCCCAAACATCAAGAATGTTTGAGAGATATGTAAATTTTGAATTCTACAAAACTTCGACATTATTTAACTCTTGATCCATGTTGTTTGAGAGATATGTAAATTTTGAATTCTACAAAACGGCTAATTGGACAGTTGGTGGTAATTTGCGTTTGAGAGATATGTAAATTTTGAATTCTACAAAACCATTTCAAAGTTTTCTTTACTAAGATTTCCGTTTGAGAGATATGTAAATTTTGAATTCTACAAAACTAGAAAAAAACGTTTGATAGAACAGCAAAGTTTGAGAGATATGTAAATTTTGAATTCTACAAAACCGCTGATGAGCGTTATTACATCCCGAACAAGTTTGAGAGATATGTAAATTTTGAATTCTACAAAACGAGCCTCTTGCCCTATTGTGTCTGATAGTTGTTTGAGAGATATATAAATTTTGAATTCTACAAAACCATTCCCCGTTTGCATACTTAACACCATAGTTTGAGAGATATGTAAATTTTGAATTCTACAAAACAAATACAGCTGATGGTTCGTTAGTATATACGTTTGAGAGATATGTAAATTTTGAATTCTACAAAACGCAATTTTTAATTTCATTGTTAAACCTCCTGTTTGAGAGATATGTAAATTTTGAATTCTACAAAACATTTATGGAAGTTGTAAAGATTAGGAGTTAGTTTGAGAGATATGTAAATTTTGAATTCTACAAAACGATGATTTAATGAATAATCTCAATAGTACAGTTTGAGAGATATGTAAATTTTGAATTCTACAAAACTCTTGATGAAAGCTGTACTCCAGATGAGTAGTTTGAGAGATATGTAAATTTTGAATTCTACAAAACACCAAGATTGGCAGAAGTGTTACAACATTCGTTTGAGAGATATGTAAATTTTGAATTCTACAAAACAATGTTATCTTCTATTTCCAACGTATGATAGTTTGAGAGATATGTAAATTTTGAATTCTACAAACATATCCGTTAGTAATCTAATTGTATCTTTCGTTTGAGAGATATGTAAATTTTGAATTCTACAAACATATCCGTTAGTAATCTAATTGTATCTTTCGTTTGAGAGATATGTAAATTTTGTGATTATACTATAAGATTATTGATGAGATAACATTGAGTGTTATTTGATCTATAATCTTATTTTTGTTTACATAATTTCAAGTAGAACTATTGCTAGAACAAAGAAAAAAGCATTTACGTTAATCTCAATAAACGTAAACGCTTTTAAATATTCTCTTACTTCGTTATCTCTTCAATAATAGTCTCTAGTTTCATAGAACGGCTTGCTTTGAATAAGATAACTTCGTTTTTGTGTTTGTTATTTTTTAGATATTCACTAACTTCTGCTGTAGTAGGGAAATGTAGTGTTTTTATTTTGTCGTTTTTAATTTGTTTTGTAATGTTTTCTGCTAGGTCACCAACGCTGATTACTAGGTCGATATCGTTTGTGTTTTCAGAAATATATTCTCCAACTTCACCGTGATAGTTAACTTCGTTAGGTCCTAGTTCGAACATACTTCCTAGAACAAGTGTTTTATAATCGAAGTCATCATAACTACTTACTACATCAACACCGGCTTTCATAGAAGTAGGGCTAGCGTTATATGCATCGTTGATTATTAGTGAATCCTCTTTGTATGGAATACTTTGTAGACGCATGCCTGTTATTTCCACAGTATTTTCAATAGCTTTGTGGATTTCTTCGTTAGTTAATCCAATCTTACTTGCGATTGCTGTTGCGAACATAATGTTGTATAGATTATGTTTTCCTTTTAATTTTGTGAAGTATTGTTCATCACTTATATTAAGTTTGAAATCAATTTTATCACGTGTAATTGTGTAGCTCTCTAGAATAATATCGTTATAGCTGTTTTCACCACATGATGTTGCATTGATTTCTGAAGAATCTACTAATGTTTTTATAAGAACTTCATCTCCGTTATATACGAAGTATCCGTCTTTCTTCATACCATTAGTAATTTCGAATTTAGCTTTAGCAATTCCTTCGCGTGATTTGAAGAATTCAATGTGACTTTCACCAATATTAGTAATTACTGTATAATCAGGTTCAACTAACTTAGATAAAAAGTCAAGTTGTCCAAAATCATCAGCCCCCATTTCAAGAACTAGTATTTCACTGTCTTCAGGTGCAGCAAGAATAGTAATTGGTACACCAAGTTCGTTGTTAAAGTTTCCTTGTGTTTTGTGAACTTTATATTTTGTTGATAATACACTTGTAATAATATCTTTAGTAGTAGTCTTACCGTTACTACCTGTGATTGCGATAGTCTTGGCATTTAAACTTTCTAAATAGTGTTTTGCTAGAGTTTGAATTGCTTCGTAACTATCATTTACGTAGATAATGTTATTTTCAGAAACAAAGTCATCTTTTAAAGATAAACTTGCTGCAGCACCTTTTTCAAAGGCACTTTCTATAAAGTTGTGACCATCGACATTTTCACCTAAGAAGGGAATGAATAAGTCACCTTGTTTAACTTTTCTACTATCAATAGCGATACCAGTAATTTCTACATTGCTAGTAATATTTGCTTTTTTTGCATTTAATATTTTTTCTAAGTCTGTAACTAAATATTTCATGGTTAATCCTATTCTTCAGTTAATAAGTTTTTACGATCTTCATAACGCTCTACAGCTAGTGCGAATAGTTCTTCGATAATTTCTGAATAACTCACGTTCATATTTGCCCATAGAGAAGGGAACATTGAGAATGGAGTGAATCCAGGCATTGTGTTTACTTCGTTAATAAAGATTTCTCCTTCTTTAGTGTAGAAGAAGTCAGCACGTACTAATCCTGATCCGCTGATTGCACGGAATGCAGTTGCTGCCATTTCTCTGAATTTAGGATATAGAGTAGTATCGATTGGCGCTGGAATATCCATACGAGATTGTCCATCTGTGTATTTAGTTTCATAATCGTAGAATTCTGTTGAAGAAATATTTACGATTTCACCAGGATCTGTAGTCTTAACTTCGTTGTAACCAAGAACGGCAACTTCAATTTCTTTAGCTCCTACAGCACCTTGTTCAACAACGATTTTTTTGTCGAATTTAAGGGCTTCTTCGATACCTTTTACTAATTCAGCCTCATCGTTACAACGGCTAATACCAACTGAAGAACCTAAGTTAGCAGGTTTTACGAATAGAGGATATTTAAGATTTTCATTAATTTCAGCGATAAGAGCTTCTTTTTTGTTTTTCCAAGTGTATTCGATAAAGTGAACGTATGGAAGTTGTGGAAGGTCATAAGCAGCAAATAATTGCTTCATAACTACTTTGTCCATACCAGCTGCACTTGAAAGTACGTTGTTACCAACATAAGCTATATCCATAATTTCTAGTAAACCTTGGATTGTTCCATCTTCACCATTTGGTCCGTGTAGAACAGGGAAGACGATATCGAATTTACGTCCATCTTCAAATAATAATCCACTAATATCATTGTCAAAGTTAGAAAAAACTAAATCGTGTTGATCAGTTATTTCTGATGTAATTTTTTCACCACGTGCCCAGTTACCTTCTAGTGAAATAAAGATAGGGAATACATTGTATTTTTCTTTGTCTATTGCGTTAATAATTGATTTCGCTGTTAGAAGTGACACAGAGTGTTCAGCACTTTTACCACCGTATACAATTCCAATATTTTGTTTTGTCATGTTTAAATCTCCTAAGAAATAAAAATTATTTTTTTATAATGTATAAATTTCAATATATACATATTTTGATTTAGTTATGATCGAAATTTGTTGATTAAGATACAAAAACTAACATACCTTATTATATCATAAAAATTTAAAAGTAGAATAAATTTGTAAGGTATAATAGAATAAATTTTATAAAAAATATAGAAGCAACGGATTATTATGAGTCAAAATAATAGGGTTACTTCTATAAGTTTATATTCTATAGTTTATATTTCTCTTTTAGTTCTGCGATAGTATCACGAAGTTTTGCAGCTTGTTCGAATTCAAATTTTTCTGCAGCAGTGAACATTTGTTGTTCTAATTCTGCTAAGTGTTCCTCAATATTATCATCGTTGATATTTGTAGTTTCTTCAAGTTCAAGAATTTCTTCATCGTTAATGACTTCTTTCTTAGCACTGATAGAATCACGAATATCCTTAATAATAGTTTGTGGGGTAATACCATGTTCCTCGTTATATGCCATTTGAATTTCACGACGACGGTTTGTCTCATCAATCGCTTTTCTCATACTTCGAGTAATATTATCTGCATACATTATTACACGACCATTCGCATTACGTGCGGCACGTCCGATTGTTTGAAGAAGGGCTTTATCTCCACGTAAAAATCCTTCTTTATCTGCATCCAAAATAGCAACAAGCGATACTTCAGGAATATCTAGACCTTCACGTAGTAAGTTTATACCTATTAGTATATCGAATTTACCAAGTCGAAGATTTCTAATTATCTCTGTTCGTTCTAATGTTTTAATATCAGAGTGTAAGTATTCTACTTTTAATCCATTTTCTTTCAGGTAAGCTGTCAGAGACTCTGCCATTTTCTTTGTTAGAGTAGTGATAAGTACACGTTCTCCTTTAGCTATAATCTTCTCAGCTTCCTTAGTAATATCGAATACTTGGTCACTAACAGGTCGAATATCGATAATTGGATCTAATAGACCTGTAGGACGAATGATTTGTTCAGTAATCTTTGTACTGTTTTCTAACTCAAAGTCCCCGGGTGTTGCTGAAACGAAAATAGCTTGATTAAGTTTTTTCTCGAATTCTTCGAAGTTCAAAGGTCTGTTATCCAGAGCCGTAGGTAATCTGAATCCATAGTCTACAAGCACTTGTTTACGTGCTCTATCTCCGTTGAACATACCACGAACCTGAGGAAGGGTAACGTGTGATTCATCAACTACTAGTAGCCAATCATCTGGGAAGTAATCTAGTAGTGTGTATGGAGTACTACCAGGTTCACGAAGTGTAAGATGAAGAGAGTAGTTCTCTATCCCTGAACAGAATCCCATTTCTTCCATCATTTCAAGGTCATAGTTAGTACGTTGTTCAAGACGTTGAGCTTCTAAAAGTTTATTTTCCATATTTAGAACTTTTAATCTTTCTTCTAGTTCAGCTCGAATTCTCTTAATCGCTTCTTTAGTTTTTTCATCACCAGCAACGAAGTGACTGGCAGGATATATTGCAATATGTTCAAGTTCACTTAGTACTTCACCAGTCAAAGGATTAATTTCACGAATACGATCAATTTCGTCACCGAACATCTCTATACGGACAGAGTTTTCACTACGAGAAGCTGGGAAGATTTCAATAACATCACCTCGAACTCTAAAGTTACCACGAGTAAATTCAATATCATTTCTCATATATTGAATACTGATTAGTTTTTCCATTATTTTATTTCTACTAATTTCATCACCAACACGTAGAGATAGTACTAGCGATGAATATTCTTCTGGCGAACCAAGACCATATATACAGCTAACACTCGACACGATAATAACATCATCACGATCGAATAATGAAGATGTTGCACTGTGTCGTAGTTTATCTATCTCATCATTCACAGATGAATCTTTTTCTATATATGTATCTGTAGATGGAACGTATGCCTCTGGTTGGAAGTAGTCATAGTATGAAACAAAGTATTCAACTCGGTTATTCGGGAAAAATTCTTTAAGCTCATTGTATAATTGTCCAGCTAATGTTTTATTATGAGCCAGAACTAGGGTAGGCTTTCCTACATTTTTTACTATGTTAGCTATTGTAAATGTCTTACCAGTACCAGTAGCACCAAGTAATGTTTGATATTTTTCTCCGTTATTTAAACCTTCCGTAAGTTCGGCAATCGCATTAATCTGATCGCCTTTAGGATCATACTTACTCTGAAGATCAAAATCAACATGTAATCTATTAATTTCCAAAAAATCCACTCCTTTTTTAATAGTAGTATTGTGAGTAATGTTGTAAAAATAAAATAACTCACACAAAAGGTTAATTAATTCTTTCATTAAATATTATAATATAGAAAGAATAATAGGGGAAGTGAAAGAAATTATTTAATATTTACTAATTTGTGTTTATGAAGTTGATAATAATTTATAAAACATCATATTTTATATATTTCTACTATATTTTATTTTGTTTTTTTCAGTGTATATGTTAAGATAATATAGGTATGAAAAAAGGAGGAAGTAATGGATACACAAAAAATTATATATACTTCACCGAAAAGTGAGAGAATTGATAAATTTTTACAACAAGAATTAACAGATGTTTCTAGAACAAATATCCAGAACTTAATTTCTGAAGGTTATATTAAAGTAGATGGGAATAATATTAAAACTAATTATAAGTTAAAAGAAGGTAATGTTATTACTATCGATTACAAAGAACCTGAAGAGTTAGACGTAGTAAAACAAGATATCCCAGTGGATATTGTCTATGAAGATAATGATTTAATCATTGTAAATAAAGCTAAGGGTATGGTTGTTCACCCATCTGTAGGACATAAAGACGGAACATTAGTTAATGCTTTATTATTCCACAGTGAACTTTCAAGTATTAACGGTACTATTAGACCTGGTATCGTTCATAGAATAGATAAAGATACATCAGGTTTACTAATCGTTGCCAAAAATGATAAAGCACACGTTAAATTATCAGAAATGATTGCGAATAAAGATGTTAAGAGAAAATATTACGCTCTAGTACACGGAAGTATTAAGCACGACTATGGGACTATTGATGCACCGATTGCTCGTAATCCAAAAGAACGCAAAGAAATGGCTATTATTGATGAAGGTAAACCATCTATTACACACTTTAAGGTTATAGACAGATTTGAGAAATATACTCTTATTGAATGTGAATTAGAAACTGGACGTACTCACCAAATTAGGGTACACATGAAATATATTAACCACCCATTAGTAGGGGATCCAGTATATGGTCCAAGAAAAACTTTAAATACAAATGGACAGGCACTTCATTCGAAAAGTATTGAATTCAATCATCCAATTACAGGTGAACACCTATACTTTGAAACAGAAATACCAGAATATATGGTTGAAACAATGTCTAAATTAGATAAATAGAATATTTTATAACATATCACTTCAAATGTTGGTAATTGTTGCCAACTTTGAGGTGATTTTTTAAAGTTAATTCTGTATTATTATAGATTTATAATGTAAATATTATTTTTTCAAAAATTAAAAAAATAAAAATTTTAGAAAAAAGATTAACGTAAATATAGAATAAAAAAATAAGAAAACTATTAAATTAATCTTGTATACGTTATCACTGAAACCTTGTAATGCCATAGAATAGAGGAATTAATATATAAGAAATTTGTTAATAACATACATAATTGAAAATTATTGAATAAAATAGTTTATTTTTTCTAAAAAGTGTAGTATTATAATATATATATTAGTAGTTATTTAAGGAGGACAAATAACATGGTTTTAGTACCAGCAAAAGACATGCTTGTAAAAGCAAGAGAAGAAGGATATGCAGTAGGGCATTTCAACATCAATAACTTAGAGTGGACAAAAGCTATTTTAGAAGCTTGTGAAGAAGCAAAAAGTCCAGTTATCTTAGGTGTAAGTGAAGGAGCAGTTAAATACATGACTGGTTTCAGAACTGTTGCAGCTATGGTTGCAGCTATGGTTGAAGAAATGAAAATCACAGTTCCTGTTGCATTACACTTAGACCACGGTTCATACGAAGGAACTCAAAAAGCTATCGCAGCTGGATTTAGTTCAGTAATGTTCGATGGATCTCACTATCCATTCGAAGAAAATATTGCTAAATCTAAAGAAATGATCGCTTTAGCACACTCTAAAGGATTATCAATCGAGTGTGAAGTTGGTTCAATCGGTGGAGAAGAAGATGGAGTTATCGGTTCTGGTGAATTAGCTGATCCAAACGAATGTAAAACAATGGCTGACTTAGGAATTGACTTCTTAGCAGCAGGTATTGGTAACATCCACGGTAAATACCCAGAAAACTGGGCTGGATTAAGCTTTGAAACATTAGAAAAAATTTCTAACATCACAGGTGGAATTCCATTAGTATTGCACGGTGGTTCAGGTATCCCAACTGACCAAATCCAAAAAGCTATCTCTCTAGGAGTATCTAAAGTTAACGTTAACACTGAATGTCAATTAGCGTTTGCTGAAGCTACACGTAAATACATTGAAGAAGGTGGAGATCAAAAACCTAAAGGTTTTGACCCTCGTAAATTATTAAACCCTGGATTTGAAGCTATTAAAGCTATGGTTCACGAAAAAATCGATATCTTCGGTTCAAGAAACAAAGCATAATAACTACGCAATTTTATAAAAAGGCTCATGCTTTGCATGGGTCTTTTGTTTTTTATATATTTATAGGTAAAGGAGCATCCCTATGCAACAAACAATAGATTATTTAAAAAAACTTACTAGTATTCCTTCACCAACAGGTTTCACAAGAGAAGTCGCAGACTACCTAGTGGAAGAACTAGAAAGATTAGGATATAAACCTATTCGAACTAACAAAGGTGGGGTAAATGTAATAGTTAAAGGTAAGGACGATACTAAACATCGTGTAGTAACTGCACATGTAGATACATTAGGTGCGATGGTACGTGGTGTTAAAGCAGATGGTCGCTTAAAAATGGCTAAAATCGGTGGTTATCCATGGAATATGATAGAAGGTGAAAACTGTCTTGTTCATGTAGCAAGTACAGGAAAAACTGTTAGTGGTACTATCTTAATTCATCAAACTAGTACTCATGTATATAAAGATGCAGGAACAGCAGAACGTACTGAAGATAATATGGAAGTAAGGCTAGATGCAAAGGTAAGAAACGAAAAAGAAACACGTAATCTTGGAATAGATGTAGGTGATTTTATAAGTTTTGATCCTAGAACTACCATTACAGATACAGGATTCATTAAGAGTAGATTTCTAGATGACAAAGTAAGTGCAGCTATCTTACTAGATTTATTAAGAATATATAAAGAAGAAAATCTTGAACTTCCAAATACAACACACTTTATGTTCAGTGTGTTTGAAGAAGTAGGGCATGGAGCTAACTCAAATCTTCCTAAAGAAGCAGTAGAATACCTTGCGGTAGATATGGGTGCAATGGGTGATGACCAACAAACTGATGAATATACAGTATCTATCTGTGTGAAGGATGCGAGTGGTCCATATAACTATGAATTCCGCAATCATCTAGTACAATTAGCAAAAGATAATGATATTCAATATAAATTAGATATTTATCCATATTATGGTAGTGATGCATCAGCTGCGATGAGAGCAGGAGCGGAGGTGAAACACGCACTGCTAGGGGCTGGTATAGAATCAAGCCACTCTTATGAAAGAACACATATTGATTCAGTAGAACAAACTCAAAAATTAGTTAATGCTTATTTACGAAGTACGTTAGTATAGTGACTATAAAGAATAATAGATGATTTAATAAAATATATAAATTATATATAAGTTTATATTAATTTTACTTTCTTAATGTTTAGATAAATTTTGTTAAGTATCGTAAAAAGATTTGTTTTTAAACACTGGTCTATACATATATTAGGGTTTAAACTTAAGGTGGAATGTCATATGTTGTATTAATAAAAGTTAAAAAAACTATAAAAACTTTAAAAAATTTATAAATTCTATTGACAATATATATTTATATCTATATAATTAGTGTATAAATTAATTTTAAAAAAGGAGATTGTTTTATTATGAAATTAAACAAATTTTTAGTAGCAGCAGCAGCTGTTGCAGTATTACCATTATCAGTAGCTAACGCTGTTGAAGAAGCACCAGTAGTAGAAAAACCATTCCTTAAAGTTAATCCTGATGGATCAACTGAAGAGCTTCCAGCTGTAACTGCTAAAGGAACACCAGAAGTAGGAGATGCAAAAGTAGAATTCAAAGGTGGAGTAAATGGTACTGGACTAGTACACGAAAAAGCACCTTATGCAGAAAAAGGTACTTCATTAGTAAATGAAAAACCTGAATTCAAACTTTCAGATTTACAAAAACCAGCTAAACCAGCTCCAGCTAAACCAGTTAAAAAAGTTTTACCAAAAACTCACGCAGTAAAATAATACTGATAATAAATAAAAAAGGATGTTTGACTTCAAACTCCTTTTTTTATTTTATGTAAGAATACATGTCTTAATATAATTAAGAAAACAACCTTAAAATTCAGATTAAGGTACTGCACCCAAAAACTTGGACAAAATATTAAGTTATTTTTGTTTAGTATTTTAAACTTTAAAGTCAGTAAATTTTATTACTTTTAGTGACTTTCATTCCTTACAGTTATTAAAGATTTTTTGAACTATTTAGTTAAGGATTTTTTAAAAGGCGTAGCCCTTGTCCTTGACTAAATAGGAGGAAAATCTAAACTGTAAAGGGGAATGAAAGTTTCTTTTTATTTATATTTGTTTCTATTAATTCTTCTGTAAGTTATAGGACTTAATCCACCTAAGTTCAATTTTATTCTCTCTTCATTATAATACTTTATATAATCTATAATGGCTTCTTTTAATTCATATTTATTCTTAAAAGTATCTTCGAATCCGTAATACATCTCAGATTTTAAAACTCCAAAGAAGGATTCCATAAATGCATTATCTGCCGATGTTCCCTTTCTAGACATTGATTGTTTAATTCCTTTTGCTTTAAGGATTTGTCTATATGTAATATGTTGATATTGCCAACCTTGATCACTATGTAGTATCATGCCTTCGTACCTATTATCTTGAAGTTGCGATAACATTTCATACTGTTGTTCCATATTAGGTGAGAATGAAATATTATAAGCTATTATCTCCGCATTATATCCATCAATTATAGGTGCTAAATAAACTCTATCCTCTCCAATCTTGAATTGAGTTACATCTGTATAACATTTCTTTAATGGTTCTGAGGCGAAGAAATCTCTAGCTATTATATTATCTGCGATTTTTCCAATTTCTCCTTTATATGAGTTGTATTTTCTAGTAGGTCTTACGAATGATAATACACCTAGTTTTCTCGTTAGTCTTAAAACTTTTTTATGATTTACTATAAATCCCATATTTCTAAGTTCTAATGTTATTCTTCTATAACCATATCTATATTTGTTCTTTTCTTGAATAAATAGAATAGCTTCTTCTATATTTTTATTTTTTTTATCTTTGTCTTCTTTAGTTTTTGTATAATAATATGATGAACGAGATAAGCCTAAAATCTTCAATAGTATGTTTAATCTATGTGTTTCCTTTAATTCTTCTACTATTTTTGTTTTTTCTTCGTTTGAGATTGTTTTAACCTTATCTCCCTCAACTTTTTTAAAACTGCATTTTCTGCTCGTAAGTACTCAAGTTCTTTCTCTAATTGTTCAACTTTTGATAATTCTTTGTTTTCAATATTTTTATTATTTTTTTTCATTTTACTAGGTCTTCCTTTCGGTTTCTCTAGTATATTATACTCGTTTTCTTTAAATTTTGAAATCCAATTACATAGTAAACCATGATTTGGTAATGCGTACTTTAATGAAGTAGCTGATATAGAATTCCCTAATATTAAAACTTCATTGATTATATGTAGTTTTAATTCTGCTGGATAGTAATTATTTTTCCCTTTAATTAGTATTGTTTCACCATGTAAATCAGCTAATCTGATTATATACTTTACAGTACTAGTATTAATTTTAAACTTTTTAGATAGTTCTTTATATGAGCATCCTTCTTTCTTAAGTCTATACATTTCTATCTTAGTTTCATCTGTTAATTTCATAATAAATAGCCCTCCAAAATTTGTCCAAATTTTGGGGGCTATTACCTAATTCTGATATTTTAAGGTTGTTTTTTATTGTTATCTAGTTTCTTTTAATCTCATTGCAACAAGAGTTCCTATAGCTGCGATGATTGCTGATGCATAGAATACGTATGAAGTACTAATATCCCAAAGAGCACCCATGATATATAATCCAACAGCCATACTTAATTGGAAACATATCGCTGTATATAGATTTTGCATGTCTATTATTTCTTTATTGTTGTAATCTTTATTTAAAATCAAGATGAAAGCTATATGTGCAACCGCGAATGTAATCGCATGAAATGTCTGCATTATTGTAAACACATAAATGTTATGGAACATAGCTAATGCTCCCCAACGAATAATTGCACAAACACCAGCGAAGATCATTAGATTTTTTGGTTTGATTCTTTTAACTAATCTTTTAGAGAAGATAAAGAATATTATTTCCGCAATAACTGATACGTTAAGAATAACACCAGAAAGCCACTTAGCTGATATATTCATACTTTCTAAATATAATGCATTATAATTATTATATGCAGTATGTGAAAGTTGGTATAGAAACACAGTAATAATAAGTAAAATTGCATTTCTATCTTTTAAGACCCAACTGTATAAACTTTCTTTTTCTTTATTCGTCTTCGGTTCTTCGAAACTCAGATTTTTTACTAGTTTAGGTTGTGGTAAGAACATGAATACTAAATATAATGCAACTAAAAATATTAGTATGTAATATAAAGCTTCGTTACCAACATAACTTAAGATTCCACCGATAATTATACCGATTACTGTGAATCCTAATGAACCGTATGTTCTAGCTTTTCCGTAGTCTATATTTTCTTCACGTAAAAATAATGACGCTAGTCCTTCGACTAGGGGACTTACCATGAAGTAAATCATACCGAATAAAAATGTAATTAATCCAAGTACTATCTTTTCATTAGTAAATCCGTAACTCACTGCAAGAATTAATCCGATTCCTACGGATAGTTTTAAAGTAATATCAATATTATATTTTTTTATTAAATATGGACTTAAAAATATACCACTTATAACCCTTGCGATAAATAGCATTGAAAATATCGAACTAGCTTCTAAGACACTTAGGTTTTTTACTGATGTTAGATAAACCATCCAGAATGGTAAGAACGTCCCAGTTACTAAAAATTGTAAAAAGTAGTTAGTGGATAACCAAGTTTTTGATGACATATTTACCTCCTATGCAAAATACACTTGAACTAACACAACTAAACTATTCATAAGAATATGTGAAATAATCGGTGTAAGTATACTTCTTGTGTGAAGATATAGATAGCTAAATACGAATGACATACCTACATAAATAACCATAATTGGAGAAATACCATCATGAGGTAGAGCAAAGATAAAACCTGTAATTAACGCTGGAATAGTAAATCTAATCCAATCTTTACTTCCAATCATAGCATCGTAGAAGTATCCGAATACAGCTTTTCTAAAGAATAGTTCTTCCATAATCGGACCAAGTACAGCAACATAAAGTATAAAGTATGGTTTCATTTTTATAATTTCAACAACATTACTTGTATTTTTACTTTTAGTCTCAAAATTAAAAAAGTTTGATAGGTATACTAATAAACCATTGATGAAACCTTGTAATAACATCATTGAAACAAATCCAATAATTCCAATTGCGATTACTGTAATAAGGTTATATGTACTCTTTTGTCTATCTATATCATTTTTATTCTTTATAGCAAGTATACTTAGAATAAATGTAGCAGTTATAGATAAAACTAGAACAATACTAACTCGATTATCAACGCTAATATTTCGAGGGAGTTGTAGTGGAAGTATAAATACTGCTAGTATATATATAAATCCACTAAGTAGTAAGTGGCTTACATTACCACGAGTAAATGAAATTCTCATAAACCCTCCTTAAATTATTTTATTACTATTTATTATAACATCTATAATTTAGACATACAACAATTAGTGTTTTAAAAAAGCGTTATCAGTAATAGTAAATGCTATCGCAAAATTAAAGAAATTCTATGAGGTATAAACTTCTATCTTAAATATTTTCTTTAATATCAATTGTAACACTACATGTTTTCTGAATAATTTTTGTAATTTCTCTTGAAAGTTTTTCATATTAATGTTAGAATAAAATAGTAATAAGCGAGCTGATGATGGTGAAAGTTCAGCAACAATATTGGCATTAAATACAATTTAATATTAATAAAGTTGAGTTTTTACTAATCAGGGTGGAACCGCGGAAATTATTTCGTCCCTAGATGTGCTACGGCATATCTAGGGCTTTTTTATATTTTAATAACTAGGAGGAAACAAACTATGGAGAAAATTTTATCTCTTGCAAAAAATAGAGGATTCGTATTTCAAGGATCAGAAATCTATGGTGGATTAGCTAATACTTGGGATTACGGTCCATTAGGAATTGAATTAAAAAATAACGTAAAAAAAGCATGGTGGAAAAAATTTATTCAAGAATCACCATATAACGTAGGGTTAGATGCTGCAATCTTCATGAACCCACGTACATGGGAAGCTTCAGGACACGTAGGTAACTTCAGTGACCCTATGATGGACTGTAAAGTGTGTAAATCACGTCTTCGTGCTGACAAACTTATCGAAGAATACTACTTCAATGAAAAAAATGAAGATGTAGTAGTTGATGGTCTTCCATTCGAAGAATTAGAAGCTATTATTGATCGTGAAAATATTAAATGTCCTGAATGTGGTAGCCATGACTACACTAATATTCGTCAATTTAACCTTATGTTCAAGACTAACCAAGGTGTAGTAGAAAATTCTACAAGCCAAATTTACCTACGTCCAGAAACTGCGCAAGGTATCTTCGTAAACTTCAAAAATGTTCAACGTAGTATGCGTAAAAAATTACCATTTGGTATTGGACAAATTGGTAAATCATTCCGTAACGAAATTACACCAGGTAACTTCATCTTCCGTACTCGTGAATTTGAGCAAATGGAATTAGAATTCTTCTGTGAACCAGGAACAGAATTAGATTGGCACACTACATGGAAAAATAACTGTGAAAAATTCTTACTAGACTTAGGTATGACTAAAGAAAATATCCGTTTACGTGACCACGACAAAGAAGAATTATCACACTATTCTAATGCAACTACAGATATAGAGTTCAAATTCCCATTTGGTTGGGGAGAACTTTGGGGTATTGCTTCAAGAACAGATTACGACTTAAAACAACATATGGAACACTCTGGTCAAGATCTAACTTATCAAGACTTAAGTACAAATGAAAAATTCATCCCATATTGTATTGAACCATCTGTAGGGGTTGACCGTGTTCTTCTAGCATTCTTATGTGATGCATACAACGAAGAAGAAGTTGGGGAAAATGATACTCGTACAGTTCTTAAATTCCACCCAGCATTAGCTCCATACAAAGCAGCTATCTTACCACTTTCTAAAAAATTAAGTGATAAAGCTGTTGAAGTATATCAACAATTAGCTGTGGACTTTATGGTTGATTTCGATGAAACTGGATCAATTGGTAAGAGATATAGAAGACAAGATGAAGTTGGTACTCCTTTCTGTATTACTTATGACTTCGAGTCTGAAAACGATGGAATGGTAACTGTTCGTGATAGAGATACTATGGAACAAACTCGTATTCCAATCACTGAATTAAAACAATATATCGAAGAAAAAATTAAATTCTAATTAATGAACACTCGGAACGTTAGTTCTGGGTGTTTTTTATGTCTATTTAAGGATAAAAATAAAAAGATTTAAATGTAATGTCTGTATTTTCTTATGTAAATTATCGATGTAAATAAGTATATAAGAGGAAAAGTTCATAAAATCTTTGATATTGTTTATAAAAAAATTAAAAATATCCGATTTTTATCGTGTTTATACTTGATAAATATTTAAACAAGTAGTATAATTTGAAATGTAGACGTACGATAAAAATATTTAATGCAAATAAATTATAAAAAAACGTACATTTAAAATAAAAAAGGAGCTTAAAGTATGAAAGTTGTGGTAATTATGGGTTCGAAGTCGGATTATACAACGATGGAAGAAACTTGTAAGTTGTTAGAAGAATTTGAAATTCCTTTTGATAAAAAAGTAGTAAGTGCGCATAGAACACCTGATCTTTTAGTTGAATTTTCGAAGAATGCGAGAAGTAATGGTTACTCTTTAATTATAGCGGCGGCGGGAGGAGCGGCACATCTTCCGGGTATGGTTGCTTCTATGACGACATTACCAGTTATTGGAGTTCCGATTAAATCGAGTGTTCTTAGTGGAGTTGACTCATTGTATTCGATAGTTCAGATGCCTGCAGGTGTTCCGGTCTTAACTATGGCGATTGGAGTAGCTGGCGCAAAAAATGCTGCTATTAGTGCATTATCAATACTGGGAATTACTAATGAAAAGTATGCTGCTAAGTACGAACGATTTAAAAAAGAACAAGAAAGAATAGTATTGGAAGAGATGAAACTATGATTAAGACAATTTTACCAGGAAAAACTATTGGAATAATCGGTGGTGGTCAACTAGGGAGAATGCTTGCAATGAGTGCTAAGGAGATGGGTTATAAAATTGCTGTTCTAGATCCTAGCGATAGATGTTGTGCGAAGATTTTTAGTGATGTTTTTATTCAAGCGGAGTTTAATGATTTCGAAAGTGTAGAAAAGTTGTGTTCATTGAGTGATGTCATCACTTTTGAATTTGAGAATATAGATGCCGCTTCTTTAGAAAAACTAGAGAAAAAGTATAATATTGTACAAAGTGCAGAAGTGCTGAGAACTACTCAACATAGATATTATGAAAAAGAATTTGCTAGAAAACTAGATATTCCAACGGTAGACTATATATATGTTGAAGAAGATACAAATGTAGAAATAACAAAACCATATTTAATGAAAACCGTGCGTTTTGGTTATGATGGAAAAGGTCAGAAAAAAATAAGCTCTAGTGAAGAAGTAGAACCACAAACGTTACTAGAAGAGTTCGTTAAACTTGATAAAGAAATTTCGGTAGTAGCGGTTAAAGATAAGGACGAGGTAAATATCGTTGCAGTTGTAGAAAATGAACATAGAAATAATATTCTATATCGCTCGAAAGTTCCTACTACAGCAACTAAAGAACAAGAGAATTTAGCTATAGAGTATACGAAAAGAATTCTTAGTAATTTTGACTATTACGGAGTACTTACTGTTGAGTTTTTTATAAGTGAAGGTAAGGTTATTTTTAATGAAATAGCACCACGAGTTCACAATTCGGGACATATAACGATGCAAAGTGCTACTAAGAGTCAATTTAGAGCTCATATTGAAGCTATTTGCGGCTTGAAAGTCGGTAAGATAGAAAATAAAGAAACGACATTATATAATATCCTAGGTCAAGACTTAGATTATTATATAGATGTGTATAAAAATAATGGTGGTTACTTACACTTATATGAAAAAGAACCACGACAAGATAGAAAAATAGGACATATTAATTTTTACGGTGATGTAATTTTAGGAGGAGAACATGACTAATAAACGAATTTTTGTAAAGAAACGTAATGGATATAATAAAGAAGAATTACAGCTAAGAGATAACCTGAACTTAGAGTTTAATCTAGGTCTTGACTCTGTAGAGTTGTATGTAATTTATGATGTCTTTAATATTGATGAAGAAACTTATGAACTAGCTAAAACTTCTGTGTTTTCTGAGATTGTTGTCGATGAAGTGTTTGAAGATATTGAGCTTAATGATGGAAAGTACTTTGCTTATGAAGTATTACCTGCTCAATACGATCAAAGAGCTGATAGCGCAAAAGAAAGCATAAGATTGCTTAACTCAAAGAGTAAAGCAACTGTACGAAGTGGTAAGCTAGTTCTTTTTAATAAAGAATTAACAGATGAACAATTAAAACTTGTTGAAAGTTACTTAGTAAATCCTATAGAAGCTCGTAAAAAAGATTTATCAATTCTTGACTTTACACTAGATTCTACTCCAAAACCACTAAAAGACTTAGCTGGATTTTTAGAGTTTGACAAAGATGCGTTACTTGACCTTAAAAAAGAATTTTCTCTAGCGATGAATATTGAAGACTTAGTATTTATCCAAGACTACTTCAAAAAAGAAGGTCGCGTACCAACTGAAACTGAAATCTATGTATTAGATTGTTACTGGAGTGACCACTGCCGACACACTACATTTGAAACTGTGTTGGATGAAGTTAAAATTGAGTCAGAACTTTTCCAAAAAGAGATGCAAGACGCATTTGATTATTACTTGAACGTCCGTAGTGAACTTGATCGTAATGATAAACCTATCACGCTTATGGATATGGCGAGTATTATCGGTAAATACCATGTAAAAGTATTAAAAGATGAAAATATTGAAGTAAGTGAAGAAATTAATGCATGTTCATTCTTTACTACTATAGAAAATAATGGTGAAAAAGAACGTTGGTTAATCCAATTCAAAAATGAAACACATAATCACCCAAGTGAAATCGAACCATTCGGGGGAGCTAGTACTTGTATAGGGGGAGCTATTAGAGACCCACTATCAGGACGTAGTTACGTATATCAAGCTATGCGTATTTCAGGAAGTGGTAATGTATTACAAAAACGTGAAGATACTTTAAAACACAAACTACCCCAAGTAGATATAGCTAAAGGAACTGCACACGGTAATTCATCATACGGTAACCAAATTGGGCTTGCGACTACTTTTGTTCGTGAATTATATGATGATAGCTATGTAGCTAAACATATGGAAGTTGGTGCTGTAGTCGGAGCTGTTAAGGATGGAGATTACAAACGTGAAACTCTTGTCGATGGTGATATCGTTGTAATGATAGGTGGTAGAACTGGTCGTGATGGTATTCAAGGTGCGAGTGGTTCAAGTGTAGAACATACTAACGATTCATTAAATACTATGTCTAGCCAAGTTCAAAAAGGTAATGCGCCTGAAGAACGTAAGTTACAACGTTTATTTAGAAAACCAGAAGTTACACGACTTATTAAAAAATGTAATGACTTCGGTGCTGGTGGTGTGTGTGTAGCTATTGGTGAACTTTCTGACGGTATTGAAATTCATTTAGAAAAAGTTCTTACTAAATATCAAGGATTAAATGCGACAGAACTAGCTACGAGTGAATCTCAGGAACGTATGGCAGTAGCGATAGATAAAAAACATTATGAGACATTTATTCGTGAATGTGAAAAAGAAAATATTGAATACGCTCATGTTGCTACGATAACTAATAGACGTAGATTAGAAATGTATTACAATGATGAGAAAGTTGTTGATATGAGTGCTGATTTCTTAGAAACTAGTGGTGTTCGTCAAAGATCATCAGTAACGATGAAAGATAATACTGCAACTAATCCATTCTTAAATAAGGAAGTGACTCGTGAAAATATCTTAAGCGAGTTAGGGGAATTAAATGTAACTTGTCAAAAAGGACTTGCACAAAAATTCGATTCTTCAATTGGTGTAACTACAGTGCTTATGCCTTTTGCTGGGAAACATAAACTTACACCAGTTCAAGCGAGTGTTCAAGCATTACCAACGTTACATACAACAAGTGATACAGCGACAATCTTAACTTATGGATTTATCCCAAAGATTTCTTACTACTCACCATTCCTATCATCTATTTATGCGGTGTTAGAATCAGTGGCTAAAGTTTACGCAGTTGGTGGAAATAAAGATAGTTTGTACTTCTCATTCCAAGAATACTTCGAAAAACTAGGTACTGATAGTACTAAATGGGGTAAAGTTACTCAAAGTTTACTAGGAAGTATTTATGCTCAAAAAGAAATTGGTAGACCAAGTATTGGTGGTAAAGACAGTATGTCAGGTACTTTCAATGACTTAAATGTAGTTGAAACATTAATTTCATTCGCTTGTACTCCTGTAAAAATTGCTGATGTAATAACTCCTGAACTGAAAAAAGTTGGCAATAGATTATACTATGTTCCTGTAGAAAAAGATGAAAAAGGATACCCGGATATTAAGAAAACTTTAGAAAATTATGAACTTGTTCATAAGTATATTAAAGAAGGTAAGATAGTATCTGCATATGTCCAAGAAGAAGGAAGCATTGCCGCTTCATTAGTTAAAATGTCACTTGGTAATGATCTTGGTTTTGAAGTTGAAAAAGAAAATATTCTTAACTTTGATCCAGCATCTCTTGTAGTAGAAGCAACGGATGAATTACCGTTTGAAAAACTAGGAAAAGTTAGTGAAAGAATTATAATTAATAATGAAGTGTTTATGCATAAAGATATTTATGAAGCATATACAAAAACACTTAATAAAGTTTATCCATTATATCAAAATGAAGATAAAGGTAATGTTGAAAATCTTCATACAGAATATAAAGAGAAAAAATATTATCCTGAATTTGTAGAAGACGTAAAAGTAGTTATTCCAGTATTCCCTGGTACAAACTGTGAGTACGATAGTGAAAAAGCATTCTTAGAAGCTGGAGCTACACCTATTACAGTAGTTATTAGAAATACTCGTGAAAATGATATTGAACAATCGATAGAAGAATTCACAAAAGCTATTGAAAAATCTCATATCATTATGTTCCCTGGTGGATTCTCAAGTGGGGATGAACCAGATGGAAGTGCTAAATACATTGTTAACTTCTTAAAAAATGAAAAAGTTAAAGATGCAATTCATAAACACCTTTCTCAGAAAAAATTAATCTTAGGAGTGTGTAATGGATTCCAAGCATTGCTTAAATCAGGATTATTACCATATGGAGAAGTTAGAGAGTTAGCTGAAGATGACTTAACACTTTATAGAAATGATAGTTACGAACATATTTCTACTACAGCCTTTACTCGTGTAGCTAACACAAACTCACCTTGGTTACAAGATTTTAATATTGGAGATCAACACGAAGTAGTGTTCAGCCATGGTGAAGGTAAAGTAGTAGGGCTTAATATTAACAAATTTAAACATCTTGTAGCTTTCCAATATAGTGATTTCGACGGTAATGCTACATTAAATGGTCGTTTCAATCCTAATGGTTCAGTTCTAGCTACTGAAGGATTAGTTAGTGAAGATGGACTTATTCTAGGAAAAATGGGACACAGCGAAAGATACGGAGCTACATTATATAAAACAAATACAATAAAAGTTAAACAAGATATATTCAAAAATGGAGTGAATTACTTCAAAGGGGGAAAAAAATAATGAAACTTTTATACGAAGGAAAAGCTAAACAACTGTTTGAATGTGAAAACAATGATGAAATATATGTGCATTATAAAAATAGTGCTACAGCCTTTAACGGTGTGAAAAAAGAAGAATTTGAAGGTAAAGGGGTATTTAATAATACAATTACTTCATTAATATTCGAATACTTAGAAAAACAAGGTGTAAAAACACACTTTATTAGAAAGGTTAATGAAACAGATCAAATCTGTAAACATGTAACTATTATTCCTTTAGAAGTAATTGTACGAAATATAGTAGCAGGGTCTATGGCGAAAAAATATGGACTTGAAGAAGGAAAAAAATTAAAAAAACCAGTCTTTGAGTTAAGTTATAAAAATGATGAATTAAATGACCCTTTAATCAACAACAATCATGCGGTGGCATTAGAAATAGTTACTGAAGAAGAGTTAGAAAATATCAGAAGTCAAGCCTTAAAAATCAATGAACTATTACAAAAATTGTACTTAGATGCAAACTTAGTACTTGTTGATTTCAAAATTGAATTCGGAAAAACTAAAGATGGTGAAATAATTCTTGCCGATGAAATTTCTCCGGATACATGTCGACTTTGGGATAAGGATACAAATGAAAAATTAGATAAAGATAGATTTAGAAGAGATTTAGGTTCTGTAATGGAAGCTTATGAAGAAGTTTTAAGGAGATTAAAAAATGTGTAGTCTTAATGAAGAATGTGGAGTATTTGGTATTTGGGGACATCCGGAAGCTAGTAATGTGACATACTTTGGTTTACATAGTTTGCAACATAGAGGTCAAGAAGGAGCTGGAATAGTTTCTAAAGAAGGTACTAAACTAAGAGGACATCGTGATCTTGGTTTGGTTTCTGAGGTGTTTCGTGATAAAGAAAAATTAGAAAGACTTATTGGAGAAAGTGCAATTGGACATGTTAGATATGCGACTAGCGGAAGTAATAGTATTCAAAATATCCAGCCATTTCTGTTTCATTTCTATGATATAAGTGTAGGTATTTGTCACAATGGTAACTTAATTAATGCCAAAACTTTAAGAAAAGAATTAGAACAACAAGGTGCAATTTTCCACTCTTCTTCTGATACTGAAGTACTTATTCATCTTATTAGAAGAAGTAAAAAAGAAACTTTTAAAGAACAACTTAAAGAAAGTTTGAATATTATAAAAGGTGGATTTACATATCTAGTCTTAACTGAAAATACTCTTTATGGAGCAGTAGATCCAAATAGCTTTAGACCTTTAGCTATAGGTAAGATGAAAAATGGTGCATATGTAACTGCTAGTGAAACATGCGCATTGGATATTGTAGGTGCTGAGTTTGTTTGTAATGTAGGTGCAGGTGAGTTAGTATCTATTAATGATGAAGGTATTAGAATTGAGAAATATACTGAAGATACACAAGTAGCAATAGCTGCGATGGAATATGTTTACTTTGCTAGACCTGATTCTAATATTGCTGGAATTAACGTTCATAGTGCTAGAAAAAGAACAGGACGTGCACTTGCTAAAGAGCAACCTACACCTGATGCTGATATGGTAATTGGGGTGCCTAACTCATCTTTATCAGCAGCAAGTGGTTATGCAGAAGAAAGTGGACTTCCATATGAAATGGGATTAATTAAAAATCAATATGTAGCTCGTACATTTATTCAGCCAACGCAGGAACTTCGTGAACAAGGAGTGAGAATGAAGCTTTCACCAGTAAGAGGTGTTGTTCAAGGTAAGAGCATCGTTCTAGTTGATGATTCTATCGTTCGAGGTACTACATGTAAAAGAATAGTGAAGATGTTAAAAGAAGCGGGGGCTAGAGAAGTGCACGTAAGAATAGCTTGTCCACCACTTATGTTCCCAAGTTTTTATGGAATAGATATTTCTACTACAGAAGAACTTATCTCAGCTAATAAAACAAATGAAGAAATTTGTGAAATTATCGGAGCGGATTCACTAGGATTCTTAAGTGAACAAGGATTAATAGATTCTATTGGTTTAAACTATGATGCACCTTATTCGGGCTTATGTATGGAGTGCTATAACGGAGATTACTCAGCAGGACTATATGATTATGAAGAAAGCTACGTTAATTCAATGACAGATATTCAAAAACAATTTCTAAAAGAGAGAGGTAGAATGTAATGAGTAAAAAGTATGAAGAAAGTGGTGTAAGTCTACAAGCAGGTTATGAGAGTGTAGAACGTATTAAAAAACACGTAGCTCGTACTAAAAATCTTGGTATGATGTCAGCTATTGGTGGTTTTGGGGGAGCGTTCGACCTTAGTAGTTATAACTTTAAAAATCCTGTATTAGTTAGTGGTACTGACGGTGTAGGTACAAAATTAAAACTTGCATTTGAATTAGATATTCATAATACTATCGGTATCGATGTAGTAGCGATGTGTGCTAATGATATACTTGCTCAAGGTGCGATTCCATTATTTTTCCTAGATTATCTAGCAGTAGGTAAAAACTACCCTGAACAAGTAGAAGCAATAGTTGAAGGTGTTGCTGAAGGTTGTGTTCAAGCAGGATGTGCTATAGTAGGTGGTGAGACTGCTGAGATGGCAGGATTTTATGAAGACGGAGAATACGATATCGCAGGATTCTGTGTAGGAGCTCAGGAGAAGGAGTTATTACTAAGTACAGAAAACACAAAATCAGGTCAAATAGTAATTGGACTTCCATCAAGTGGAGTACATTCTAATGGCTTCTCATTAGTAAGAAAAATTTTAAAAGATAATAACATTGGTTTAAACGAAGAATTTAACGGAACTACAGTAGGAAAAACTTTATTAACACCTACTAAAATCTATGTAAAAGAAGTACTTAAAGTATTGGAAGAGGTTAAAGTAGCAGGAATAGCACATATTACCGGAGGAGGTTTCCATGAGAATTTACCTCGTGCTCTAAAAGATGGACTAGGTATGAAGATTGATAAAAGCTCATATGAAGTACCTGAGATATTTAAGTACCTACAAGAAAAAGGTAAAATCGATGAAGAAGAAATGTATCATATCTTTAATATGGGTGTAGGTATGGTATTAATAGTAAACAAGGAAGACGTAGATAAAACTTTATCATTAATTGATAATGCATTTGTCCTTGGAGAAGTAACAGAGGAAAGTGGAATAGAAATAGTATGAAGAAAGTAGCAATATTTGCATCAGGAACAGGAAGTAATTTCGAAAAAATAGCAGATGATGAAAGATTAAAAGATAAAATATCAATTGAGCTATTAGTGTGCGACAGAAAAGATGCAGCAGTTATTAGAAAAGCACATGATAGAAATATTAAGGTATTTATATTCTCTGCAAAAGATTTTGAATCAAAAGAAGCATATGAAAGTGTAATTTTTGAGAAAGTTAAAGATTTAGAATATATATTTTTAGCAGGATATATGAGAATTATTTCACCGTATTTCTTAGATAGATATAAAAAGACAATTCTAAATTTACATCCATCATTATTACCAAAATTTAAAGGTAAAGATGCTATTGAACAAGCGTTTAATGCAGGCGAGAAAGAAATAGGAATTAGTATCCATTATGTAAATGAAGAACTTGATGGTGGAAAAGTAATTGCTCAAAGATCATTTAAAGTTTCAGATGAAGATACTATAGAGACTGTTACTGAAAAAGTACATAAACTAGAACATAAATTATATCCAGAAGTAATATTGAAGTTAGTTGAGGAGGCACTATGACAAAAAGAGCGTTAATAAGTGTAAGTGATAAAACAAATATTGTAGAATTTGCAAAAGGTTTAGAAAAACATGGTTTTGAAGTTATTAGTACAGGTGGAACTTATACTCATTTAAAAAATAATGGAGTAAGTTGTATTAGTATCGAAGATGTTACGCATTTTCCAGAAATTTTAGAGGGGCGCGTAAAAACACTTCATCCTAAAATTCATGGAGGACTACTTTCAAAACGTGGTAATGAACTTCATAATAAACACGTAGCTGAAAATAACATTGAGTATATTGACTTAGTTTGTGTAAACTTATATCCATTTGAAGCTACTGTGAAAAAAGAAGGAGTTAGTGAAGAGGAAATTATCGAAAATATTGATATTGGTGGTCCTAGTATGCTAAGAAGTGCAGCTAAAAACTTCAACGACGTAACGGTAGTTACTGATATCAATGACTATGAAAAAGTTCTAGAAGAACTTGAACAAGGTGGTATAACGTATGAAACACGTCGCGCTTTAGCTATAAAAGTATTTAATACTACAGCTAGTTATGATACTGCTATTGCGAATTATTTTAATAAAAAAGATAATCTTATACCTGAAAAATTAACATTATCTTATAAACTTCAAGATAGTCTTCGTTATGGGGAGAATCCTCATCAAAAAGCTTATCACTACGTACAAGATAATAATGAAAGTTATGCTTTGCAAAATGCTGTGCAACTTCATGGTAAGGAAATGTCATACAATAATATTCAAGATGCTTCTGCAGCTTTAGATATTCTTTCAGAGTTTGATGAGACTACATGTGTTGCTGTTAAACATATGAATCCATGTGGTGTAGCGACAGGAAATTCTGTATTTGAGGCATATAGTAGAGCTTACGAAGCGGATCCTGTATCAATTTTCGGAGGAATCGTTGCAGTAAATGGCAAAGTAGATAAAGAAACTGCTGAAAAAATGCATAATATTTTCTTAGAAATTATACTAGCTACAGATTATGATGAAGAAGCGTTAGAGATATTAACTAAGAAAAAAAATCTACGTATTTATAAACTGTCAGAAAAAAATAATAATCATGAACAACAAATTAAAAGTGTTCGCGGTGGAATCTTAGTACAAGATTTTAACGATAAACTAGCAGATGAATATGAAAGTGTAACTGAAAAGAAAGTAGATGAAAGTCAACAAAGAGATATTGAGTTTGGCTTAAAAGTAGTAAAACACGTTAAATCAAACGCAATAGTTGTAGTAAAAGGTGGGCAAACTTTAGGAATCGGTGCTGGTCAGATGAATAGAGTAGGTTCATGTAAAATAGCTTTAGAACAAGCAGGGGAAAAAGCAAAAGGTGCGGTGCTAGCTTCTGATGCATTCTTCCCAATGAGAGATAGTGCTGATATTGCAGCAGATTATGGTATTTCTGCGATAGTGCAACCAGGTGGTTCTATACGAGATCAAGAAAGTATAGATGCATGTAATGAGAAAGGTGTGGCGATGGTCTTCAGTAAAATACGCCACTTTAAACACTAATATGGCTAAAGTATTAGTAGTAGGAAGCGGCGGTAGAGAGCACGCTATCGCTTATAAATTCCATAAAGAAGGTCACGAAGTACATATGGCAGGTGTTAATCCTGCAGTCGAAAAATTTGGAGTATGTGTAGCATTAACAGAAGACCAAATACCAGGCTACGCAAAAACAAATGGTATCGATCTTGTTTTCGTTGGACCGGAAGTGCCATTAGTTAATGGTCTAGTAGATGAATTACAAAAAGAAGGTGTCCGTGCTTTTGGACCATCTGAGCTTGCAGCACAACTAGAAGGAAGTAAAGTATTCTCAAAAATGATGATGAGAAAATATAATATTCCAACTGCAAAATATGAAAGTTTCAATGATTATGAACAAGCTAAAGAGTACTTAAGCAAGCAAAAAGCTCCTATCGTTCTTAAAGCAGATGGCTTAGCTGCAGGTAAAGGAGTAATAATAGCAAACACTCTAGAAGAAGCACAAGCTGAACTTAAGGAAATGATGTGCAATGCTAAATTCAATAAAGCTGGTTCTAGTGTTGTTATTGAAGAATTTCTTCAAGGGGAAGAATTCTCACTTATGTGCTTTGTCTCTGATAGAAAAATTTATCCAATGGAGATTGCACAAGACCACAAACGTGCATTCGATAACGATGAAGGGTTAAACACAGGTGGTATGGGAGCGTATCTTCCACTTAAGAAAATCACTCAAGAAGATATTGACGAAGGTGTTAGAAATGTAGTTCAACCTATGGTCGATGCAATGAGTGATGAAGGAATGCCATTTTACGGTATATTATATGCCGGTCTTATGAAATGTCATGACGGTGTGAAAACTATTGAATTTAACGTTCGTTTTGGAGATCCAGAGAGTGAGATATTACTATTATCATTAGAAAGTAGTTTATATGAAATAGCTAATAATATTATCGACGGTAAAGAAGTAGAGTTAAAATGGAGTAAAGATGCCTTTATTGGTGTCGTAATGGCAGCGAAAGGGTACCCTGAACACAGTGAAAAAGGTGCTGTAATACAAGGCTTAGATAAAGTATCTACACCAGTATTCCATATGGGAACTAAGCGTGTAGGTGATGATATAGTAATAAATGGTGGTCGTGTATTATTAGTCTGTGCACAAGGAAAGAGCTTGCAAGAAGCATATGAAAAAGTGTATAATGAGATAGTAAAAATAGAATGTGAAGAACTATTTTACAGAAAAGACATCGGTCATTTGTCATTATAGTATTTTGAGATAGATCGATTGAAATAAAAAAACATCAGGAGATTATTGCAATGATTGAAAGATATAGTAGAGAAGAAATGCGTAATATCTTTAGCGATGAGAATCGTTTTAAAGCATATTTAGAAGTAGAACTTTATGCGACAGAAGCTTGGAGTACATTAGGAGTTGTACCAAAAGAAGATGTTGAAAAATTATTCGCTAATGCAAAATTTGACCTACCAGGAATTTTAGAATTAGAAAAAGAAACAAAACATGATATAGTAGCTTTCACTCGTAATGTTTCTAGTTATCTAGGTGATGAGAAAAAATGGGTGCACTATGGATTAACATCTACTGATGTTGTTGATACTGCTTATGGATATTTATATAAACAAGCTAACGATATCCTTTACAGAGATTTATTAAATTTCCAAGAAGTATTAAAAGAAAAAGCATTACAATATAAATTCACACCTTGTATCGGACGTACTCACGGAGTGCACGCTGATATTAGTAGCTTTGGATTAAAATTCGCTCTTTATTATGATGAGTTCAATCGTCATATCAAACGTTTTAACGAAGTAAGAAAAATTATTGAAGTAGGTAAAATCTCTGGAGCTGTAGGTACATTCTCAAATACACCACCAGAAGTTCAAGACTATGTTTGTGCAAAATTAGGAATTGAATCAAGTAATATTTCTACACAAACTTTACAACGTGATAGACACGCAGATTACTATGCAACTTTAGCATTAATCGCAAGTTCAATCGAAAAAATCGGAGTAGAGATTCGTCACTTACAACGTACAGAAGTAAGAGAAGCAGAAGAATTCTTCTCGAAAAATCAAAAAGGTTCAAGTGCAATGCCTCACAAACGTAATCCAATCTCAAGTGAAAACATGGCAGGATGCGCTAGAATCATGCGTGGATATATGTTTGCAGCTTACGAGAATATTCCATTATGGCATGAACGTGACATTTCTCACTCAAGTGCAGAAAGAATCTTAAGTAATGATGCAACAACATTATTAGACTACATGTTAAATAGATTTACTAATGTTGTGAAAAATCTAACAGTATTTACAGACAACATGATTAAAAATATTTATGCTACTAATGGTGTAATTTTCGCTCAAAGAACTATGAGTAACCTTATTGAAAAATACTCATTCTCTCGTGAAGAAGCGTACGATTTAGTACAACCATTAGCGATGAAATCATGGTTCGAAGGTATTCCATTTAGACAACTTCTAGAAGAAAATGAAACTATTAAAAATACAGTCTCTAAAGAAGTACTAGATAGTTGTTTCGATTTAAATGTACACCTTGTAAATATTGACAAAATATACAAACGTATTCCAGGATTGGAAGATTAAAAATAATAAAATAAAACTCAAAGAAAAGAGGTAGATTAAATGAAGTCAGACTTTCAAATTTCAAACGAATGTGAAAAGAAACATATTGCTGAAGTAGCAGGTAAATTAGGGATAAAAGAAGAAGATTTAATATTATACGGAAATCACAAAGCAAAAATCCAAACAAAAAATATTAAAAAAGACATTAATGACGATGCAAAACTAGTATTAGTTACATCTATTAATCCAACATCAAGTGGAGAAGGGAAAAGTACTGTAACTATCGGTTTATCTGATGGATTAAATAGAATCGGGAAAAAATCTTGTGTAGCACTACGTGAACCATCTTTAGGTCCTGTATTAGGAAGAAAAGGTGGAGCAGCTGGTGGAGGATATGCTCAAGTAGTACCGATGGAAGATATAAACCTTCACTTTACTGGAGATATGCACGCTATTACTACAGCTCACAATGCAATCGCAGTATTAGTAAATAACCACGTATTCCAAGGAAACGAATTAGAAATAGATAAAATCGTTTTTAACCGTGTTATGGATATGAACGCTCGTGATTTACGTCATATTAAAGTAAATGCAGGAACAGACCTAGAACGCCTTGATGGTTTTGATATTACTGTAGCTAGTGAAGTAATGGCTATTCTATGTCTGTCAGAAGGAATTGCTGATCTTAAAGAAAAATTAAGCAATATCCTTGTAGCTTATAATAAAAAAGGTGAACCAGTTTACCTAAAAGATTTGAAAATTGAAGGTGTAATAACTTCATTATTAAAAGATGCAATTAAACCGAATATTGTTCAAACATTAGAGAACAACCCAGCGATTATTCACGGTGGACCATTCGCAAATATTGCGCACGGATGTAATTCAATCTTAGCTACAAAAACAGCTTTAAAATTTGCTGATTACGTAATTACAGAAGCAGGATTTGGAGCTGACCTAGGAGCTGAGAAATTCTTAAACATTAAATGTCGTAAGGCGGGTCTTAAACCAAAGGCAGCTGTAGTAGTAGCAACAGTTAAAGCATTAAAACTACACGGTGACATTGAAGAAAAAGATCTAAAAGAAGAAAACTTAGAAGCATTAGCTAAAGGTGTTCAAAACTTAGAAAAACACATCGAAAACTTACGTAAATTCAATTTACCGATAGTGGTAGCTCTAAATGTCTTTGTTACTGATACAGAAAAAGAATTAGCATTCCTAGAAAACTGGGCTAAAGAACAAGGCGTAGAATTCTCTCGTACAGAAGTATGGGAAAAAGGTGGACTTGGTGGAGTAGACCTAGCAGAAAAAGTAGTAAAAGCTGTTGAAGGAAATGACAAAGAACTACAATTATTATACAAAGATGAAGCTTCAATTACTGAAAAAATCGAAACAGTATGTCGTGAGATTTATGGAGCTGATGGAGTTAACTTCTCTGATGAAGCTAAAGCTGAAATCGAAAGAATCGAAAGTCTTGGATTCAAGCATTTACCAGTATGTATGGCAAAAACACCAGCTTCATTAACAGATAATGCGAAGATCAAAGGTCGTCCTACAGGATTTAATATTACTATCAACGATGTTAAACTACGTAGTGGTGCTGGATTCGTAGTAGCTTATGCGAACAAGGTGTTAACAATGCCAGGACTTCCAAAAGTACCAAGTGCTTTAAATATAGATATTGATGAAGAAACAGAAACAATAGTTGGAATCTTCTAATATAAAATATATGACAGATTAAAATTAAAAGAATAAGTAACTTGAGAATTAGTATAAACTGATTCTCAGGTTATTTTTTGTATTTATGTTTAGTATTAAATATTTGATATAGTTGATAATTGTCTTTAATGAAAACGCATAAAAGTGTATGAACTGTGAAAATAGATTAAATTGTCCGATAATTTTGAGTTTTTTATAAAAAACGGTTGTAAACGTCTGTATTTGTGATATAATTATTAATGGAAAAAATAATTGCTTTCAGGAGGCGTAATTTATGTCAATAATCGTAGTAGTAGGTTCACAATGGGGAGATGAAGGTAAAGGTAAAATTACCGACTTTTTAGCAGAACGTGCTGATGTAATTGCTCGTTATCAAGGGGGTAACAACGCAGGACATACTATTAAGTTTGATGGAAAAACTTACAAACTTCAATTAATCCCATCTGGAATTTTTAATGAAGAGAAACTTTCAATTATCGGTAATGGTCTTGTAGTAGATCCTAAATGGATTTGTGGTGAGATCGATAGACTAAAGGAAAGTGGAGTTACTTGTAATGGATTAAGAATCTCTAACAGAGCACATGTAGTATTACCATACCACTTAAAACTTGATGAGGTTGAAGAAGCTCGTCGTGGTGAAAACAAAATTGGTACAACTAAAAAAGGTATCGGACCATGTTATGTAGATAAATACAAACGTTGCGGTATCCGTATCGCTGATTTATTAGATGCTGATCTATTCAAGAAAAAATTAGAACAAAATCTGAAAGAAAAAAATGAATTATTCGAAAAAATTTATGAAACTGAAGGATTCACAGTAGAAGAAATCTTCAATGAGTATTTCGAATATGGAAAACAATTAGCTCAATATGTTACAGACACTTCTAAAGTATTAGAAGATGCACAAAATGAAAATAAAAACATCTTATTCGAAGGTGCACAAGGGGTAATGTTAGATATCGACCACGGTACATATCCATATGTTACATCATCTAACCCATCTGCTGGAGGAATCACTGTAGGTAACGGATTTGTTCCAACAAACGGACTTAAAGTATTAGGTATTTCAAAAGCTTATACATCACGTGTAGGAGATGGTCCATTCCCAACAGAATTATTCGATGAAATTGGTTCTAGAATTCGTGAAATTGGACACGAATACGGAACTGTAACAAAACGTCCACGTCGTATTGGATGGTTTGATACCGTAGTAATGCGTCACTCAGCTCGTGTATCTGGAATGACTAATTTGTCAGTTAACTGTCTAGATGTACTTTCAGGTCTTAAAGAAATTAAAATCTGTACAGCATACGATTATAAAGGTGAAATCTTAACTGAATATCCAGCTAATGAAAACATCATTAAAGATTGTAAGCCAATCTATGAAACATTACCAGGATTCGATGAAGACATTACAGGTGTAAAATCACTCGATGAGCTTCCTGATAACGCAAGAAAATATTTAGAAAAAATCGAAGAATTAGTAGGTGTTAAAATCTCTGTATTCTCTACAGGACCAGACAGAACACAAACTCACTTACTAGAAGATTTATGGAATTAAAATAAAATGAAATGATAAGTAGACTTTGAGGTAATTATACTATACCTCGAAGTTTATTTTTGTAAAAATTATATTGAAAAATACAAAAAAAAAGGTGACGAAAATGTCACGTAGTGTAGTTATTTTTATAGATATAGAGAAAATAGATTAGAATATGACGTATTTGTCACGTAATTAAAATAAGTATTAATTAAATGGTAAAATATATGTGAAAAGACTATTTTAATAATCTTTAATGTATTTATTTGTAGAAAAAAATAGTTATAAATTATTCTTAATATTAAAATTTAGGAGATAAGAAATGGATGAAAAGAATTTGCATGGAAGTATTTTTAAAAAACTTAGAGAGGAGAGAGGGTATAAGTTAAAAGATGTCGCAGGCGATGTAATCTCTACGAGAACATTAATGCGCTTTGAAGCTGATGAAACTAGTATTTCAATTGCAGTTTTTGAGAAATTATTGGAAAATTGTGGTATAGGGTTTCTGGATTATTTAGTATATTATTTTGACAATGCCTATATAGAAAATTCTGAATTTTCGAAAAAACTTAGTGGATATGTGCAATCTGGTTCTCAATCAAAGATAGTAAATGAATGTAAAAAGGAACTAAAGAAAAATAAAATTGGACTATCAAAAAGAATAGATATTTTATCGATTATACATGCATCAAATTGGAGAGAAGAGGATAGAGAAATATCTGATAATAAGAGAATAATTAGGGAGATAATTGAGTCAACTAATAAATTAGGTTGGAATGAAATAATCGGACTTAACTTTTTAATAGGATACTCCTCACGAGAAGAGTATTCTATTGAATATATCGATAGAATTATTGTAGAGTGTTTACAAAATATTCCTGTCAGGAATTATCTGAGTCAATATGTTGGTAGTGCATATTGTAATTTATTAATTGGATCGTTAGCATTTTTATCAAGAAATGGTTATTATGAATTAGTTGAAAAAAGATGTAAGGAGGCAATTGAAGTTTTTGATGAACAATTCTTTTTAATAGAAAAAACGAATTTTTATGTAGAAGTACTGAGAATTTTAGCTACAGTATATTTACGCCAAAATAAAAAAGAAGGTATTGATCTTGCTAATAAGGTTTTAAAATATAAAAATATTGTTGCGGAAATTACTGGTGATGCTTATCATAAAAGGTTAAGAGACGCCGCTTATAAAAATTTTTATGAAGTAAATAAAACAGGTTTAGACATAGAATTTTAAAAATAAATAAAAAAACAGATTTTTTAAGAAATTGATTTGCTATAAGCGAATTAGTTTCTTTTTTTATGTTTTTAGGTAACTGATAATAATGTGTACTGTAAAAAATTCAGAGGACATATTTGTCATATTGAGAAGATAAATGAGTAAAATATGAAGTTTATATTCAGTGATGTGACGATTTTTTCATGATTTATGTTAACCTCAATATTATATGATAAAATTATCTTTATAAAGTGATTGTTTACATATTTTTATGGAGGAAATTAATTATGATAAAAAGAAAGCAAAGATTTTCTTTAAGAAAAAATAAAATCGGAACAGCCTCGGTATTATTAGGTTTAACGATAGTAGGAGCTAGTTACACTGGGTCACAAGCTCAAGCAGCGGATGTCCCTGTGGAAACAACTGTTAAACAAGATAAAACATATACTGTCTCTGATGCACAAGTATTAGATGAAAAGAAAAAAGTAGATGACAAAAAAGTCGAAATCGATAATAAAACTAAAGAAGTAGATGTTAATAAAAATGAAGTTACAAATTCTCAGAATGAAAAAAATGAATTAGAAAAAAAAGTCGATTCTTTAGTAAAAGATATTGATGAAGGTAAAAAAATAACACCAGATGTAATTGAAGGTGTGAAAAATGATATAAAAAAAGCTGAAACAGATAAAGCTACTAAAGAGCAAGAATTTGACCAAGCACAAAAAGATAAAACGGCTAAACTAAGTACTAAAAATGCTGCAGATGAAAAAGTTAAAGATGCTCAAAAAGCAGCAGATGAAGCTGATAAAAATGTGGATCTTAAGAAAAAAGCATTTGATCCTGCTCAAAAAGATATAGCGAAAAAGAAATTTACAGAAGCTGAGAAAATTGTTAATGAAAATCAGAATAAAAAAAACAGAGCACAAATAGAATTAGATCAAGCTAAAGAACATGATAGAAAATTAGCAGCAAGTAAAGTAGACGCTAATAATGATTTAAATACGGAAAAAGAAATAAAAGTGACAAAATCTGGAGAGCTCTCAGATGCAAAACGTATGTTGCAAGATATAGCTTTAGATTTAGAAAAAGCTAAATATCCATTTGGTATAAAAGGAATTAAAATGAATGCAAGCCTAGATTCTAGATTTGTAGCAGGACTTAAAGAATTTTTTGATTCTGATGATTTTGATTTTAGACTTACGAAAATGAAAGAGTTGGTTAAAATTGAAGAAGAAATATTGTCAAAAGGACGTTCTAAAGTATCAACTGATTTATCCTATAAAGATGATGAAAAAGTTGATATTAGGAATTTATCTGAAGAAGATAATATTATGTTTTCACAATATGTAGCGATGTTAAATAATCAAATTCGTGAACAGTTTGGTAAACAGGCACAAAAAGTTAATTTAAATGTTCAAAGATTTATTCGTGAAGCTACTAAAATTACTATGGATGAGGATTTTAATAAAATAGAACACCATCATAAAGCATTGAATACTGCAGCGTTTCATGCTGGTATTGATAAATATAATCATGGCAATACGTATAATAGGTTTGAAAGTCTAACTTATATTCCTGTTAAAATAACAGATAATAGATATATTTCAAGACGATACTTATTTGATCAGTTACATGATAGTTTACTTGGATTTTATTATGAAGCTCATATGACTGGACACTACGGTCATGCTAAGCATTTGTTAAGTGATGATGATACGATGGCAGTTGGATTTGCTATCACGAGTTATCCTTCATATGCTATTTTGAACCTTGATCAACTTAGAATTTCTATTGCAAGTATTAATAAATATTCACATCATGATAGAGAAATTTGGAAAGAAAAATTTAGTGCGAATTCTAAAGATACTTTAGAATTAATTCATATAAGTACTGAAGCTGAAATTCGCGAAAAAGAAAAAAATCTAGATACTGCCAATAAAGCGTTAAATGATGCTCAAAAAGCACTAGATGTAGCAACTAAAGACGTTACTGACGCTCAAAACAAAGTTGATGAATTAAACAAAATTAAAGAAAAAACACAAGATGCTCAAAATAGATTTAATAAAGCTGCAAAAGATTTACAAGATGTAGAAAAAGAAAAGCAAAAAGCTGAAGAAAATTTAAGAAATGCAACAGCAGATCAAGATTCTAAACAAAAAGCATTAAAAGATGCTTTAAATGTTCAAAAACAAAAACATGATGAATTAAACAAAGCTAAAGCTGATGCAAATAGAGCACAAAAAGAATATGATGATGCTCTAAAAGCTTCTAAAGATAAACACGAAGATCTGAACAAAATTATAGATAAAATCCAATCTTTAAATAAAAAGAAAAAAGATATGGAAGATAAAGTAGTTAAACTTACAGAAAATGAAAAAGAACTAGTTAAAGTGAAAGCTCAACTTCAAGATATAGTGAATAAGCTGACAAATCTTTTACAAACTCAAACAAAATTAAATGATCAATTACAAAAATTAATATCTGAATTAAAAGATTTAGAAAAAGAATATAATCGTTTATTAGAAATCTATACAAATGAACGTAAGCAAGAGCCACCTATAGATCCAAAACCTTTTATAGATATTAAAGAAGAAGTAAAAGAAGAAGATGTTAATTATAAAACTATTGAACAAAACAATCCAACATTAGAAGAAGGAAAACGTATCGTTAAAGTAAAAGGTAAAAAAGGTCGTAAATCAATTAAAACAATAACACTATCAGAAAATGGAAAAGTGTTAGATGTAGTAACTCAAGAAACGATACTTGAAGAAGTAGTAGATGAAGTAGTATTAGTAGGAACTAAGAAACCAGGAGACAACCCAGGAGATAACCTTGGTGGCAACCTAGGAGATAACCCAAGAAAAAATCCGGGAGATAAAGCTCCAGGTTCATCAAATAACCAACCTAACTTACAAAGTCCAAGTGTTAATTCAAATGGATTAAAAACTTTACCTAATACAGGTGAAAGTGAAAATGGTATGACAACTGTAGCAGGCTTAGTAGCTTTAGCAGTAGCTGCAAGATTAAGAAAAAAAGCTAAAGGAAACTAAATAGTAAAAATCAATAAGTGTAGGATATGAGATAATAATCTCTATCCTACATTTAAATAAATACGTTATAAAATAGAATTAGGAGAGAAACGTTGAAAAAAGATAATATATATTCTATAAGAAAAACTAAAATTGGAACTTTTTCTGCAAAAATTGCTGTAGTAACATTTCTTGCAATAGCAGGAGGAGAAGCAATATATCAACATAATAATATTACATATGCTGCTGATGTAATCAGTGAAGAGAGGACGCTAGAAAGTCCTATTAAATATACTGCTGATGAAACAAAAGATGTTGGTTATAGAGAGTTAAAAACTAAAGGAGAAAATGGTTCTCTTAAACTTATCGAAAAAGATGGTAATAAAATTGCTGAAAGAAAAGAACCTACTGAAAGTGAAGTAGTTTTAGGAACTAAGCCACAAATTGAAAGAAAAATTGAAAAGTCTAAAGTAGAATATGTTGTTGATGATACTAAGGATTTCGGAACAAGAGAAGTAGTTAAAGAAGCTAAAGATGGAGAAACAACTAAAATAACAACATTCAAAGTGGTAACTTCACCAAAATTTGATTTAGGAAAAGATGTAGAAAAAGCGCTTTACTCTAATATCTATGTATATTCTAATGAAAATTTATATTCAAAAGATGAGTCTAAAGAACTTCCAAGTGATAAGATACAAATAAATAAATTATTTGTATCAGTTCCCAAAAATCAGAATATTACAGATAAAATTAGTGCTAGAGAATTAGTGCATAGTGAAAATACAACTTTAAAACTAGTTGATTCTCAACAAAATATTACGATTCTAACACCAGAAATGTTAGATCCAGAGAATAGTGCTTTAAGAAAAGGAGCGCTAGGGAAAGTAACTAGTATCGATGGTTTGAGAGATTATTCATTAGAAAAAGATGAAGATTTTTATAATTTATTACTAACAAATAGCTTTAATTATCTTGTAGAATTTAATACTACAAACCATTTATCAATGATAAATAAAGATAATAAGTTAGAAAAAGAGAATATTAGAAATTATTTTGCCAAGAATATAATCACTGATGGGATGTATGCTGATGTAAAAGCGAATTATTTGAGATTTAAATTAGCCATAAGTAAATTAGGTAAATTAAATGAGTATCAGGAAATGCTGAGCAAAGAAGGAGAGGTAGTATTTCAAAGTATTACTCGACGATTTAATTCTTCTAAAGGAACAAAAGAAAAATTAAATATAAGATATGAAGGAAATATTCCTGATGATATAAAAAAGAAATTTGAAGAAGGAATAGAAAAAATTCCATATGAGTATAGAAAAAATCTTGTTAATTTAATAGTTACAGATAAGGATCTTCCACATGCAGACAAATTAGATAAACCACAAGGATTGGCTAATGGATATAATGAAAGTATAAGGCTTAAATATACTAAAGAGCATAATCAACCTATAACAATGTTGTTTGTTTTATTACATGAAATTGGTCATATAATCGATTATAGTGGAGGTTTTAATCTACCAGAGGTATTAGCATTCGGTCCTTCGGAAGAAATATCTCCAGAAATATATCTTAGAAGAGAAGTACAAGGTTTCCGAAATAGTAAGGAATACGAGGATGTATATAATAAGTATTTTAAAAATGCAAATCCTTATCCAAAATATTTTACAGAAAATAAAGAAGAAGCATTTGCAGAACATTTGGGTAGATATATATTCAAACGTGTATTTGGTAAAGATTATCCAAGATATATCATTGATACTAATTCTCCAGAAAATATAAAGAGAATTTATCCTGAAGATGAAAGATACAAGGATGCATTCTCACCGATGGATAAAGCAGAGTATTATTTTGCAAATCTATATAATAAATTATTTGAACAACCTACTGAAGGAAAAGTAGAAATAAACACAATAAAAGAAACTCATGTAGATGTTCAAGACGGGAAAGTAGTTTTAGGGACTAAACCAAAAGAAGAAATTATTCGAGTAGCATACGATACTGAAGAAAGAATAGACAGTACATTACCTAAAGGTATGAGAAAAGTACTACAATCTGGTGTGAATGGGGAAATATTAAAAATTTCATCATATTTATTAGTAAATAAAGAGACAGGAGAATTAACTACTCAGGTAAGCGAAAGGATAATTAAAAATTCTATAAAAGAGATAATCCTTGTAGGAAGTAAAGTAGAGAATAATGAACCAAAACCAAAACCAATTCCAGGTCCAGGAGATAAACCAAAACCAGATCCGAAACCGGGTCTAGGAGATAAACCAAAACCAAATCCAGAACCAGCTCCAGGAGATGGACCAATAGCAGATCCGAAACCAGCTCCAGGAGATGGACCAAAACCAGATCCGAAACCGGCTCCAGGGGATAAACCAAAACCAGATCCGAAACCGGGTCTAGGAGATACGCCAAATCCAGGAGACAAAGCTCCAGGTTCATCAAATAACCAATCTAATTTACAAAGTCCAAGAGTTAATTCAAATGGATTAAAAACTTTACCTAATACAGGTGAAAGTCAAACAGGTGTGGCAACTGTGGCAGGATTAGTAGCTTTAGCAGTAGCTGCAAGACTAAAAAGAAAAGATAAACAAAACTAGTAATTGTTGGATATAAGATTAAAATCTTAATCTATGTTTATTGAAATAATATTTAAACCTCGAGGTATAATATACTTATACCTTGGGGTTTTTATTTAGATATAAAGAAATAAGTACTCAATAAATACAAAATAGAAAGTAAAGATACTAAGTGAATAGTTATCAAAAAGATGCTTTGTTTATGTAAATTAGCAGGTCTATAATGGTAATTTACATATATTAAAAAGTAATCTGTTTATTTTATCAAAATAGATATATAGAAATACGAACTTTCAGGATTTTTTAAAAATAAGTGTCACAGGAGTCATTTTTTATATTTTGTAGTTAAAATTAATCTCAAAAAGTGACAATTTCAACACTAAATGATATTTATTATTATTATATGCTATAATAATAAATGTCTATAAGAGGTCCGTACTTATTATTTACTATAAAAATATGAAATATGATGTTGGCACTTTTGGTTGTTTTTTTCGTCAACATGAATATTCTAGGGGAAAGTTGTTATAATAATTATTTATAGAAAAGGAAATGAAGTTTATAAATAAATAATTTTGTTAAATTATATTTTAAATTTAATTGAAAAAGTTGTTCAAAGGAATTTATATTTAACAAAGTTGAAGAAAAGAAAGTATTATATACCTAAATAAATAATATTAAGTAAAAAAATATAATAATAGTAAGAAAAGTATTAATTTTGAAGTTTATAAAAAAGAATTATTAACGGAGAATAATATAGGCAAGAATAAAAGAGTAACCGTGTTGTGTTGTGTTGTCGGTTACTCTTTTTTATATTTATTTAAATGTGAACAAATTGTGAACAAAATTACAGTATATAATTAAATACATGAGAAAAAAGCTTATAATATCTACATTAGTTACCTAATTTATGTTATAATATTAACGAGATTATTTAAGGAGACGGATACTTGAATGGACGATAATAAAATGCATGGAAAGATCTTCAAACAAATGAGAGAAGGTCGTGGCATCAAATTAAAAGATGCTGCGGGAGATGCAATTTCTGTAAGAACATTGATTAGATTTGAAGCAGATGAAACAAGTGTATCTTTAGAGATTTTTGAGCAACTTTTGAGAAATATTGGAATAGGTTACCATGATTATTTTTCAGAGTATTTACCACTTATAGAGGCTGAGCAAACTGGTTTCCTAAAGGAAGCTAGACAACTAGAGAATTCAGGGAATTATTCAGCTATAAAAAGTTTAGCTATTAGGACTCTTGAAAAAGGGGAAGTGCCTATTAATAGTAGATTGCATATTGAACAATGTCTGAGTGCTTTAAGTGATACGAATGGTCCCCAAATTGTAAGGGAAAATAGAGCAATTGTATTAGAGCATCTTAAAAAACTAGATGTATATAATGTTAATGAATTATTCTCTATAGCATTTCTATTAAGAACTACTACTGAAGAAGAGTTTTCTAATGACTTTGTACGTCGTATAATCGATGAAAATCTTAAACCAATAAAAGCAGATGATATTTTTTCTTCGGAACGAAGTGAAAGATCATTGTTAATATTAAATAATGCGATTGCCTTGTTATCTAGAAGAGGATTTGTTGAAGAAGCAGAGAGATATTGTATTAAGGCGATTGATTTAATGAAAACTCATTATATTAATCTTACCCACTTTATTTTTCATTTAACTTCATTCAACTATATTCTGGCGCAAATGCAGCTTAAATTGAATAAACCTGAAGGTGTTGAGCTTGCGAATAAGTGCATAAGGTTATTAGATGTACATATTGATTTAAATGATATGATAGTAGATAAGTTAACTAGAGAAAAGTTAGTAAGATGGTTCTATGAGAGAAATAAAACGGGAATTGATTTTGAATTTTAAAAATTAAATAAATCCTATGGAATAAAAATTCAAAGCATTAAAGTGATCATTTTATTGTTTTGGATTTTTTATTTATATTATTAATTAAAACGTTTTACTATCTATTTAAATAATATAAATTATATTTTAAGTAAAAACGTTATCATATAATTATAAAGTGATAATAGTTATTAATACTATTTACAAAAATTAAATAAAAGAGGTGTAAAGAATGTCGATTCTAAAAAAGGCATGGTTATATATAACCAGAAAAAGTTTTAAATCATTAGTTGTTTTTTTAATATTAGCTACTATGTCATCATTAATTCTAAGTACTATATCAATTAAAAAATCAACTGATACTTTATCAAAAGAAACTTTTCAAAATATTACTAGTAGTTTTTCTATGGAGATAAATAGAAAGACCAATCAAGGGACTGCTAGGGGGGCAGGTAACTTAATAGGTGAGGATATTGAGAAGATAAAAAATCTTCCAGGAGTGAAGAAATATATCAAAAGAATGAATGTAAGTGCGGATCTAATTGATTTAGAGCCTTTAAAACTTGCGAATCATCAGCAAGAAGAGAAAAACAACAAGCAAAGACAACTTTTCTCTAAGACGGTTATCGTAACTGGAACTAATGATTCTTCATTGGATGATAGATTCTCTGCAGAGACGTTAAAATTACAAGAGGGACGCCATTTAACTGATAATGATAAAAATTCTGTTTTAATTCATGAAGGTTTCGCTAAGAAGAATAAAATTAAAGTTGGGGATAAGATCAAATTAAAAGGTAATCCAAATGACGCAGATAATGAGAAAAAATCTGATAAAGAGGTTGAAGTTACTGTAGTTGGTATTTTTGGGGGTCAGAATAAAGGTGCTACTTCTAGTCATATGGAACTATATGATAATATTTTTATAGCTGATACTCAAACAACAAAAACTTTATATAACTACAAAGATGGTAAAGAAATTTATCAAGATGCGACATTCCTTGTCGATGGAAAAGACAAAGTTGATAGTATAATAAGTGATGCTAAAAAGCTTCCTATTAATTGGAAACAATATATGTTAGTTAAGAGTAATCAGAACTTCCCAGCTCTTCAACAATCATTGGATACAATTTATAGTTTAACTAATGGTGTATTCATAAGTACAATAGTCTTTAGTATAGTGATTCTATCGCTAATATTATTCTTGTGGATAAATAGTAGAAGAAAAGAAATCGGTGTAAGTTTAGCAATTGGTATGACTAAAGCGAGCATTATAGGACAATTTATTCTAGAAGTGCTATTAATTAGTATTCCAAGCTTTATCGCTTCATATTTCGTAGGAAGTGCAATTAGTCAAAATATAGGAAATCAGATACTGCAACAATCTATTAAATCTGTAAGTAAAACTATTTCAAATCAAGCTAATGGAGTTAATCTAGGTGCTAATGCTGAAGTAGAGGGAGCAAATAAAATTATTACTGCTTTAGATGTAAGTGTTAGTATGGATAATATGCTAACAGTGGTACTTGTTGGTATTGCAATAATTGTCATTGCTGTAGGAATTGCATCTAGCAGATTAGCATATAGAAAACCTAAAGATTTATTATCTGATATTAATTAATGTAAGGAGAAGCCGATGAGTATTTTTAATAGGGCATATCTTTATATTATTAGAAAAAAAGTTAGAAGTAGTATTTTGTTTTTAATAGTGACACTAATATCATTTTTCTTATTAAGTGGTAGTGTTTTGAATACTACAGTAAATAATATTTCTAAAAATTTATATAAAGATGTTAACTTTGGATTTAATATTGAAAGTGCTGATAAATCCAATAAAGAAATAGAAAAGGATACTTTGAAAAAAATTGAAGAATTAAAAGGAATAAGTACGAAAAATTATATTTTTTCTAAACCAGTTGTTGTTGAAGGGAAAAAGGTAGTTCAAGAAAATCAAAATATTACTTTAAATGATGAAATGAAAAATAAAAGTAATTTAGTAATGATGAATGGTATTACCGCTTCTAAAAGTAATATTGATTTTAAGAGTGAAGTTTTAAAATTGGAAAAGGGAAGACATATTGAAGAAAATGACAAAAATAAAATCATGATTCACGAAAAATTTGCTGAATTAAATAATGTTAATTTGGGTGATAAAATTAAATTATCACAAGAAGGTAAAATATTAGAGTTAGAAATTGTTGGAATCTATTCTGGTGATAAAACTAATACCTTTAATGGCTTAAGCTCAGATTTTATTGAAAATACAGTTTATACGGATTATAAATCAAGTCAAGAATTATCAAATTTAATAGCTAATAATAAAGTAACTTCAGTAGAATACGGAGTTGAAGATCCGACTAAGTTAGACGATGTAATTAAAGCTGTTGAGAATTTAGGAATAAATAACTTAATGGTCTCTAAATCAAATAAAAATTATGAGCTAGTTACATCATCAGTAGAGAGTATAACGAAAATAACTAATATGATAAGAATAGGTAGTGTTGTAGTTGGAGTAGTTATACTATCATTAATATTAATGTTTTTGGTTCGTGAAAGAACCTACGAAATTGGGATTTTACTGTCGTTAGGAACTAGTAAAGTAAACCTGGTGTTACAATTTATAGTTGAGGTAATATTGGTAACAATATTTGGTCTAATGATTGCACTCGGTATAGAGATAGTGACTATCAAGTATTTAGCGAGCAATGTGGGAAGTATATTTTCTGAGGAACTACCAAAATCAATAGCTGATGAATTAATGAAGATATCTGTTAATGGAATAGATATTGTTAATCTAGTTATAGTAATGATAGCTATAGTGATTATTTCGGTAGTTGTGGCGTTATTACCAATCTTGAAGATGAAACCGAAGAAAATTTTAACGAATATTAATTAGTGAGGAATAAGAAATGTCGATTTTTAAATTGAAAAATGTAAGTTACTTATATGATAATAGTAAGTCAAAAGTTTTAAGTGGAATTACTTATAATTTTGAAGTTGGGAAGTTTTATGCGATAGTAGGTAAGTCAGGAGCTGGGAAATCAACTTTACTATCATTATTAGCGGGTTTAGATAGTCCTACAAGTGGAGAGATATTATTCAATAATACTAATATTGAAAAAATAGGATTTAGTGAACATAGACGTAAAGATATTTCTCTAGTGTTTCAAAATTATAACTTAATTGATTATCTGACTCCACTAGAAAATCTGAAACTTGTTTCTAAAAATGCAAATAAGGATATTCTATTAAAACTTGGATTAGAAGAAGAACATGTTAATCGAAATGTTATGAAGCTTTCTGGAGGGCAGCAACAACGTGTAGCTATTGCTAGAGCATTAGTATCTGAAGCACCGATAATTTTAGCTGATGAACCTACAGGGAACTTAGACGAAAGTACTGCTGAAGAGATAATCGAAATCTTGAAAAAGGTAGCTGTAGAAAACAATAAATGTGTTATAGTTGTTACTCATAGTAATCAATTAGCGAGTGCTGCTGATGTAGTATTAGAGTTGAAAGATAAAAAGTTAAAAGTTAAATAAGTAAAAAGCGAGATTAGCTTTAGAAATTGATTATTTTAAATCAAAATTCTTAAGTTGATCTCGCTTATTTTATTAATTATAAGTGATTTTTTAAACAAAATAGTTTGTCAAGTTCATTTAGTGCTTCTTCAAAGCTATAAACAAGAGTTCCGTGTTTTAAAATACCACCTAGAACATAATGGTTCATTGCATAACTTGGAATATCGTATTTGTTTGCTGATTTTAATCGAATATCTGAATTTATAGCGATAATTTTTTTCTTAAGTGCAATTGCAATCCCTAACTCGACCATTACACCACTATCTTCGTTTGTAATATCAGCTAAGAAAATGTCACAGTTTTTAACAGCTTCTGTATCACCATTAAAGATATCTTGGGGTGTAGGTAGAGTTTGTTTGTCTTCATTAAAAGGCTGTTCTATTGGATTAAAAACTGATAATCTTTCTCCAAATTTTTCTTTTAATAATTTTCCTTCTTTTAAACGTTGAGCTACTTCAGCTTCGTTAAATAATGCTCCAGCTAAATAAAGTTTCATAGAATAGTCCTCCTTTGTCTCTAATAAAATTATAATATATAAGTAGATAGTTTTACAACTAAAGTATAAAGAAATTGATAGTGATTATATGTCTTACTAGTTATTTTAGCTGAATTCTATTATAATAATTAATGAAGTAAAGAATATATATGTGAGGAATTTATTGATGAAAAGTGTAGTACTTTGTGAAAAACCATCGGTTGCTCGTGATATCGCGAGGAATCTTGGTGCAAAAAATAATAAAAATGGTTGTCTTGAAGGGGATAAGTATGTAGTTACTTGGGCATTAGGTCATTTAATCACCCTTCAAACTCCTGATAAATATAAGGAATTTAACAATGTAAGTTTAGAGAATTTACCGATGATTCCAAAGTTTATGAAAACAGAAATAATTAAGAAAACTTTTAAACAGTATAAAGTAGTAGAAAATGCTTTGAACAGGAAAGATGTTAATGAAGTTATCATTGCGACTGATGCAGGTCGTGAAGGAGAATTAGTTGCTCGTTATATTATTGATAAGGCGAAATGCAATAAAAATGTAAAAAGACTATGGATTTCTTCTGTAACAGATAAGGCGATTAAAGATGGGTTTAGAAATTTAAAGGACGGAAAAGAATACCTAGGATTATATCATTCAGGTATAGCACGTGCTAATGCGGACTGGTTAGTTGGAATAAATGCATCAAGGGCGTTAACATTAAAGTACAATGCCTCACTTAACTGCGGACGTGTTCAAACACCGACATTGCAGATGGTTTTTGAGAGAGAAGAAAAAATTAAACAGTTTAAACCAAAAGACTATTATACTTTTGAAGCTCAAATCGATGGGGTGAAATTTAGCTGTGGTAACAGTGAGTTTAATTTGGAAAAAGCGGAACAATTTATTAAAAAGAATATTAATAAAGAAATTAAATTTAACGATGTTCAGAAGAAAGCTAAAACTTCATCAGTAAAACCTTTATACAATTTAACTGATATTCAACAAACAGCTAGTGCGCTGTTCGGTATGTCACCGAAACAAACGTTAAATATTGTTCAAAGTCTGTATGAAAGACATAAGGTATTAACATATCCAAGAACGGACAGTAGATATTTAACTAGTGATATGAAGAACACTTTAAAAGATCGTATTCAAGCAATTGGAGGAGATTTTAAAGAAACTATAGCAAAATTACTTAAAGTAAAAGACTATAATACTAAGAAAATTATTAACAATGCAAAAGTTAGTGATCACCACGCTATTATTCCAACTGAGCAAAAACCTAATTACATGTCGATGTCAGATATGGAGACTAAAATATATAATTTAGTAGCGAAGAGGTTTTTAGAGAATTTACTACCTGAGTATAAATACGAAGAAACTACGTATTCGTTTAATATTGAAAATAAAGTATTTTCTGCAAAAGGATTAAAGGTAATTCAAGAGGGATATAAAGAATTAAGTAGAGAAGAATTACAGGACAAAACTATTAACCTTCAAAATAATAATCATAAACTGGAATCATTAGTTTATAATAAAAAACAAACAACACCGCCTAGTTACTATACTGAAGGTACGTTAATTTATGCTATGGAGAATCCATTTGAGTTTGTAGATGATGAGAATGAAAGGAAAATTCTTAAAGAAACTAACGGTATTGGTACTGTGGCAACACGTGCAGATATATTAGAAAAATTATTTACGAATGATTACTTAGTTTTAGATAATGGTCGAATCAAAACTACTAATAAAGCGAAACAACTTCTAAACTTAGTACCTAAAAATCTTAAGAGTCCGTCTTTAACAGCGGTTTGGGAGAAACAATTAGATAATATAGCTAAAAACAAACTTTCAAAAGATAAGTTCTTGAATGATGTAAAAGACTATACTAAATCATGTATTGCAGAAATTAAAGACAGTGAAGATAGATTTAAGCACGATAACATTAGTGGTAAGAAATGTGAAGAGTGTGGTAGTTTCATGCTCGAAGTAGATAAAAAAGGTACAAAGATGCTAAAATGTTCTAGTCCGTCATGTCGTAATCGTAAGGTTATTAGTAGATTAACAAATCTTCGTTGTGATAATTGTCATAAGAAAATGACATTATTCGGTAATGGAGAAAATGCTACTTATCGTTGTCAATGTGGTAATTCTTTGAAACAAAAAGAAGTGGATAAACGAATTAAATCTAGTAAAAAAGATAAAGCGAGTCGTGTAGATATGAAAAAATACATGAAACAAGAGAAATTAGAAAATAATGCATTAGCAGGTTTAGCAGGATTGAAATTAAAATAAGAGAAATATTTAATTTAATAGTTCTAAATATAAAATTATTTGTAGTGTAATATATATTATAATTAAATTTATTAATTAATTATGGCTGATAAATTAACTTTTTTCACTTTAATCTAGTGTTTAAAACGAGTCTATGCTATAATATATATTGAAAAAATTTGTCTGAGAGGTAAATGATGAAATATGTATCAGTGGCTGTAGATGGGCCAGCAGGATCAGGAAAAAGTACAATAACAAAAATGGTAGCAAAATCATTAGGATTCAACTATGTTGATACTGGTGCAATGTATAGAGCTTTAACGTTTAATTTCTTATCTAATGGGTTAGATGAATTAGAAGAAGAAGAAATTAAAGAATTATTGAGTAAAACAGACTTCAAAGTTGAGTATGTCGATGGGGTTCAATATGTTTATGTTAATAATGAGGAAGTAAGTGATAAAATTCGAACTGCAGAAGTATCGAAATTTACTTCATTATTCGCTAAATCTCCAGCGGTGAGAGATTTCTTAATTGATACACAAAGAAATTTAGCTAATACGAATAACATAATTATGGATGGTAGAGATATCGCATCTGTAGTACTTCCTAATGCTGATGTTAAAATTTTCTTAACTGCGTCAGTTGAAGAGAGAGCTAGAAGAAGAGTATTAGATTTCGAACGTCAAGGTATCGAAAATGTAGACTTTGAAAAAGTAAAAGAAGATATTAAAGCGCGTGATTGGCAAGATGAAAATAGAGATATTGCACCGCTTATTAAAGTGGAATCAGCTACACTGATAGATACAACTAGCTTAACTATCAATGAGGTTGTTGAAAAGATGACTGAACTAGTTAAAAGTGTAGAAAAATAGAAATTAGTAGGAGAGTACTATGTATAATTTTATTAGAAAGTTATTAGCACTGTATTATAAAACTTTTTACAAGGTTACTATTGTTAATAAAGAAAAAATAGAAAATGCTAAAGGTGTTGTAATTTCAGGTAATCATTTGAGTAATCATGATCCTTTATTATTCCCTGCATTTTTCGATAAGAAAATTCGCTTCATAGCAAAAGAAGAATTGTTTAAAATTATTTTTGTAAAACAGGCTTTAGAAGCTACTGGAGCAATACCGATTAAACGTGGAACGTTTGATAGAACTGCGATAAATAACAGTATTAAGTTGCTTAGAGAAGGAGAAGTTGTTGGGATTTTCCCTGAAGGAACTCGCTCGCACTCTAAAGAACTAGATTTAGGAGAGTCTCATAATGGAGCTTCATTTATCGCAACTAGAGCAAAAACAAAAATTATCCCATTTGCAATTATACCTAGTAAAAATTTCAGAATTTTTTCTAGTATTAAGATCGTTGTTGGTGATGAGATTGATGCAGCGGCATTAAAAGAAGAAGGTAAGAGTCATGATGAAATTACTGCGATTTTAATGGAGAGCATTTCTGAATTGATTTCAAAGGAGAAATAAAGTGTACGAAAAAACTATAAAATTCAAATTAGAAAAAAAATTCTTCAATCAATCAGGATTTCTAGATAATAAATATGTTTATGATTGGATGAATTTAGCTAAAAAATATTATTTAAATGGTTTAGGTATTGATATTGATTCATTAATAAACTATGATTTATACTATGCTGATATTGATGTTAAGTATTCAATTAGATCAAATATCAGATACAACAGCCAAGATATCTTTATTAAAACATGGATTGAGAAACATAGTGGTATTAAAACTATATTTTCATATGAATTCTATGTGGATGGGGAAGTTGTAATTCTTGCTACAAGTTCACACAATATTCTTGGTACTGATAGTGATAGAGCTATTAGAATTGATCGTAATTTACCGAAATGGGATCAAATCCTTAAAGATGTAGTAGGTAATGAATATACAGAGTAAGTTTTTTAATAAAAATGAGCAGCTAGTAACTATATAATTTATGGTTATTAGTTGTTTATTTTTGATTAGCGTCTAAATTATTACTGTAAAAAAATTAATTATTTTAAATATCAATGATATAACTAGTTTTATTTACAATAGCCACTTTAATTGATAAAATATCTATTTTGTTATATACTTTAAGGTGGTTTAAAATGTATTTATTTTAAAATTAGAAATATTGAAAAAAGAAGAAAGGTAGATAGTATGATATATTTAGATAATTGTGCTACAACTAAACCGTATAAAGAAGTGCTTGATACATTTGTTGAAGTTAACAATTCTTATTTTGGTAACGCTGCTAGTATCAATAAATTTGGGAAAACAACTAATAAACTTCTTTCAGCTGCCAGAGGACAAGTAGCATCTATCTTACAAGTGGCTGAAGATAGTATATTTTTCACATCTTGTGCTACTGAAAGTAATAACATAGCTTTACTTGGGAGTGTAGAACACAAAAAAGATTTTGGTAATAGAATTATTGTTTCGAAAATCGAACATCCTTCAGTTTTAGAATCTTTTAGAGAATTAGAGAGAAGAGGGTTTATATTAGATTATTTAAATGTTGATGAAGATGGAGTAGTTGATTTAAACCATCTAAAATCTTTACTGACAAAAGAGACAATTTTATTAAGTGTAATGCAGATTAATAATGTTTTTGGGACGATTCAACCAATAGAAGAGATTTCAGAAATTTTAAAAGATTATCCTAAGGTTCATTTCCATGTTGATGGAGTACAAGGGGTATTAAAAGATAAACTTGATTTATCAAAAGTTGATAGTTATGCTATTTCAGCACACAAATTTCATGGTATAAAAGGTGTTGGTGTACTGTATTTAAAATCTAGAAGAACAGTTCACAATATTACTTTTGGTGGAGGTCAAGAAGACGGTTTACGTAGTGGAACAGTAAATGTTGCTGCTGCGGCAAGCCTTGCGAAAGCTTTGAGATTATCACAAGAAAAAGTAGAAACTGTAAAAGTAAAACATAAAGAATTTAAGACTATGATTATTGAAGGATTTTCAAAATATAATCATATAGTAATAAACTCTCCGTTAAGTGAAAAGTATATTGATTCAATAATAAATATCAGTTTACCTAAAATTAAAGGAGAAGCAATAGTTAATGCCCTTAATGAAAGGGGGATAATGGTTTCAACTACGAGTGCTTGTTCATCAAAAACTTTTCATCTAAATGAGGCTCTTTTTGTAAGAGGCTTGTCGAGAGAAAATATAGAGGGAAGCATTCGAGTAAGCTTCTCTAATGAGACTACTAAACAAGAAGTTGAAACATTTATTGAAGTATTCATCGATGAATATAATAAAAAATTTAAAGAGGTAATTGAAAGTGGAATTTAGTCATATTATAGTAAGATATGGAGAACTTACATTGAAATCTGGTAACAGAAATGAGTTCTTAAAAAAATTAACAAAAAACATTCGTTACAATCTTCAAGGATTAACAGGTTTCCATGTCCAAACAAAAAGAGATAGAATGTATATTCATTTAGATCATAATGAAGATGTTCAAGAAATTATGGAGAGATTAAAAAAAGTTCCTGGTATTCATAATTTTTCTCCAGTATTAAGAGCTGGATTAGATGTTGAAGAAGCTAAAAAAATTATTGATAGACTTTTAGAAACTAAATTGGATAAAGAATATAAATTTAAAATCCAAACTAAACGACCTAACAAAAACTTCCCATATAATACAAATGAATTAAATAACGTATTTGGAAGTCATGTTCTAATTAATTATAAGAATTTAAAAGTAAATGTTAAACAACCAGATTTTATAATTAATGTAGAGGTTAGAAGTGAAGGAATTTTTATTTTTACTGACTTTATTAAAGGTGTAGGAGGCTTCCCAGTAAATACTTCTTCTAAAGCATTGTTATTATTATCGGGAGGTATTGATTCTCCTGTTGCTGCACATACACTACAAGTAAAAGGTGTGGAAGTTGAGATGATTCACTTCCAATCACCACCATTTACTTCAGCTGAAGCTTTACAAAAGATATTTGATTTAACAATTAAATTAAGTCAAGTTGTTGGTAGAATTAAACTTCATGTTGTAAACTTTACAAAACTACAAACAGAAATTGTAAAACGTGTACCTTCAAACTACACAATGACTTCAACTAGAAGATTTATGTTACGTATAGCTGAGGAAGTAGCAAAAAAAGAAGGATGTTTAGCTATTGCAACAGGTGAATCTCTTGGTCAAGTAGCGTCGCAAACACTTGAGTCTATGAATTGTATTAATGAGGTAACTAATTTACCAGTTTTACGTCCATTATTAACAATGGATAAAGTTGATATAATTAAAATAGCGCAAGAGATTGATACTTTAGAGATTTCTAACTTACCATTTGAAGATTGTTGTACAATCTTTACACCTAAAGCTCCAAAGACTAAGCCTAGATTAGAGAAAATTAAAGGATATGAAGCGCGTGATGATTACTCAGATCTTATCGCTGAAACACTTGATAGTGTAGAAACTTATTTATTTGATAAGAATGGTAGAGTAGTTACTCAAGATATGAGAGAACAAGAAGTTAAAAAAGAAGAAAAAGATGATTTTTCTGGATTACTATAAAATAGAAAGAGAGACAATTAATGGAAAAAAAAGTAATAGTAATAGGTGCAGGTTTAGCAGGAAGTGAAGCTGCTTGGCAACTAGCAAAACGTGGAGTTAAAGTAGATCTTTACGAAATGAGACCTAAAAAAATGACACCTGCACACAAGACTCAAAATTTTGGTGAATTAGTATGTTCTAACTCATTAAGAGCGAACAACGTAACAAATGCAGTTGGTCTTTTAAAAGAAGAGATGAGAATGTTAGATTCAATTATTATTAAATGTGCTGATGCAACACAAGTACCAGCTGGTGGAGCGTTAGCTGTAGATAGAGATAAATTCTCAGAGATGATTACTGAAACTATCAAGAATCACCCAAACATTAATGTAATAGGTGAGGAACTACCAACAATACCTAAAGGTGATATTCCTGTAATTGTTGCAACAGGTCCCCTTACATCAGACGCACTAAGCCAAGATATCAGAAATTATACGAAACAAGATGGATTATACTTCTACGATGCAGCGGCTCCTATTATCGAAAAAGATTCAATCGATATGGAAAAAGTTTATCTTAAATCAAGATATGATAAAGGTGAAGCTGCGTACTTAAATTGTCCGATGACAAAAGAAGAATTCTTTAATTTTTATAATGAATTAATAAATGCGGAAGCAGCGCCATTAAAAGAATTTGAAAAAGAAATATATTTTGAAGGATGTATGCCTTTTGAAGAAATGGCGAAACGTGGAGAAAAAACTTTATTATTTGGACCTATGAAACCAGTAGGTTTAGAAGATCCAAAAACTGATAAACGTCCATATGCTGTTGTACAATTACGTCAAGATAACAGCGAAGGTACTTTATATAATATCGTAGGTTTCCAAACACATCTTAAATGGGGAGAACAAAAGAGAATTATTAACATGATTCCAGGATTAGAAAATGCTAATATTGTACGTTATGGAGTTATGCATAGAAATACATACTTAAATTCTCCACAATTATTAGAAAAAACTTATAGACTAAAAGAGGAGAAAAACATCTATTTTGCTGGTCAAATGACAGGTGTAGAGGGATATGTTGAAAGTGCAGCTTCAGGAATTGTGGCAGCATTAAATGCTCTATACAATACAGAAGATAAAGAAGTTGTATTCCCAACAGAAACTATGATTGGTGCCATGGCAAATTATATTGTAGACAATACAAGTAAAAATTTCCAACCAATGAATGCAAATTTCGGAATTATTAAACCACTTCCAGAAAGAATTAAAGATAAAAAGGAAAAATATGAAAGATATGCTAAAAGATCATTAGAAATGTTAGAAAATTTCAAAATTGATTAAATTAATTTTTAAAAAGTCTTACAATTTATTAAAATTAATGGTATAATAATCAAGGAAGTATTTTGTAAGGAGAAAATTAATGGCAAGTTTATTACAAAAAACAAGAAAAATTAGTACAATTTTACAAGAAGGACGCCATGATAATGTAGACTTTGAGGCTATGGCAATGCGCCTAAGTCCAATTCTAGATTCTGTCGTATATATTCTTGATACTGAAGGTAATATACTTGGATATGATTCTATCGTTGATTATTCTAATGAACGTATGGAGAAAATTATTCAAGATAGAAAAGTGCCGAAAGCATATTTAGATGCAACATTGAAAGTTTATGCGACAAAAGTTAATATTCCATTCAAGGATCCATTATCAATTTTCCCAGAAGAAGAACAGGAGCGCTTTGAGACTAACAGCTATACTGTAATCTTACCAATCAGAGGTGGAGGAGAACGACTAGGAACTTTGGTTATTGGTAGAATGGATAGTGACTTTAAAGATGATGATTTAGTATTAGCTGAATATGCATCTACAGTAGTAGGAATTGAAATTTTACATGAAAAACAGGATAAAGAGAAAAATCTAGCTCGTGATAAAGATATGGTCAATATGGCTCTAAATTCATTATCATTCTCTGAAAAAGAAGCTATAGAACATATCTTTAGAGAATTAGATGGTACTGAAGGTTTACTTATCGCTAGTAAAATTGCAGATAGAGTAGGGATTACTAGATCTGTAATTGTTAATGCGTTAAGAAAACTAGAAAGTGCTGGAATTATTGAATCTAAGTCACTAGGTATGAAAGGAACTTATATTAAAGTTCTAAAGGAGTATTTCTTAGAATTAATGTTTTCTAATGAATTTTAAAAAGTAAAATTGTAAAAAAAGAAAGATCGTTTGTTTACGGTCTTTCTTTTTTCGGTTTACGATAGTTTTTATATTTCTTATGAAAGTTTGTTTAAAAATTTTTCATTGTTAATTATAACTCTTGTATGTGTAGCGTCCCCTATTTTCTTATCTGCTTCGAAAGCTTCTAAAGAAAAAATAATAATCTTTTCTTTGATAATATCTGTTATCTTACCTTGAACTGTAATTTCCTTACCAACTAGAGTAGGAGCTAGGTGATTAATATTGATGTTGCTGCCAACACTACCTAACTCATCTGATAAAAATGTATTTAAGTAATTTTTTGCTGTATTCTCCATGAAAGCAACAAGGCTAGGTGTTGCAAGAACTTCTAAATCACCACTTCCCATAAATTTAGCAGTGTTATTATCTTGAACTAAATAATTTTGTTTGAATTCTTTATTAATTTCTATATTCATAATATTGTCCCTCTGTTATTCATAAAATGTTACTTCGTAGTCTACAAATTCGTTGTTTTTATAGTTGAATTTAGCTGAGAAAAATGGTTTATCTTTGACAAGCCAGTCAAGAAAGATGTAATCTCCTTCCCAAGTTTTTATATTTTGTATCTCTGATTTTTTTACCCATATTAGATCACCTTCGTTGCAATCTTCAGTCAAAGTACCTTTGTAGTCAGTTGCGGTATACACATATGTATACCAATCTTTTTCACCATCAAAATCGGGGAAGGTTATAATTCCTCTTAATTTAGGTTTTATAATATCGAGGTTTGTTTCTTCTTTTACTTCTCTAATAACGCAGTCTTCAGGACTTTCTCCTGGTTCAAATTTTCCGCCGACGCTAATCGTCAAGCCTTCATGAATATCGTTTTCTTTTTTATTTCTTTTTAACATTAAAAAGTTTTCTCCGTCATCAACGTAGCACATGGTTGCTAGAACATTGTTCATTTAATTATCTCCTATATTCAAATAAAAAGTAGGAAGGAGGAAATGAACTCCTCAATGCCTACTTTATAAAATTTCTATGATATTAATTGTTAAAATTTACTTTTCTTCGCGTTTTTTATCGATACCTACTACGTCAAATAAAGCAGCAAAAATTGTAAATAATACAGCTAAAATTGCGCAGTCACGAATTGTATTGATTTCACCATTGCTACCTAAAATAGATGATACGATAAATACTATAACAGCTGCAAATATAAATGACCAAAATAGTGAAATAATATATTTCATTGCTACCACTCCTTAAATAATATCTATATTTCCTATTATACAACTATTCTAATAAACTAGCAAGATTTTTGTTGATATTTTCTACATTTATATATCTTTTAAATTGTAAAAAATAGGTGTAAAATAAAAGTATACTTGATATATTGAAAAATAATGGAAAGTTTAACGAAAACATGTTGATTAAATTACAATATGTTATAGATATAATTTTAAAATGTGTTATAATATATACAAAGTTATGGAGGTTGCTAATGTATCAGAAAATATATATAGACAAAAAAATTAAAAATTTAATTACTGAAAAAATTGAGAAAGTTTTTAGTGATCGTAGTATACCTTTTGAGTTTTTAGAAGATCTGAGTATAAATGATAGAAATTCATTATATATAACTGATAATAAAGAAAGACTTAGTGAGAATTTAATAAATGTATTTATACTAAGAAAAGAATATGATTTTCTAGATGTTAAGAATGCGATATTTATTAGAAATATTGAAGATGTTGTTAATGTATTAAAAAATGATGTTTGGAAAAAGTGGGCTCAGGAGTTACAGTTTTTAGCACAATGTAGTTTAGCCTACAGTAAAGATAAATTTGATAGAGAACGTTCTGAGAGAATTCGTGATATTGCTTGTGAGATGTTATCTTATAAGTATGATTTACCTATCGAAAAAATAAAAATGGACTTTGCTTCTGAAATTGGTTATCAAACTCCTAAGGTTGAGACAAGAGCAGCAATAATTAAAGATGATAAGATATTATTAGTAAAAGAACAGCTTGATGGGAAATGGGCGCTTCCTGGAGGTTATCAAGATGTTAATGTAAGTATTCGAGAAAATGTTATAAAAGAAGCAAGCGAAGAAGCTGGTGCTGTTGTACAGCCATTAAAAGTTGTTGCTGTATTAGATTATAATAGGCATCATCATGTGAACTTTCCACTAGGGATGGTTAAAATATTTGTTTTATGTGAGTATATTAATCATAGTTTTAACGAAAATACAGAAACTTTAGGTGCAGAATTCTATTCACTTGATGATTTACCAGAATTATCATTAACAAGAACTACGAAAAAACAATTAGAGATGTGTTTTGAATGTTATAAAGATCCTCAAAATTGGGATACAATTTTTGATTAGATTATGTAAGGAGCTGATTTATAGAGTATGAATTTACGTGAGACATTAATTAATAAAAATCTTCCTGTTCATGAGCAACTTATTTTTTGCTTATTATTAACAATGGTTGGTGGATTTTTCGATGCATATACTTTTGTTAATTGTGATGGTATATTTGCAAATGCGCAGACAGGGAACTTAATTTTTGTTGGAATAGACTTAATTGAGGGTAACTTTCGAGAGGTTTTACATTACTCAATACCAATCCTATCATTTGTAGTAGGGGTATTAGTAAGTAAGTGTATCGAAACAAAGTATAAAGAGTTATCTATATTTAAACATATTTACATTTTATTACTTATTCAAATTTTTGCTTTATTTGTAATTTTGATTAAGTATAAGTATTTTGGTTTAGATATTAGACCGATTGTAATTTCTTTTATTTGTGCTATTCAATTTGATGGTTTTAGAAAAGTAAATAATTTAGTTTTTGCTAGTGTATTTTGTACTGGGAACTTGCGTTCTATGAGCGAGCATTTATATAAGTTTTTTGTATTGAAAAAGAAAGAGAGTAAAATCCCATTATTAATATACTTTACTCTTATTTCGGTGTTTCTAACAGGGGTAATTTTAGGGGCTGCAATGTCAAAATATTACCTAAATAAAGCAATTTTGTTACCTTTAGTTATCATATGCATTAATCTATTTTTTGTTTCAATTATTTACCACAAGTTTGGAAGAAAAAGAATATAAAATAATAAAATTTCAAGGCGATTTTAGATATCATTTTTTATCATTAAAAAGCGTCTTGAATTTTTTTATATTTAGCTAAAATTTCTTGTAAATGCATTTACATAAAGTTTTATAGATGATATAATCAATATAGAAATAAAAATTAGGGTAATTTTAATACTAAGGGGGTAATTTTATGAACGAGACAGTATTAAAAAATTTCAATGAATATTTACTAAATAGAAAAGAGTTTTCTACAAACACTATTAATTCTTATGATAGGGATTTAAAGAAAATCTTTTTATATTTAGAGGAGAAGGGATATTCAACACAAGACTATTCATGGTTAAATGAAGAATTTATTTCTAGATATATTGATTATTTAAGAGAGAAAGAATATTCTTCTGCAACTCTTTCAAGAACAATCTCTACTGTTCATATTTTTGTAGAGTATTTATGGTTTGAAAAATTTATTCCTAACAGAGTAAATATTGATGTACATATTGATAAAGAAGAACACCAAGATTTAGTAATTTTTACTAGACATGAAATTTCTAAAATTTTGGATGTCAATACGAAAAATTTAATAGGTTATAGGGATAAAGCTATATTTGAATTATCATATTCGATTGGTATTAAACCAACTGAATGTATTAATTTAGAACTTAGAGATGTTAATACAACTATCGGATATTTAAAATATAGAAAAAAAGATGGATATAGAACAATAGCTCTTAATAAAGAATCTGTTGAAGCTATAGAAAAATATATTGTAGAGTTGAAAAAAGAGTATCCAAACATTAAAGATGATAGTAAGTTATTCTTAAATCATGATGGTGAGGGTATTAGTCGCCAAGGTTTTTGGAAAATATTCAAGAAACGTCAGCAAGAATTAGGATTAACTAAAGAATTAAATACTATGAATTTTAGAAATTCTCTAGCTATCCACTTACTTGAAGATAAAGTGCCAGCTGAAGAAGTTCAAGAACTTTTAGGTTTGAAAAATATTCATAGTTTAAAATTATATTTCTCTAGTCTAGAGGGGAATAAATCGAAAAGAATGATAACGAATCATCCAAGAAAAACGATTAATTAAAGGATAAAATAAATGTATAATGTTAACTTAGAGGTTTTTCAAGGTCCACTTGATTTACTTTTGCATTTAATTGAAAAGATGGAAATTGATATTTACAATATACCTATAGCTCGTCTAACAGAGAGTTATTTGGAATATATTAATAATAGTGATGAATTTTCATTAGAAAATGCAGAAGAATATATTGTAATGGCAGCCACATTGCTTCATATAAAAAGTAAAAATTTACTTCCTAAGTTTGAAGACGAAACTATAGAGGATGAAGAAGATTTAGTGCAACAACTTCTTGATTACAAAAACTATAAAGAACTTAGTGAGAAACTTGATAATCTTCAGAAGATCAGAGCTCAATTTTTAGATAAAGAGAGTATGAATATTGAAGAAGAAGGTAGTGTTGAAACTCTAAGAATTCCTTCTTCAAAATTATTACGAGCGATGGAAAATATTCTTAGATCTCTTGAAGATAAAGAAAATGAAGTATCTTTAGTAAGTTATCGAAGAGAAGTGTCTTTCGAACAAGTGAAAGAAGAACTAGTCAATAAGTTTAAAAACAAAAGAAATATGTCTTTTTTTGATTTGATTAAATCATATCCTCAAAAGAACGAGGTTGTTTTAGTGTTTATGGGGATATTAGCGATGATTAAAGATCAAGAGTTGCTATGTGTTGACAATGATAGTGAAATCATTCTAGAATATAAATCAAAGGAAAATTAATATGCTATTAGATGAGATAAAAAAAATAATTGAGGCTTTACTTTTTATGAAAGGTGAAGAAGGGCTTAATATTGAATATTTCTCTACTTTTATGGAAGTCGAGCCTCATGAAGCTGAGAATATGCTTAATATCTTTTGTGAGGAGTACAATAATGCTAATAATTCTTTAATTATTAAGAAATTTGGTACAACTTATAAAATGTTATTAAGAGATGAAATGGCTGAGGTTATTAAGAAAGCTGTTATTTCTAAAAACCTTGTTAAGTTATCTAAAGCTTCTTTAGAAACTTTAGCGATTATTGCATATAATCAACCGATAACAAAAGTTCAAATCGATAAAATAAGGGGTGTAAGTAGTGATTCTATATTACACTCTCTTGTTAGTAAGGAGCTTATTGTTTCTAATAAAACATTAGATACTATTGGTAAACCAAAGTTATATGAAACAACTGATATATTTTTAGATGTTTTTGGATTAGAAAGTTTAGAGCAATTACCAAAATCGGAAATTGTTACTAGTGAAGAAATAAATAAATTTTTACAAAATTAGGAGGATAAGATGGCAGAAAGATTGCAAAAATTAATAGCTGCATCAGGATACACATCAAGAAGAAAGGCTGAACAGCTTATTTTAGATGGAAAAGTAAGTGTTAATGGAGAAGTTGTTAAGGAATTAGGTGTTAAAGCTGAACCAAGTGACATTATTATTGTTGAAGGTGTACGTTTACTAAAAGAGAATAAGAGATATTACTTATTCTACAAACCAGAAAAAGTAATTACTTCAATGTCTGATGAGAAAGATCGTACATGTGTAAAAGACTTTTTTGAAAATGTTAATGAACGTGTAGTACCTGTAGGAAGATTAGACTATGATACGTCAGGTGCACTTATTATGTCTAACGATGGTGAGTTTATTAATTTAATAACACACCCTAAGCACAAGATTAAGAAGACATATGTTGCTAAAATTAATGGTAAATTAGAAGATAATCACCTTAGAATTCTTCGTAACGGGGTGAGAATCGATAATTATAAAACTGCTAAAGCGGAAGTTAATGTTGTTAAAAATAAAAACAAGAGTGGTAATACTTTAGTTAGATTAACAATACATGAAGGGAAAAACCGCCAAGTAAGAAGAATGTTTGAAGCATTAGGTTATGAAGTGATTAAGTTAAAACGTGAATCTATTGAAGATTTAACGTTAGAAGGATTAAAAAAAGGTGAATATAGACCTCTTACTATTCATGAAGTAAAACGACTTATTAATAAGGCTAAGAATGGTGAGAAGTAAATAAGAAATTAGGAAGTGATGTATTGTGTCAGAGAGAATATTAATAATAGATGATGAAGAAAGAATAAGAAAATTATTAATAATGTATCTTGAAAAAGAAGGGTATATTGTCGATGAAGCTAGTAATGGTCATGATGGTTTAGAAAGATTGAAATATATGGACTATTCTTGTGTACTTCTGGATGTCCAATTACCTATGTTAAATGGAAAATCTATTTTATCAGAGCTTAGAAAAACTAAGGCGACACCTGTAATAATTATGTCTGCTCAAGCTGATGAACAGAGTAGGGTTGAAGGATTTGAATTAGGTGCAGATGACTATGTTGTTAAGCCGTTTAGTCCAAGAGAACTTATGTTAAGGATAAATGCGATTCTTCAACGAACGAAACGTAGTGTTTTTTATACTCCAGAACTTTACGCAAAAGATGTTCTTGTATTTCCTGGATTAATAATTGATGTTAATTCACATAAAGTTATTGTTGATGATACTGAAGTATTATTAACACCAAAAGAATTTGATCTTTTATTATTCCTGGCTAAATCACCGGATAAAGCATTTAAACGTAATGAGATTCTACGAGCTGTTTGGGATTATGATTTCTATTCGGATCTAAGAACAGTGGATACGCATATTAAAAGAGTTAGGAAAAAATTTGATAAAATATCTCCGATAGTTGCTCAGATGATTGTAACTGTTTGGGGGATAGGATATAAATTTGATACATCACAAAATAGTCTATAAAAGGAGAATATATGCTAGCATTTTATAGAAATTTAGCAAAGTTAACTAGAACTGCAAGTAAATTAGCAGGAAAAAAGGGAACAGATTTACCAGGTAAGGTATTAAGAAAAGTAAATGATAATGTGCTTACTAAATTAGCTAGTGATTTCGATGAAATTGTTTTTGTAACAGGGACTAATGGAAAAACGACAACATCAAATCTTATAGGTCATACTTTAAGATCTGCTGGTGAAAACTTTATTAATAATTTTGAAGGAGCAAATATGTTAGATGGTATTATCTCAACGTTTGCTATTCAAGGGAGAAATAATACTAAATTAGCCATTATTGAAATTGATGAAGGTTCTATTAAGCGTGTTATGAAATATATTACACCGACAAAATTTGTTATCAATAATTTCTTTAGAGATCAAATTGATAGATTTGGAGAAATTGATACTCTTATTGCAACAATTGGAGAACAACTTGAAGGTAAACAAATCCAGTTAATCTTAAATAGTGATGATCCTTTTGTTACAAGACTTTCTAAGTATGGTGAAGATAATATTTATTTTGGAATTGCAAAGGAAGCATATCAATTTTCTGATTTTGGAATTTCTGAATCTAAATTCTGTCCAAATTGCGGTATGGAGTTGATTTATGATCATGTTCATTATAGTCAACTTGGTTTTTACCATTGTTCTAAATGTGATTTTGAACATCAAAGTGTAAAATATGAAGTAACAAAAGCAACTGTTGAGCCTTTTATTAATATGAGTATTAATAATGGGGAAGTAATTGAGACGAAACTTGCTGGTGATTATAATATTTATAATCTACTTGCTGCTTATTCTCTACTTAAAGAATTAGGGTTATCTGAAGATAAAATTAAAAAAGGTTTAGGAACATATACTCCTACTAATGGACGTATGCAAAGTATAAGTTTTGCAAATGGTTCTACAGTGTTATTAAATCTTGCAAAAAATCCAGCTGGATTAAATGCATCACTAGCTATTGCTAATTCGATTAAGGAAGAAATAAATTACTTATTAGTACTTAATGATAATGGTGCTGATGGAATTGATATATCATGGATATGGGATACAGACTTTGATATATTATTAGGTCAAAATATTAATAATATTGTATGTTCAGGAAAAAGAGCAAAAGAATTAGCATTAAGATTAAAATATTGTGGAGTTAACGCTAATGTTGTAGTGAATGAGGCAATACCAGAAGCTGTAGCTAAACTGAAAAGTTATAATGAAAAGTATGCAATTGCTATTCCGAATTACACAGCTTTAGTAGAAACTCAAAGAGAATTGGAGAAATAATTCTATGGATTTAAAATTATATCACTTTATGCCAGATAAATTAAATTTATATGGAGATATAGGTAATGTTATAGCATTAAAGAAACGTTGTGAATGGCGTGGAATTAACCTTGAGATTGAAAATATAACTTCAACAGATGGTGTGAAATTAACAGATTGCGATATGTTTTTTATTGGGGGAGGATCTGATAGAGAGCAGTGCATAGCGACAGAGCAATTTAGTAAGATTAAAAATGAGTTTAAGTCTGCTATTGAAGATGGTATTCCAGCTCTTACTATTTGTGGAGGTTATCAATTTCTTGGTGAGTATTATAAAACTGTAGATGGTGACAAACTTCCGGGATTAAATATACTAGATTTTTATACAGAATCAAAAAAAGATGCACCGCGTCTTATAGGTAATATACTAGTTGAATCTGAGAAATTTGGTAATATTGTAGGGTTTGAGAATCACGGTGGAAGAACATATCACAATTATGAAACTCTAGGTAATGTTGTGGTTGGATATGGAAATAATGATGAAGATAAAAAAGAAGGGATATTATACAATAATCTGATTGGAACTTATCTTCATGGTCCAATTTTACCTAAGAATCCTAATGTAACAGATTATTTAATCAAAGCTGCATTAGATAACAAATATGGAACTTATGACTTTATAGAATTAAATAATGATATAGAGTTAAATGCCAATAAACACATGGTCGAATTATTAAAAAAATCTGTAAAATAAATAAAAACTAGGTGAATTTATATTTGATTCACCTAGTTTTATTTTTAAAATTGTTGGATACATTCTTTGAATTTAGTTATTAATTCAGGAATTAATTCTTTATCTAAGCATGAGAAAGCTATTCTTATATGCTCGTTATCCATAGAATATACCCCATACTTGTATTCGTTTAAGAATTTTAGTCTAAATTCATGAGCGTTAATTGTGTTTGGTAATTTAATAGTGAAGAAATAGCCAGAGTTGAAAGGTAAAACTGTGACTAAAGTATCTATTTGTTCTTTAGCGATAGCTGATTTTAGTTCGTTGTATCTGTCTTCGATAATACTATCATTTTCTTCTTTTTCTTTAATTGATTCTTCGTTATCTAATAATCTTATTGCGATTTGTTGAGATAAGTTTGAAGGAGAAGATGTAGTACTTCTTAAATATCCTTGTGTTTTTTCTTGAAGTTTTAGTCGTAATGAGTCATCCTTTGTGTAATATGTGATGAAGCCTACACGTAATCCCCAACTATAATATTCTTTAGTGATTCCATCTAATTTAACTATTAAGCAGTTTGAATTCTCTGCAAGTTTATACGTAGCACTAAGAGTAGGAGTTTTGTGATTATTCTCGAAAAATAGTCCGAAGTATGCATCATCAGAAACGATAATAAGTTGTTTATTTGGATGCTCTTTAGCGAAAATATTAATTACTTCGACTAATTGAATTAATTCATTATCAGATGGTGTGTATCCTGTCGGATTATTTGGAAAGTTTAATATTAAAGAAATTTTATCTTCTTTTATAGCATAAAGTGTATTTTTGAAATTATTAATACTAAATTTATTATTTTCATCAAATTGATTGTATTTATAGATGTTATTACCTAACTTAATAGTGTATATTTGAGCATAGTTTTGCCAAAACAGATTTGGTAAAAGTAGAGCATCTCCTGCTTCACTAAATAAGTTTGCCGCAATATCAATACCTTGCGTAATACCTGTAGTTACCATTGGTAAAGATAAATATTCATCATTAATTTTTGGATTATCTTTTAAGATTTTTTCTTTCCATAATTCTCTCATTTTAGGTAATCCTGGTGTTGGAGAATATGGTAAATATTCTGAATTATTAATTTCTGTTATTACTTTATTAATTGACGGTAATGCCATCGCTTTTTTATTTGCTGTAGCAATACCGATAGTAGCATTTATTGCTCCTGGAACAACTGCTGTTTCTTTCGATTGAATTAGTACGTCTTGAGGTAAAATAATATTTTCACCTAATTTTGAAAAAAATGACATAGTATTCCTCCTATTTCGTATATAAATTAATTATACCACTAATATCTGATTACTAAAAGATTTTAACAAGAGTATTTTTATAATCGTAGCTAAAATTTGTTATTTGTGTTAGGATAGTAATATCTGATTAAAGTAGGAGAATTTGAATGAAAAGTGTAGCTTTATTAAAAAATAAAGGTGTAATGAATTTTACTCCGATATTCTTATTAATTATTGCATATTCATTTATGCAAGGAATACTCTTTGAATATGTCTTTAAAAGTCTAGTTGGTTATAATATTATATCTGTTTTATGTTCGTATATATTTTCAGCGGGTATTTTATTATTTTTTGTTAAGTATTTTGAAAACACAACGTATGATTATTTTGGTTTTAGTAAAGAAAATAATTTAGTAGCTATTAAAGCAGGTTTTGGATTAGCTATATTTAGTGTTGTGGGAGTAGTAGCTATTTTATTGATATCGAATAATATATCGCTAACATTATCTAATGATTTTAAAATTAGTACAATAATTATACTTATTATATTAGTTTTAATCCAAGGTTTTCTAGAAGAGATTGTTTTTAGAGGTTATTTGATGACTAGATTAGCAGCAAAAAAAGGGAAATGGGTAGCAATTATATTGAGTTCACTATTTTACCTAGTATTCCGTATGTCTAATCCGATTACATCAAAACTAGATTTAATAAATATATTTTTAATATCAATTGTCATGTCATTATTATATTGGTATTTTGATAATATTTTAGTTATTGCAATTTTTCATGCTTTTTGGAATTGTATTTCAGGTGTGATACTTGGATTTAATATAAGTGGCATTAGAGTATCGGATTCACTATTTGCTGTTAAGGCAATTAGTGATAAACAAATACTAATCGGAGGAAGTTATGGAATAGAAGGTAGTATTATTGCTACAGTTTTCTTTGCTATTTTAGGACTTTTAGTGTATATGGGCTTATATCTAAAAATGTTTAGAAGAATAGCAAAAAATAAATAGAAATTGAATAAGATATAAAATTTTAAGATTTAAATTTTATATCTTATTTTTTATTTGGAAAAAATATAAATAGATATGTTAAATTGTGCTCTAATAGCACTTATATTAATTATTATATAGTATTATTTGCTAGTAAATATAGTTAGAATATGTTATAATAATGTGTATCTTTTTGGGCTTTATATCGATTTGATAATAAGAAGATAATAAGATATAAAAAAAGTTCAATAATGTGAGGTGTAATTATGGTTAAAAATAAAGATGAAGTAAGATGTTCTTTTTGTGGAAAAAATACTAACGAAGTTTTTAAAATGATTGCTGGGAATGACGTATTTATTTGTGATGAGTGCGTTGATTTATGCTCAGATATAATCGAAGAAGAAATTGACTATAGAAATGCGAAAAATAAACCAGTATTTAAGTTATTAGAACCTCAAAAAATCATGGAACATTTAAATGAGTATGTAATTAGTCAGGATAAAGCTAAAAAATCTGTAGCTGTAGCTGTTTATAATCATTATAAAAGAATTATAGCTAAAGAAAATAATGATATTGAATTACAAAAGAGTAATATTGCTTTAATAGGTAGCACAGGATCTGGGAAAACATTAATTGCTCAAACATTAGCGAAGATGCTTGATGTACCTTTTGCGATTTCTGATGCAACTACATTAACAGAAGCAGGATATGTAGGTGAAGATGTTGAGAATATTCTTCTTCGACTTATTCAAAGTGCAGATTATGATATAGAAAGAGCAGAAAAAGGTATTATCTATATCGATGAAATTGATAAAATCGCTAAAAAAGGTGAGAATGTTTCGATTACACGTGATGTTTCTGGGGAAGGGGTTCAACAAGCTCTTCTTAAAATTTTAGAAGGTACTGTCGCTAGTGTTCCGCCACAAGGTGGAAGAAAACACCCTGGTGAAGAAATGATAAAAATAAATACGAAGAATATACTATTTATTATTGGTGGTGCATTCTCAGGTATTGAAGAAATTATTAAACGTCGTCTTGGAGAAAAAGTTATTGGTTTTTCTAAGAGTGATGAGTTAAATGATAATGAGGATATCATTTCTAAAGTAAAACACGAAGATCTTGTTAAGTTTGGTATGATTCCAGAGTTTATAGGTCGTATCCCAGTGGTTTGTTACCTTGAGGAACTAGATGAGAAGGATTTAGTTAGGGTACTAACAGAGCCTAAGAATTCGGTAGTTAAACAATATGAATATTTATTTGAACTTGATGGAGTAAAACTAGTATTTGAAAAAGAAGCATTAGAAGAAATTGCTAAAGAATCGATTAAGAGAAAAACAGGAGCTCGAGGCTTACGTTCTATTATCGAAGAGTTACTTTTAGATGTAATGTTTGAAATTCCAAGTAAAAAAGATATTAAAACTTGCACGGTAACACGTGATAATGTAATTAATAAAACAAAACCAATTTTAAAATAAATAGGTTAGAGAGGAGTTCGTTTTGACAAAATATTATTTATTAGAGAATAGAGATTTATTCTTTCCGTCTAATACTTATACAATAGATGTAACGGACAAAAAATTTTTAAAAACGATAAAAACTGTAAAAAAAGATAAAATTCCAGTTTTTGTAACGTATAAGAGAAAACCAATTGATAGTTATGATGATTCATTTTCTGAAGAGGATGTATTTGATAGTAATGGGTTCAATGTTTTCTTTGGTACTTATGGTCAACTTACAATTGACAAAAAGAATAAAAAGTATGAATATCATTGCTACGGTATAGCTGAGGTTAAAAGTGGTGTTTATAACAATAATATTGTAGAAAATTTAGATATTAATATAAGAGAAATTGTAGATAATGGATTTGATAAAGCCGGATTATTAAATAGCATTAAAACAAAATTTGAAAGTTATTTAAAGAGAGAGAACTTTGATATAGACTATTATAAAACTGATGATTTGGAGAAATTTATAAATAAAAATATTAAATTTTTCCCAATCGATAAAATGCTTAAACAAAGAGTGTTGTTTCTACTAGATTTAGAGAAAAAAGCAATCTTCTTAAACAGAAGTCTAGAAGCATTCTTAGTTGGTAATAGTTTTAAACGAGAAATCGATGAAAAAGTTCGTGCAAATATCGATAATCAGCAGAAAGAATACTTTTTACGCGAGCAGATGAAAGTAGTTCAGGATGAACTAAGACAAATTTCACCTGAGGATGATGATATTGAAAAACTTCGTCAGGCGATTAATGAAATCGAATTATCTGAAGAAGATAAAGCAGTATTATTAAAAGAAGTAGATCGTTTAGAAAAGACACCAGTTATGAGTCCAGAACATTCGATTATAAGAACATATCTTGACACCGTGGTTGCTTTACCGTGGAATACTTTAACAGCAGATGAAATCGATATAAAAAATGCAGAAAAAATTCTTAATGAGGATCACTATGGACTAGAGAAAATTAAAGAAAGAATATTAGAGTTCTTGGCTGTTAAGAAGTTACGTGATGATATGAAGTCACCAATATTATGTTTATCTGGACCTCCAGGTGTAGGTAAGAGTTCTTTAGCTAAATCTATAGCCGCTTCTATGGGAAGGAGTTTTGTACGTATCTCTTTAGGAGGAGTTCATGATGAAGCTGAAATTCGTGGTCATAGAAGAACATATCTAGGTGCATTACCAGGTAAGATTATTCAGTCGCTGAAAAAAATTAAAACTAAGAACCCTGTAATACTATTAGATGAAATTGATAAAATGGCTTCTGATATTAAAGGAGATCCAGCAGCTGCGATGCTAGAAGTAATTGATCCTGCTCAAAATAATGAATTCGTGGATCATTATTTAGATATTCCATTTGATTTATCAAAAGTATTATTTATTGCTACAGCTAATAATTTAAGTTTGATACCTGCTCCACTAAGAGACAGAATGGAAGTTATCGAACTAGAATCATATACAATTAAAGAAAAAGAAAATATTGCTGCTAAATATTTAATTCCACGTCAAACTAAAGAAAACGGTCTAAAAAAAGGACAAATCACTTTTAGTAAACAAGCTATTAATAAAATAATTAATGGTTATACGTATGAAGCGGGAGTAAGGAATTTAGAGCGAGTTTTCGGGGCTATCTGTAGAAAAGCTGCTTTAAAAGTTCTTCAAGGTGAAGAAAAAATTAAAGTTGGAGTTAATAATCTAGAGGATTTTGCTGGTCCTGAAAAATATAGTGCTAAAGATAAGAATGTAAAACCTGAGATTGGTTTAGTTAACGGATTAGCGTATACAGTAGTTGGTGGAGATACATTAGAGATTGAAACGAGTATCTCGAAAGGTACAGGTAAAATTATCCTAACAGGTAAACTAGGTGATGTAATGAAAGAATCAGCTCAAATGGCTATTTCATTCTTACGCTCTAATGCAGAAAAATTAGGAATTGAAGGTGTTAATTTCTCAGAAATTGATATACATCTACATGTACCGGAAGGAGCAGTTCCTAAAGATGGTCCATCAGCGGGTATTACGATTACTACTTCAGTATATTCAGCTTTAACTAAAAAGCCAGTTGATAACAATATTGCAATGACTGGAGAAATGACTCTACATGGTAAAGTGTTGCCAATCGGTGGAGTTAAAGAGAAAATCTTAAGTTCTGAGAAAATGAATATAAATACTATTATTATTCCAACTAAGAACAAAAAAGATTTAATTGATATACCTGAAGAAGTTCTTGAAAAATTAACTATTCACACAGTAGACAATATTCAAGAAGTGTTTAAAATAGTATTTGGAGAATAATAATGAAGAAGTTAAATACACATAATGTAGATTTACTTATAAGTGCCGTATCAAAAAAACAATATCCAGAGCATGAAAAACCAGAAGTTGCGATGTGTGGTCGTTCAAACGTTGGGAAATCATCTTTTATTAATACAATTTTAGAGAGAAAAAACTATGCTCGTGTTTCATCTAAACCAGGGAAAACTCGTACACTAAACTTTTTTGATGTAGATGATCAAGTAGTCCTAGTAGACGTACCGGGATATGGATATGCAAAATTATCAAAACCTGAAAAAGAAAAATTATATGATATGATTGTTGAGTATTTTACTAATAGTGAAAATCTTGGATTTGTATTACACTTAATTGATAGTAGACATAAGCCTTCTCAAGATGATATTGAGATGAATGAATTTTTAAATTACTACGAGATTCCATTCGTTATAGTTATGACAAAAATTGATAAAATATCAAAAAATGAATTGGCTAAAAATACAGGGATTATAAAACGAGAATTAGACCTAACGAACAATATGGCGATTATTCCATTTTCTTCGGTTACTAAAATAGGTAAAGATCAAGTACTTAATGAAATTGCTAAAGTATTAGAAGATTAAAAATTGAAATAGAGGTGAGAGGTGACTTAAAATTCGTGATTTCGGGGAAATCAATTTTGTCGAGTCACTTCTTATTTTTTGATTTTACTTATGGTATAAATGGTGTTTTTTTATAAATATTTTATCTTTACATGGCAAAATAAACCTGGTATAATAAGGTTTAGGTGAGTCAACAAAAAAAGTTGACATTTTTCACCGAAAAGTATTGACATACTTTTAGTTTAATGTTAGAATAATATCTAGCTTAGAAAACTTAGCGTTATAGATTCAACTTTTTCATTAAAACACTTCATAAACACACACACACATAAAATTAATAAAAAAGTTGAAACATAAGGAGTACAAACATGGCAGTAAAAATCCGTTTAAAAAGATTAGGTGCTAAAAAATCACCTTTCTACCGTATCGTTGTTGCTGATTCAAGATCTCCACGTGATGGACGTTCTATCGAAACTATCGGTACTTACAATGCTGTTAAAGAACCAGCAGAAGTTAAAATCGATGAAGAGTTAGCATTAAAATGGTTAGGTAATGGAGCTCAACCTTCTGACACAGTTAGAAGTTTATTATCAAAAGAAGGAATTATGAAAAAATTCCACGATTCAAAATTAAATAAATAATATATTTAGCCCCTTAGTTAGTAAGGGGTTTTTGTTTTATAAAAATTGTGCTATAATAAAATATAAAATTTTTAAAACAGCCAACTTCATTAATTAGCATGAAGAGAAATTAATATAGAAGGAGGATAATATATGGAATATTTAATAGAAATATTACCTAGTCTGATTAATGGTGGACTTATAACATTAGAAGTGTTTTTTCTAGTTTTAGTATTATCGATTCCGTTAGGTGTAGTAATAGCGTTTATTATGCGCTTTAATATAAAGTTATTAAATTACTTTATTAATATCTATATATGGATTATGCGTGGGACGCCGTTGTTACTACAATTGATTTTTATCTACTATGTATTACCATCTGTGGGGATACGATTCGATAGATTACCTGCTGCAATAATAGCATTTACGTTAAACTATGCAGCTTACTTTGCTGAGATTTTCCGTGGAGGTATTGAATCAATACCTAAAGGTCAATATGAGGCAGCAAAGGTATTGAAATTTACTCAATTTCAGACAATTAGATATGTTATTTTACCGCAAGTAATAAAAATTGTATTACCTAGTGTGTTTAATGAAATAATGAGTCTTGTTAAGGATACATCTTTAGTTTATGCATTAGGAATTAGTGACCTAATATTAGCAAGTAGAACTGCTGCTAATAGAGATGCTAGTTTATTACCAATGTTTGTTGCAGGGGCAATATATTTAATCTTAATAGGTATTGTAACAGTTGTATCTAAACAAGTTGAAAAACGTTATAATTACGACAGGAGGTAATGTATGTTAGAATTAAAAAATATTAGTAAAAAATTCAAAGATAGACAAATACTTTCAGATTTTAATTTAACTATAGAAGAGAATAAAATTTTAGCGATAGTTGGTCCTTCTGGTGGTGGGAAAACAACCCTATTAAGAATGTTAGCTGGTCTTGAAAAAATAGACTCAGGTGAAATTATCTATAATGGTGAGTCTCTTCCGATTGATGAATTGGAAAAAAGAAATCTTTTAGGTTTTGTGTTCCAAGATTTTCAGCTTTTCCCTCATCTTACTGTCCTAGAAAATCTAGTTTTATCTCCAATTAAAACTATGAATATGGAAAAAAATGATGCTGAGAAAAAGGGGATTGAATTGTTAGAAAAACTTGGTTTAGAAAAACAGATTAATAATTATCCAACGTCATTATCTGGTGGACAGAAACAGCGTGTTGCATTAGCTCGCGCTATGATGATAAATCCAAAAATTATAGGTTATGATGAACCAACTAGTGCATTAGATCCTGAATTAAGATTAGAAGTTGAAAAATTAATACTTAAGAATAGAGAACTAGGTATTACACAAATTGTTGTAACTCATGATTTGCAGTTTGCTGAAAATATTGCTGATAGTATTCTGAAAGTAGAACCGAAATAAGAGGTGGTTAAATGAGAAAATTAAGATTCTTTCTAACACTTGTTATTACTGTTTTAATAATTACAGGTTGTGCATCTGGAGGAAAAGATAAACCAAAAAAAGATAATTGGAATGATTTTCAAACAGATAAGAAGATTGTTATTGGCTTTGATAATACTTTTGTACCGATGGGCTTCCAAGATAAAAGTGGAAAAAACGTTGGTTTTGATATAGATTTAGCGAATGCTGTCTTTGAAAAATATGGGATTAAGGTAGAGTGGCAAGCTATAAACTGGGATTTAAAAGAAACAGAATTAAAGAATGGAAATATTGATTTAATTTGGAATGGGTATTCGAAAACTGCAGAAAGAGAAGCTGTTGTTCAATTTACTAAACAATATATGGTAAATGAACAGGTTGTAGTTGTAAAGAAATCTAAAGGTGTCAAAAATGTAACAGACTTAAAGGATAAGATTTTAGGTGCTCAAAATGGTTCATCCGGATACGATACTTTTAATGAAAATCCAGAAGTTCTTAAAAATATTGTGAAGAACAATGATGCTACTCAATATGAAAGCTTTAATGAGGCTTTAATCGACTTAGAAAATGATAGAATAGATGCATTATTAATTGATAGAGTGTATGCGAACTATTATTTAAAACAACAAAACAAATTGGAAGACTTTGATATTTTAAATGCTGGATTTGATAGTGAAGCTTTTGCGGTTGGAGCAAGAAAAGCAGATGTAACACTTGTTAAAAAAATTAATGAAGCATTCTATGAGATGTACAAAGAGGGGAAATTCCAAGAGATTTCTAAGAAATGGTTCGGAGAAGATGTTGCAACTGAAGAAATAAAAAGTAAATAATAATATTCGAGGTAATCAAAATATTGATTACCTCGCTTTTTGTAATATGATATAACAATATATATCTTTGTATGTAATGGTTAAAAAATATATAAGGGTGTCAACAAAAAAAGTTTACAAATATTAGTAAAAGTACTTGATTTTTTTTAGAATATTATTTATAATAAGTAGGTATGTGATTAACTCACTGAAAAATAACTCTGTTCGTATTAAAAGCGTTCAGGGCAGAAGGAGACGATAATAATGAGAGAAGGAATTCACCCAGATTACCGTAAAGTTGTATTCATGGATACTACAAGTGGTTTCAAATTTTTAAGTGGTTCAACTAAACCATCTAAAGAAACTATCGAGTGGGAAGATGGAAATACATACCCATTATTAAAAGTTGAGATCTCTTCAGATACCCACCCATTCTACACAGGGCGTCAAAGATTCGCTCAAGCAGATGGTCGTATCGAACGTTTCAACAAAAAATACGGTATCAAGTAAGAAAAATAAAACAGACATTTCTTTATTGGATTGTCTGTTTTTATTCTATTAGTAATTGTATAATATAAGCCCGAGGGGATATGTAATGATAGAAAATAGAAAATTCGGATGGATAGAATGTATTTGTGGTAGCATGTTTTCTGGTAAGTCAGAAGAACTGCTAAGACGTATAAAACGTGGAGTAATTGCTAAACAAAACGTGCTTCTATTCAAACCGTCTATAGATAATAGATACGAAGAGAACAAAGTCTCTACTCATAATGGAAATAGTTATGAATCTGTAAATATTGATAAAGCAGAGCAGATTTATGACTATATAAATGATAAAAAATATGATATCATAGGAATTGACGAAGTGCAGTTCTTTGATGATAAAATTGTTGAAGTTATAAATAAACTTGCTGATGATGGAGTTCGTGTTATTGTTGCAGGTTTAGATATGGATTTCAAAGCAGAACCATTTCATCCTATGCCTGAGATTATGGCTATTAGTGAAATGGTAACTAAACTTCATGCTGTATGCAATAAATGTGGAAAAGAAGCAAGTAGAAGTCAAAGGTTGATAAATGGTGAACCTGCTAAGTATGATGATCCAATCGTAGTTATTGGAGCTAGTGAATCATATGAAGCTAGATGTCGTCATTGTCATGAAATTAAAAGATAAATTAGGAGGAACAAATGGAAATTTTTGGACAACTTGAGATAGTTGAAGAGCGTTATGAAAAGTTAAACGAATTACTTAGTGATCCAGATGTTGTAAGTGATACAAAGAAACTTATGGAATATTCAAAAGAACAACGCTCTATTGAAAAAACAGTAGCTGTATTTAGAGAATATAAAGATATAGTACAACAAATTAAAGATACAAAAGAACTTCTTGAAATTGAAGAAGATAAAGAAATGAAAGAAATGATGCAAGAAGAAATTAAGGAATTAGAACCAACTCTTGCACCTATGGAAGAAGAATTAAAAATTCTATTATTACCGAAAGATCCTAACGATGGTAAAAACGTTGTTGTTGAGGTTCGTGGAGCAGCAGGTGGAGATGAAGCACAATTATTCGCAGGTGATTTATTACGTATGTACACTAGATTTGCTGAATCTCAAGGATGGAAAGTTGATGTACTAGAACGTTCTGAAACTGGAATTGGTGGTATTAAAGAAGCAATCTTCATTATCTCTGGTGAAGATGTTTACTCTAAGATGAAATTCGAAAGTGGAGCGCACCGTGTACAACGTGTCCCTACAACAGAATCAAGTGGACGTATCCACACTTCAACTGCAACAGTAGTAGTATTACCAGAAGCTGAAGAGATTGAAATTGATATTAATGAAAATGATATCCGTGTTGATACATTTGCATCAAGTGGTGCTGGAGGTCAATCGGTAAATACAACAATGTCAGCTGTACGTTTAACTCACATTCCTACAGGGGTTGTAGTTTCTATGCAGGATGAGCGTTCTCAGATTAAGAATAAAGAGAAAGCTATGAAAGTATTACGTGCTCGTGTATATGATAAATATCAACAAGAAGAACAAGCTAAGTTTGATGCTGAACGTAAATCTAAAGTTGGTACTGGGGACCGTTCTGAACGTATTAGAACATATAACTATCCTCAAAACCGTGTTACTGATCATAGAATTGGTTTAACTATTCAAAAATTAGACCAAATTATGGAAGGTAAACTTGATGAAGTTCTAGAAGCACTTCGTATTGCTGAACAAGCTGAAAAAATGGCGGAACTTAATAAAGGTGAAGAACTATAATGAACAGAAGGCAAGCTATAACAAAAGCTTGTCTTCTTTTAAGAAGACAAGGAAAAGAAGAGTCTTTAGCTAGATTTTTACTAATGTATATACTAGACGAAAGTCCACAGTTATTCTCGAATAGTCTGTCAGAGCAAATATCTAAAGAAAATGAAGAAAAATATTTTTCTTTGATTGAAAAACATATTAAAGAAGATGTTCCATTAAGTCATTTAGTAGGTTTTGAATATTTTTATGATAGGAAATATAAAGTTACTAAAGATGTCTTATCACCGAGAATGGAGACTGAGGAGCTTATATATAAAGTTATTGAATATATAAATACCTCTAATAAGAACAAATTCAAAATTCTAGATCTTTGTACAGGAAGTGGTATAATAGCTATCACGCTAAAAAAAGAATTAGAACAAGTTTCAGTTGATGTTATTGCTAGTGATATTAGTAAAGAAGCTATTGAAGTTGCAAAAGAAAATTCACAATCTCATGATGCTACTATTAAATTCATAAAATCGGATATTTTTAATAATATTGATGATAAATTTGATATTATTGTTTCAAATCCTCCATATATAGACCGTAAGGATAAGGTTACAATGCAGGATAATGTACTAAAATATGATCCACATCTTGCATTATTTGCTGAAGAAGAAGGTATGTATTTTTATAGAAAAATTATAGAACAGGCGAATGATTATTTAAATGAAAATGGAGTCATTTTTTTTGAAATAGGATATGATCAGAAAGATAAGATTATAAAACTAGCAGATATGAATGGCTATTCGGCTGAAGTTTATAAAGATATAAATGGCCGAGATAGAATGGCGTTTTTAGTTCGTAAATAAAAAAAAGCGAGAGTTACTTAGAAAAGTATCTAAGTAATTTTCGCTTTTTGCCGTTTGATAATCTGTTTAAAAACAAAAAATTAAAGTTCCCTATATACTCCAACACATTCTCCAATTATTTCTACGTTACGTGTAACGATAGGCTCGTAATCAGGATTGCAAGGATAAAGAATTACATTGTCATTTTTAACGAAGATTTTCTTTAAAGAAGCTTCGTTCCAATCAGTTAAACGAACTGCGGCAATTTTCCCATTTCTAACTGAACTTTGTTGGCGGATAAATACTAAATCACCATCAAAAATACCAGCTTCAATCATACTATCTCCCTTTACTCTCAGTGCGAAATCAGCTCTCATTCCTTGATCTATGAAAATATGCTCATCATATTCCTCTTCAATATAAACACCATCACCAGCACAGATAGTTCCAAGTATAGGTAGTTTAGAAACATCATCAGAAAAATCTTCTGTGTTAAATGACTTTTCTTTAGGAGTTTCGATATCCATTGTATCACTGTCACCAACAAGCCAATCTGGATTAACTGATAGGTATTCGGCTAATATAATAAGCTTATCTCTTTTTGGAGTATATTTTCCTTTAGACCAATCGCTAATTGATGATGGAGTAATATTAGTAGAACGAGCAAGTTCAGCTTGCTTTATATTCTTTTCTTTTAAACATTGTTTAAATCTAATACTAAATGTTGTAGTCATAATATTTTTTCCAATCTTTTTTTATCTATATATAAATTATAAAGTAAACCGTATATAAAATCAAGTGACTTTATAAAAAAAATTAAGAAATATGAATTTTTTACTTGATTTTCGGTTTTCCGTATGTTATTATATAAGTACGATAAGAAATTAAGTTTTACGTATGAAAAGAAAGAAGGTAATTTTATGTTTATATATTGGATAATCATACTAGTTTTATTAGCAAAAGTATTTACATTTTTTGAGACTAATAAATTAAAAATTGTAAAAAGAGGGAAATTGAACCGTAAAGTGTATTAATATAAACATTTTCTGTTCTGTAGGTTATTATGATAAAAAAATATTGTTTACTACTTTAAGATTAGGTGTACCGTAATTAGAGCCTAATCTTATTTTTATATACTAATATATATCAGTCCATACTACAACATAAATATTTTTACTAATTCTTATAGTTATAACGTTTTCAATTGTGTTTTCGACATAAAAACTATGTACTAATACTAGAAAATATTGTATAATAAAAATATAATAACAAAACTAGGAGGATTTCTTAAATGAAATTAGTATTAACTAGACATGGTGAAAGCCAATGGAACCTTGAAAACAGATTTACTGGATGGGTTGATGTAGACATCACTGATAAAGGTAGACAAGAAGCTATTAAAGGTGGACAAACTCTTAAAGAATTAGGTCTTACTTTTGATGTGGCTTACACTTCATACCAAAAACGTGCTATCAAAACATTAAACCTATTCTTAGAAGAATTAGATTTATTATGGATTCCAGTACACAAAAGCTGGAGATTAAACGAAAGACACTATGGAGCTTTACAAGGTCTTAACAAAGCTGAAACAGCAGAAAAATACGGAGACGAACAAGTTCACATCTGGAGAAGAAGTTTTGACGTAGCTCCTCCTGCGTTAGATAAATCTAGCGACATGTACCCAGGAAACATCGATAGATATAAAGAAATTCCAGAAGGAGAAATCCCATCAGGAGAAAGTTTAAAACTTACTATTGATCGTGTATTACCATACTGGGAAAGCGATATTTCTAAACAAATTAAAGCTGGTAAAAACGTACTTATCTCTGCTCACGGTAACAGTTTAAGAGCGTTAATCAAATACTTATTAAACATCTCAGATGAACAAATCTTAGATCTTAACTTACCAACTGGTACTCCATTAGTATTTGAAATCGACGAAAACTTAAACATTATCTCAGCACCAGAATTATTCTAATAAGTAATGAAAAAGCTGATAATATTACTAACAACCTTGCTAATTTTGCAAGGTTGTAGTTCTAAAGGTGATATTTCTACTGAACAATTACAAAACCTTACAAATTCTGTTTCAATAAGCCAGCTAGAAAAAACAGAATTTAATAAAAAAGATAACAAATTAGTAATCACCACTAATGAAGAAGTAATTACTAAAGAAGGTTTTGAGACACTTCTAAAATCGTTAAAATTAGATAGTTTTAATGGAAAAACAGTTAGTGTTGATGGTATTAATTCGAATGAGTTTAATAATAAAGACTTCAATATTGTAATCGTTACTAAAAATAATAATACTGCTACATTCAGTGTTAAAGATAGTGCTAATAAGAGTTTTGAAATTTCTAATAAGAAATATTCAAAAGATTTTATGAAAAATAAACTTACTGCATTTTCTAAAGAGTTACTTAGTTTCGATGAATTAGCAGGAGCTATTCAAACTGATCTTGATAAAGGACGTTCTTTAGGAGATAAAGTAAATAAATTCAAAGAAGTAACAGAGAAGGTAAATGCTTCAATGTTAACATTAAAATCATTATCTAACGATACTATTGAATATGGAAAGTTAGATGAGGTTAAGCAAATAGTTCAACGTTTAGATTCTTTAACTAAAAATGTTGTTACAGCTGTGAATACTTCAGTAGAAAGTAAGAAAGGTGCTGCAATAGATGCCGCTTTCTTAAATATTAATGATATAGATAAGATTGCACGTGATCTTGCAGTAATGTAAAATAAGAAAACCTAGAAGTAGTTTTAGCTACATCTAGGTTTTGTTATTTGTACTTAAATAAAATCTGTTGGTTTTATATTGTCCATACCAATCATTGGATCGATAGAGTTAATATTTTGAAAATCTAATATATATTCTTTAATTTCTTCTAATTCAATATTTTGTATTTCCGCTTCTCTATCAGTAGTGAAGAACCACTCTAGTGAGGTTTGTCTAGTTACGACATTTGTTGGTTCAATAGATTTATAAAATACCTTTGAATCACCACATAATATTAATTTTTTCTTAGCTCGTGTTATTGCCGTATATGTAAGATTTTTATTTAACATAAAATTATAATTATCAATAAATGGAATTATAACATTTTCAAATTCGGAACCCTGTGCTTTGTGAATCGAACAAGCATAAGAGAGAGTAATTTGATTTAGTTCTGTCTTTTCGTAGGTTACATAATTGCCGTCATAATCTATTACTATTTTAAATTTATTTCCTTCTTTATAAATTTGTTCTATATATCCGATATCTCCATTAAATATATTATCTTCAGGTCTATTAACTAACTGCATAACACGATCGTTAACTTTATAAATTAATTCTCCATATTCAATTTGCTCTTCATTATCGTTAAATCTGGATTGAATAGCCATATTAATTTCGTTGATTCCACTTGTACCTTTGTATATTGGAGCTAGTATTTGAATATTTTCTTTTGCAGAACCTTTTATTAAATCATCATAAATGGCAGAGATGACATTTATCATTTCATTTTTGTTTGCTGAGATAAATTCTTTATCATCGAAATTCTCCAAAACATCAAAGGGAATGTTATTTTTTATTGAGTGCGAGATATTAATAATACTTGAATGTTCACTTTGTCTAAATATTTTATTTAATTTCACTGTGGAAATCGCTTTGGAATTAATTAAATCATTAAGGACATTACCAGGAGCAATAGAAGGTAGTTGGTCATTGTCTCCAACTAGTATAATTTTAGCATCTTTGTTAATGATTTTTAGTAAATTGTACATTAAAAATACATCAATCATACTAGATTCATCGATTATAACTAGTTCTGATTTGATATGTTTTTCACTAACAAATTCTTCCATATTCTCGTCTTCTGTACTCCAACCAATAGCTTTATGAATTGTTGAAGCATAAAAGCCAGTACTTTCTGACATTCTTTTTGCAGCCTTACCAGTAGGTGCACATAAAGTAAGAATACTTCTAGATTCATCAAGTAAGTCATGAATACTGTAGTTTTTAATTTTTTGGAAAATTTTTATTACAGCAAGTATTATTGTAGTTTTCCCTGTTCCTGGACCACCAGTTAAAATAGCGAAGTTATTTTTAATACAATTTTTGATTGCGGCTATTTGCACGATATCGTATGATATCTCTAATTCATCTTCAACCTCTTCTATATATTTATCAAGTAAGCTGTCGCTTATATCAAAATCATCTTCAAGTTCTAATCTTTTACTAATGTCACTGTAAATAGAGTACTCAGAATAGTAAATTTCAGGTAAAAATACTCTGTCTTCAATTTCTATTAGTTTACCGCTATCTAATGCGTAGTCATAAGAACTTAGTATATCTTCTTTAGCTACGGCTATATTTCTAGAGCTATATAGTATATTAAACGTATTATAGAGTAGTGTGTTTTTTGATATATATGTATTACCGGTTGAAAAACAAAATGAGTTTATTGTGTAAATAAAACCATATAGGATTCTTTCGCGGTCGTTTGCAGCTATTTCATTAGTTTCGGCTATTTTATCTACTGTTTTAAAGTTAATACCTTTAATATCTTTTATTAAGGAGTAGGGACTTTCCGTAATAGTACGAAGTGTATTATGTTTATAGAAGTTATATATTTTTAGAATCAAATTATTGCTAAGATTATACTCGTTAAGTTTAAGGATAATGTCTTGTGTTTGTTTATTTGCAACAATAGTAGCATATATTGTATCTTTTCGTTGTTCTGGAATACCTTTTATGTTAAATAGAGAATCTTTATCTTCATAAATTTTATCTAATGCATCAACTCCAAGTGTATCAACTATTAATTCGGCTGTTTTTCTTCCAACACCTTGGAATATAGAGCTTGAAAGATAAGAAACAATAGCTTCTTTATCTTTTTCAATCACAGGTTCTACAACAATTGCAGATAATTGTGTTCCATATTTTCTATGTTGTACAATTTCTCCTTTAAATGAATATAAATCATCTTCAACGAATTCGAAGTCGTTAAATGTACCGACAACACTAAGATAATCTCCATCAACAAAATCGTACTGATCATTTAAAAATATAGATAATATATAATAATTATTCTCTTTGTTGTGAAAAATAATTTTATTTAAATAACCTTCTACAGTTTGCATAATTAACTCCTACTAATTTCTTTATATGAACAATAATAATATATTATAGAAAAAATGTCTAGTGTATATGAGGTTAATATAAAGTTTATTAATGTTTATAAAGTATTAATAGAAACTATAATTTTATAGAGTTAGAAAAATTATTATAGAAAATAAATATGTTATTTTAATTACAAACTATGTTTCGTTATGGCAATATTTTTTATAAAGTGTTATAATAATATGATAACAATTAAAGGAGGTTAGATTTGTGATCACTGTAAAAGATGTATATAATCAACTTAATGAATTAGCGGATGTTAAACTTGCTGAAAAATGGGATAATGTTGGTTTAATGTTAGGTGATAATAATAGTAATGTTAATAAGGTTTTAGTTTGCTTAGATGTAACTACAAAAGTAGTGAAAGAAGCTATAGATAATAATATAGACTTAATAGTTTCCCATCATCCTCTTATTTTTAAACCACTGAAATCATTAGATTTTACAGATGATTTCAAGTCTAATATTATTAGAGATTTAATAAAAAATGATATTTCAGTAATTTCATTTCATACTAACTTAGATTCAGCGAAACTAGGGCTTAATGATTACTTAGCCAAACTGCTTGACTTAGATGATATTAGAGTCTTGTTTGAGCATAATTTAGATAAGGAAGCTGGGTTAGGAAGAATAGGGAGATTGTCCTCATCATTATCTATTGAAGATTTTATAGTATATATTAAAGAAAAATTCTCATTAGAAACTGTTTCTGCTGTTATTGGAAATAATAAAGAAATAAGTACAGTAGCACTATTAGGAGGAAGTGGGGCTGATTTCCTATATTCACTACCGGAAGTTGATATCTATTTGACAGGAGATGTAGGGTATCATGCTGCACTTGATGCAGTAGAAATGGAAAAGAATATTATTGATATCGGCCACTTTACAGAAAATTTAGTAAAAGACTTATTACAAGATTATATTTCTAAGCAAGGTATTGAAGTTATTAAATCAAATGTTGAAAAATCACCATTTAAAATTTTATAAAGGAGGAATGTAATATGGCAAAAGCAACACCAACTATGGAAGATTATATTGAAGTTATTTACTCTTTAGTAAAAAACAAAGGCTATGCACGAAGTGCGGATATAGCAGAAAAGCTAGATGTTTATCCATCTACTGTAACTAAAATGTTAAAAAAACTTGATGTTGAAGGCTATATTGTATATGAAAAATATAGAGGTATTGCCCTAACCGAGCAAGGAGAAAAAATGGGGGAATATGCTTTAACAAGACATGAACTATTAGAAGATTTTCTAAGATTAATAGGGGTAGATGAAGATAAAGTTTACGAAGAAGTAGAAGGTATTGAGCATCACTTCGGTAAAAGTTCATTAGAAAAAATTAAAGATTTGATGAAATATTTAAGAGAACATAACTATAAAGCGTAATGGAGAATTAGAGTGGCAGATAAAGAGTATTTAAAATTATGTAATCATATTTTAGAAAATGGAATAGAAAAAGAAGATAGAACAGGTGTTGGTACTAAGAGTATATTTGGATACCAAATGAAGTTTAATTTATCTGAAGGGTTCCCATTATTGACTACAAAAAAAGTAAATTTTAATTTAGTATGGTCTGAACTATTATGGTTCATCAAAGGAGACACTAATATTAAGTTTTTACTTGAAAATAAAAATAATATATGGAATGAATGGGCTTTTAAAAAATGGATAGAAAGTGATGAATACACTGGACCAGATATGACAGATTTTGGTCATAGAACACTAGTTGACGAAAAATTTTCTAAACAGTATAAAGAACAAATGACTATTTTTAAAGAAAGAATTCTTTCAGATGAAGAGTTTTCTAAAAAGTTTGGTGATTTAGGTAATGTTTATGGAAAACAATGGAGAGATTTTAATGGAATTGATCAATTAAAAAATGTTGTCGAACAAATTAAAACTAATCCATCTTCTCGTCGTTTAATAGTTTCGTCATGGAATCCAGCAGAAGTTGATACTATGGCACTTCCACCTTGTCATTCATTATTCCAATTTTATGTGAACGATGGGAAATTAAGTTGTCAGTTATATCAAAGAAGCGGAGATGTATTTTTAGGTGTGCCATTTAATATTGCATCATATTCATTACTTACTATTTTAATTGCTAAGGAATGTGGTCTTGAAGTAGGAGAATTTGTTCATACGTTAGGTGATGCTCATATTTATAAAAATCATTTTGATCAAGTAAAAGAACAAATGTCTAGAACGCCTTATTCATTACCGGAACTAAAAGTTAAAGATTTTGAAAGTATCTTCGATCTTAAAATTGAAGACGTTGAGATTGTTAATTATGAAAGTCATCCATTTATAAAAGCACCAATAGCGGTTTAGGAGGTATAATATGTTATCATTAATAGTTGCATACGATAAAAATAAATCAATAGGTCAGGAAAATACTATTCCATGGCGTTTGAAAAATGATATGCTAAGGGTTAAAGAATTAACAACTAACCAAACTATTATCATGGGACGTAAAACTTTAGATAGCATTGGTAGAGCACTTCCAAATAGAATTAATAGGGTTTTAACTCGTGATAAGGATTCTTTAAGTCACTATTCAAATATTGAAGTATATACAGATGATTCTATTTTAGATAATATAGAGACGGAAAAGGCTTATATTTTCGGTGGGGGAATGATATATAATAAATATTTTGATAAATGTGACGAAATGTTTATAACAGAAGTAAATACAATCGTCGAAGCTGATACGAAGTTTCCTGAATTTGATGAAAACGAATGGGAACTAATTAGTAGAGAAGAATTTTTTAAAGATGAAAATAATGAATTTGATTTTGTGTTTATACATTTTAAAAGAAAGAGGACAGAGTAAATGGTAGAAAAAGTAAAAGTAATTATTGATTCATCTAGTGATTTAACTTTTGATGAAATTGAAAAATATAATGTGGATGTAATTCCTCTGACAATTAATATAGATGGTACAGAGTACGATTATCGTACAATTAGTAATGATGAATATATTGAGAGAATGAGAACAGCAACTTCGTATTCGACAAGTCAACCTGCAATTGGAAAATTTATAGAAGCTTTTGAAAAATGGACTAATGAAGGATATAAAATAATTGTTTTAACACTGTCTTCGGCTTTAAGTGGAACTTATAATACAGCAGTTACTGCTAGTTCAGAATTTGAAGGAGTGTACGTTATTGATACTAAGACTACAACACGAGGTATGGTTTTCTTACTTAAAGAATGTCTAAAACAACTAGATGAAAATGTTGATGTAGAAGTAATTGCAGAGAACTTAAGAGAAAAAGCTAAGAATATTTTAACGTATGTTACAATCGATAAACTTGACAATTTGGTAAAAGGTGGTAGACTAAGTAAGTCACAAGCTTTAATTGGGGGATTACTAAATATTAAAGTTTTAACGCAGTTAAAAGAAACTGAGTTAGTTGCTTTAGATAAAGTACGCGGTAAGAAAAAACTTGTTCATACTTTAATAAAATATATTGAAGAAGAAAAGCAAAATAGAACTATAAAAAATATCAGCTTGCCGAATGCTTTAGCTGATGAGTATGTAGATCTAATTAAATCAGAATTAAAAGAAACTTTTGGGTATGAAGTAAGTGAAGATGAAATATTTACAACAACACCAATTATTTCGACACATACAGGAGAAAATGCAGTAGGTATCTTAGTAGAGTTAGTATAATCGGAGGTAAAGATTATGACAAATTTCGATGAAACAAGATTATTTGATAGCAACTTTTATGATAAAAATGATATTCACAACATTCTAAAAAATGTTGTTGAGACAATTAAGCAGCGTGGATACGATCCTATTAATCAACTAATGGGATATATTAAAACTGCTGATCCAGTATATATTCCTAGAGATAATCATGCAAGGGAGCAAATAAGATTAATAGAAATGGATGATATACTAGAGTACTTATTATACTTTTTTATACAGGAGTCTTAAATGTTAGATAAAAGAATTATGGGCCTTGATTACGGATCAAAAACTATCGGTGTTGCCGTTAGTGATTTGTTAGGGTTTACTGCTCAAGGTATAGAAACCATAAATATTAATGAGCAGGTTAAAGATTTTAAAATTAAAAGAATTAAGGAATTAGTTCAAGAGCATAATGTAGGAACAATAGTAGTTGGTCTTCCTAAAAACATGGATAATTCTGTAGGTTTTAGAGGAGAAGCAACACTGTATTTTGTAGAAGTATTAAAAAAGAAAATTAAAAATGTTGAAATTATTTTACAAGATGAACGTTTGACTACAATGGGTGCTGAAAGAGTACTTCTTGAAGCTAATGTTTCAAGAAAAAAAAGAAAAAATGTTATTGATAAAATGGCTGCGGTATTAATACTTCAGACATATTTAGATAAATTAAATTAATATATATATTTTAGGAGGATAATAAAATGCAAGAGAAAGATTTAAAAAACATTAGTATCGATAATACAGAAGAGGTGTACACACTTAGTACATTAGAAGGCGAAGAAAAAGAATACCGTAAAATTTTAGAATTTACTAATCCAACAAACGGTAACTTATACTACATTTTCGCTGAAGAAGAAACAATTGACGAAGAGGAAATTAGCATTTTCCCAATGGTATGTGTTGAAGATGGTGAGGATAGTGTTAGATTTGAACCAGTTGAAACAGATGAAGAATATGATATGATTTCAGAAGTATTAGATACTTTCTACTACGATGAAAGCGAGTAAAAGATGAGAGAAGATAAAATTAGAAGAAGTAGAGAACTAAAGAAAAAAAATAGGAAGAAAAAATCAATCATTCCTGTAATTATTACTTTCTTTGTTGTTCTAGGAATAGTAGTCTTATCACTGTTTTACTATATGACAACTCCAGTTGATAAGTCTAATAATAAAGATATTCCCGTTGAAATTAGAGAAAATTATGGTAGTGCTAAAATTGCACAGGAGTTAAAAGCTAAAGGTTTAATAAAAAACGAAGAAGTATTTAAAATCTATGCAAGGTTACACCCAAATACATCATTTTACGTGGGTAACTTTAATTTAAAACAAAGCATGAGCTTATCTCAAATTATGCAAGAGCTTGGTGCTAAAAATAAAGCTAGCTCAGGTAATTCATTTGCTTTAATAGAAGGTGATAGTATTATTAAAATTGCTAAGAATTTAGAAAAAACCAAATTAAGTAGTGATGAATTTTTAGAAAAAGTTAATAATGCTGAATTTATTAAAAAATTACAGAAACAGTTTCCTGAATTAATCACAGACGATGTTTATGGAAAAAATATTAAATATGCTTTAGAAGGATATTTATACCCGGCTATTTATGATATAAGTGATAATGAGACTGTAGAAAGCTTAATAACTAAAATGGTTAAGTTAACTAACGAAAAAGTAGTGCCATTATACAAGAAAAATAATAAAACATGGAAAATAAATGGACAGGATAAACAAATTTCTATTCATGATTATATGACAATGGCAAGTATTCTTGAAAAAGAATCTACAAAATCAGATGAGAATAAACTTATTGCAAGTGTATTCTTAAACAGATTAGCTCAAGGAATGAAATTACAGACTGATCCTTCAGCAAACTATGCAGCTGATAAGTTAACTGGAGCGCCAACACAGGCAGAATTATCGCTAAATTCACCTTATAATACATATGCAGTTATTGGTTTGCCGCCAGGACCTATTTCATCGATTGGGTCTGCGTCGTATGAAGCTTTAAATAATGCTGAGAATACAGACTATTTATTCTTCTTGCATGCTACAAAAGATGGAAAAGCTTATTTCTCAAAAACTTACCCAGAACATGAAAAATTAGCTAAAGAACATATCGAAGGTTATATTCCAGCTGGAAGCTAACTAATATATTTTAAATGTAATATTAATGTCAATTTTGTTTGAATTAATTTCAAGATATAATTGATAAAAAAGGTAACGACTTGTAAAGTAAATTTACGAGTCGTTACTTTTATATTAGGATTGCTACTATTGAATTAATATGCATTATAAGGTAAAATTAGTTGTAAGATTAAAATTTAGGAGTTTTTATGCAACAGTATTTTATAAATGAAGATTTGAATGTTGAATCAACATATGAATTGTCTAAAGATGACAGTAATCATATTGTAAGAATTATGAGAAAGAAAATAGAAGATAAAGTATATGTTGTATTTAATAATGAAATTAAATACATTTGTACGATTGTTGATAATAATGTAGACAAGGTTCTTATTACGCCGTATGAACAAGTAATAGGTACTAATGAATTATCGACAAAGATAACAGTGGCTATTCCGCCATTAAAAAATGATAAAATTGAATATTTAATGCAAAAATTAACTGAATTAGGTGTTAGTAATATAGTTTTATTTAATTCTGAGAGAAATATTGCCAAAATAAAAAAAGATAAGGTAGATTCTAAGTTGAATAGATGGAATAAAATTGTAAAAGAGGCTGCTGAGCAATCTAAGAGAAATGTAATTCCTGATATTACTTATGTCGATAGTTTAAAAGATTTAATTGTATTTTCTGAAAAATTTGATAGTAAAGTTGTAGCTTATGAGAAGGAATCTGTTAATGAGGAAAATATCAACTTGAAAAATTTATTGCATTCTGATTTAAGTAATAAAGAGGTTATAGCTGTTTTTGGAAGTGAAGGTGGACTTTCTGAGCAGGAGGTTGATTTTTTAACTGAAAATAAATTTGATGTGATAGGATTAGGAAAAAGAATACTGAGAGCTGAAACAGCACCGCTATATTTTGTTAGTTGTGTTGCATATTTTAGTGAATTTAATTAAAGGAGTTAAATTATGAGTGTTGAATTAAATTTAACAGCAAAAGAAATTTATGAAAAAGAGTTTAGAAAAAATAGAGTCAAGGGATATAGTGAAGAAGATGTTAATGACTATTTAGATTTAATAATTGAAGACTATATGAAGTTAGATAAACTTATAACTAGACTTAAAGAATTAGAAATAGAAAATCAAAACTTAAAAATTAAAATTGAAGCTTTAAAAAATACAAGTCGTGAAGATAAACCTGTTCAGGTAACAAACTTAGATATATTAAAAAGACTATCAAAACTTGAAACAGCGGTTTTTGGAACAAATAATATTGATCATGACTTATATTAATTAAGTTTAAAGGAGAATTCCATGAATATTTTATTAATAGTTTCGGGGGGGATTGCAGCATATAAGTCAATTGATTTATGCAGCTCTCTTGTGAAACAAGGTAATAATGTTAAAGTAATACTTACAAAAAATGCTGAAAATTTTGTTACACAGCTACCATTTCAAACTTTAACAAAAAATAGAGTTTACACAAGTACTTTTGAAGAAGTCGATGAAAATGAAATACAACATATAGACTTAACAAAGTGGGCGGAGAAAATAATTGTAGCTCCAGCAACAGCTAATTTAATTTCAAAATTTTCAAATGGAATTGCAGATGACTTAGCTACTTCATTAATGCTAGCAGTTAGAGATACATCTGCTGTTTATATTGTTCCAGCGATGAATACATTTATGTATAGAAATCCAATTATTCAAGATAATATGAATAGATTAATTAAACTTGGTTTTAATTTTGTGGAACCTGATAGCGGGCTTTTAGCATGTGGTGATGTAGGAGAAGGTAAATTTCCAACTATTGATAAAATTGAAAGTTTTGTGTTTCAAGAAGTTGAACAGGATTTAAAAGATAAAAAGGTATTAGTAACAGCGGGACCTACAAAAGAATTCATCGATCCATTTCGATGCTTAACAAATCCGTCTACAGGGAAAATGGGTATCTCTATTGCGAATGAGTGTGCAAGAAGAGGAGCGGAAGTAATCTTAGTATCTAGTGTTGATAATGATAGTATTAGCAATAATGTGAAGAAAGTAAAAATCACTAGTACAAATGATATGTTTGAAGCAGTAAAAAATAATTTTAAGGATTGTGATTTTATTATAAAGGCAGCTGCTGTTTCAGATTATACACCAGTTCAGATTTTTGATAAAAAAGTGAAAAAACAAGATGGGAATTTAACAATTGAATTTCAAAGAACACAAGATATATTAAAATATGTTGGCGATAATAAACATGAGGGGCAAAAAATCATTGGTTTCGCAGCTGAAACAAATAATTTGATAGAGTATGCAAAGGAAAAGATTGTTAAGAAAAATCTTGATTATATTGTTGCTAATGATATATCTAAAAAAGATATAGGTTTTGGTAGTGATGATAATGAGGTCTATATAATAGACAGACACGATAATATTAAGAAAATTGATAAAAGTAGTAAAAATAATATAGCAAAAGCTATAGTTGATGAAATATCAAAATAAATGGATTTTAATTTGAAGGAGGTGAGATTATGTATGCTGAGGTAATAATTGATGTAAATAATCATAATGTTAATCAAGTATATTCTTATCTTGTACCTGATGAATTTAAAGATATAGATATAGTAGGATACAGAGTCGAGGTTCCTTTTGGAACAAGAACGGTTCAAGGTTATGTCGTTGATACTAGAAGTGGGAATTCTGAAGTAGAAGTAACGAATAAGTTTAAATATATTAAAAGACTAAAGGATGACTTTCCAATATTAACAAAAGAAATGATTTTATTGTCTAAAGTAATGGCTGATGAACTATTTTGTACAAGAATACAGGCAATTGAAACAATTGTTCCTACAAGCCTAAAGAATAAGTATATAGAATACTATGAGCTACTTGATGGTAATAAAACATTACTTTTAGATTATACAAAACACTTCAATACGGATAACTTAATCGAAAAGAATAAATTCGAGAAGATATTATCAATTGAACAAATAGGATATTTAATCTCACTAAAAGCAATTAGACTGATAAGTAGAATTAAAGAAATTAAAAACAACGAAACAGAAGAGTTTTATGTGCTAGATAAATATGAAGATGTTAAATTAACAAAAAAACAAAAAGAACTAGTTGATTATTTAATTACTAATAATAAAATAAAAAAATCAAAGGTTAAAGATAGACTAAATATAGGAAACTCTGTTACGAAAAAACTACTTGAAAAGAATGTAATTAGAATTATTGAAGAAGATGTTAAACATGATATAAATACATCTATACTAGACAATAATACGAAATTAAGTGGACATCAACAAGAGATTTATGACAGAATTAGTGAGAATTTCAATACTAATAAATTCAATGAGTATCTTTTACATGGTGTAACAGGTGCAGGGAAAACAGAGATTTATATAAAACTTGTTGAAGCGGTTATTAGAGTAGGGAAAGAAGCTATTATTTTAGTACCAGAGATAATATTAACACCGCAAATTGAAAAGAAATTTAGAAAAGTATTTAGCGATAACATAGCAGTTATACATTCTAGACTCAATGCAAAAGAAAAGTATACTGAGTGGAAAAAAATTCGTGATGGTAAAGTTAAAATATGCTTAGGGACTCGTTCAGCAGTTTTTGCACCGTTTAATAATCTTGGTATTATTATCATTGATGAAGAGCATGAAAATAGTTATAAACAGACTGAGTCACCAAGATATGATGCTAAGGATATTGCTAGAAAGCGTGGAATCTATAATAAATCTACTGTAGTATATGCTAGTGCAACACCTTCAGTTGATCTATATTATAATTTTGAAAAGAATAATCCCAATAATTTATTAAAGCTTACACATAGGTTTAATAATAAATTGCCGATGATAAATATAGTTCATACCGCAGAAAAAGAAGATGTAATTGCTAGTGAATTACTTACTAAGATAAAAGAAAAAATAGAGAAGAAGGAACAAGTACTCTTATTAATGAATAAACGAGGATATACTAATTTTATTCGTTGTTTTTCGTGTGGACATTTATATAAGTGTGAAAATTGTGATATAAGTTTAAACTACCATAAACATGATAATTCACTACACTGTCATTTTTGTGGATATCAAAAGAAAATTTCTAATATACTTAAGTGTTGTGAACATCCAGAATTAGTTTCGGGGAATTATGGTATACAGCGCGTTGAAGAGTACCTGTATCAAAATATACCAGGTGTTAGAATTACAAGGATGGACTCTGATACCACTAGTAGAAAAGGCGCATATGAAAGGCTACTTACTGATTTTAAAAATCACAAATCTGATATTTTATTAGGAACGCAGATGATCTCAAAAGGACTAGATTTCCCAAATATTACTTTAGTTGGTGTATTATCTATTGATAATATGATAGCACTACCTAGTTTTAAAGCAAATGAGAAACTATTCCAATTACTAGTTCAAACTGCTGGTAGGGCTGGACGAAGTAAGAAGGAAGGAGAAGTTGTCTTTCAAACTAATATAGCCAGCAATATACTAGATTATGCAATTGAACATAGCTATGAGAAATTTTATAAATATGAACTTAACAGAAGAAAGTTAATAGACTATCCTCCATTTTGTAAAATCTCATTTATAACAATAAAAGGATATGATGAAAAAAAGACAGAACGTGTAGCTAAGATGATATTCGATTTTATTAGTAAGAAACAAACTAATTTATCAGTATTAGGGCCTAATAAGAGTCTATTTTATAAAATAAATAATGAATATAAATTCAATATTGCTATAAGATATCAAGATGAAGATTATAATAAACTTTATTCTTTATTAAAGTATATTAATGATTACTTTGCCGAAAGTTTTTCTAGGGAGAAAATTACAATAACGATTGATAATTCTGCACTGGATTATATGTAAATAATTCAAATTAATTTGTATTAAAAATAAATTATATATTTTAAAATAAATGTAAATAAATCAGCTCAAAATAGTTTTAATTTGAGTTGATTTTATTTTTTAAAAAAGCGGTAAAAATTTGAAAAAAACGCGATTTTATCGTATAATATAATGATGTAGATTTATATTTAATGACTGGAGGAACATTGTGGAAATAGAACAAGTTATAAAGATTTCACAACTCTATGATTTTTACTCTGAATTACTTAGTGATAAACAAAGACAGTATTTAGATGACTATTATTTTAACGATTTGTCGCTAACAGAGATTTCTGAAAATTATAATATATCAAAACAAGCTGTATCTAATAATATTAAGAGAACAATATTAGAATTAGAACAGTTTGAAGAGAAGTTAAATTTAATTAAATTAAACAATCAGAGATTGTTTTTACTAAATGAGATAAAAAAATCAACTACTGATACAGAAGTACTAACGTATGTTGAAGAATTGATAAAACTAGAAAATTAGGAGAGCTTGTATGGCATTTGAGAATTTATCAGAAAGATTACAAAACACAATAGCTAAGCTTACTGGAAAAGGTAAAGTTTCAGAAGCGGATGTAAAAGAAATGATGCGTGAAGTTAGATTAGCTTTATTAGAAGCGGACGTTAACTTCAAAGTTGTAAAAGAATTTGTTAAGAAAATAAGTGAAAGAGCTGTTGGAACAGAGGTTATGAAATCTCTTACTCCAGCACAACAAGTTGTAAAAATCGTAAATGAAGAATTAGTTGACCTACTAGGTGGATCTAATGTTGAATTAAACCAAGGTGGTAAAATTACTACTGTTATGATGGTTGGTCTTCAAGGGGCTGGTAAAACAACAACAGCAGGTAAATTAGCGCTTAAAGTTAAAAAGACTATGAAGAAAAAACCGCTTCTTATTGCTGCTGATGTTTATAGACCTGCTGCAGTTCAACAATTAAAAACATTAGGTAAGCAACTTGATATCGAAGTATTTTATGTAGATAAAGATCCAGTAGATATTGTTAAGGATGGATTAGCTTTTGCTAAAGAAAATTATTTCAACTATGTAATCATCGATACAGCTGGACGTTTACACATCGATGAACTATTAATGGATGAATTAAAAAACATTAAAGCTGCTACAACACCAGATGAAATATTACTTGTTGTCGATTCTATGATAGGGCAAGAAGCAGTTAATATTGCGACTTCATTTGATGAACAACTTGATATTACTGGTTTAGTACTAACTAAGTTAGATGGTGATACTCGTGGTGGTGCTGCACTATCTATTAAGTCTATTACAGGAAAACCAATTAAGTTAGTCGGTATGGGTGAAAAAATGAATGACCTTGAGTTATTCCACCCAGAACGTATGGCATCTCGTATTTTAGGTATGGGTGACGTACTTACATTAATTGAAAAAGCACAAGCTTCTATTGATGAAGATGAAGCTAAAAAAATGCAGGAAAAAATTCTAAATCAAAGTTTTACTTTTGAAGATTTCTTAACTCAATTAGAACAAGTAAAAAAATTAGGTAGTCTTAAAGACATACTTGGAATGATTCCAGGAATGGGTAAACTAAAAAATATGAATTTAGATGCAGTTGATGAAAAACAATTTGTCTATATCGAGGCTATTATTAAGTCAATGACAATTGAAGAAAGACAAAATCCTGATATTATAAACGTACCACGTAGAAAACGTATTGCACAAGGTAGTGGTCGTCCTCTTAATGAAGTTCATAAACTAATCAAACAGTTCGAAGAAATGAGAAAAATGATGAAACAATTCGGCGGACTTATGAATGATAAATCTAAAAGAAAGGGTCTTGGAAGAATGTTCGGTGGCAAACTTCCATTCTAGTTAATTATGAATAATATAGTTTTATTCCAACCAGAGATTCCAGCTAATACAGGAAATATTGCACGTACTTGTGTTGGAACTAATACAAGATTACACTTAATTAGACCGCTAGGATTCTCTATTGATGATAAACATGTAAAAAGAGCTGGTTTAGATTATTGGGAACATCTAGATTTAGTTGTTTGGGATAGTTTTGATGAGTTTTTAGAAGCAACTAATGATAAGCACTATTATCTTATAACTAAATTTGGAACAAAAAATTATTGTGATTTTGATTTTTCAAATACAGATAATGAGGATATCTATTTTATCTTTGGTAGAGAGACAAAAGGTTTACCAAAGGAATTTAGAGAGAAATATAGTGAACAAGCATTACGTATTCCAATGAGCGAAAATGTTCGTTCTCTAAACTTGTCTAATACAGCTGCATTAATAATTTATGAAGCTTTAAGACAACAAAATTTTAATAAATTAAAATAGTATGTGAGGGGAGAATTTAGGGTTTTTGTCTTGAATTAGCCCCTCTAAATAAGAATATATAAGGAGAAAATCATGACATTTGTTGAAATTATAGATGATAATAACTTAGTAGAAGATAGTACAAAAGATATGTTACTGAAACTATTAGAATGTGCTGCAGAGTATGAAAATATTGATACTGAAATTACTGAGATGTCGTTATCATTTGTTAGTAAAGAAGAAATACAAGAAATTAATCGTGACTATAGAGGCAAAGATGTACCTACAGATGTTATCTCTTTTGCATTAAATGACGAGGTTGAAGATGAAATTGATATTATTGGTCTTGAAGATGAGATTAATTCTATTGGTGATGTGATTATCTGTGTAGATATTGCTCATGAACAAGCAAAAGAGTACGAACATAGTTTTGATAGAGAAATAGGTTTTCTTGCAGTACATGGATTTTTACACTTACTAGGTTATGACCACATGACTGAAGAAGATGAAAAAGAAATGTTTGGTAAACAAGATGAGATTCTTGAGAAGTTTGGTTTAAGGAGATAAGCATGTTTGAAGAACAAATTAAAACGGGATTTGTCACAATTATAGGTAGACCTAATGCTGGTAAATCTACGTTATTAAATAATATTTTAAAACAAAAAATAGCAATAATGTCGGATAAACCACAAACGACACGTAACATTATAAATGGTGTTTATACTGATAATGATTCACAAATAGTTTTTATTGACACACCAGGTATTCACAAGCCAAAACATAGACTTGGTGATTATATGATGAAACTTGCTAGTAGTGCAATTCAAGAATCTGAGATAGTTTACCTAATTATAAATGCGAGTGAGAAGTTTGGGCCTGGAGATCAACACTTAATAAACATAGTTAAGGAATTAAAAGTTCCAACATTTTTACTAATTAACAAAATCGATTTAATTTCACCTGAACAATTGATTCAGATTATTGAATTTTATAAAGATTTATACGATTTTGTTGAGATAGTTCCAATTTCAGCATTAAAATCAATAAATGTTGATAATCTATTAAATACAACAAAAAAATACTTACAACCAAGTTTTAAAATGTATCCTGATGATGTAATTACGGACTCTCCGGAGTATTTTGTTATTTCAGAATTTATTAGAGAGAAAGTATTACAATTAACAGAGCAAGAGATTCCTCATTCAATTGCTGTTGTAATTGACAGAATAGAGAAACAACCTGGTAAAAAGAAAAATATTATCGCTACAATTGTTGTTGAAAGAAAATCACAAAAAGGTATGATTATTGGAAAACAAGGTAAAATGATTAAAGAAATTGGTTCTAGAGCAAGAAAAGATATAGAGGTTCTTCTAGGAGAGAAAGTGTTTTTAGAGCTTTGGGTTAAAGTAATAGATAACTGGAGATCAAAACCAAATCAAATTCGTGACCTTGGCTATAGGGATGATATCTTTGACTAATAGAAATTTTATTACAGGAATAATAATAAAAAAAATAAGATATAGAGATTACCATGAAATATTACACGTTCTAACTGAACAAGGTAATATAGAAAGTTTTTTTTACGAAAATGTCCATAAAAGTAAGAAGAAAATTAAGGTGAGTACACCATATGAGGTATCTATTAATTTTTTTCCTACTAGTGGTATGAACAAAATTACAAACCTTGAGATAGAAAACACGTATACAAATATTGTATATGACATATTAAAAAATAGCTATGTTGCCAATATGTTGGAATATGTTAATTTAATAAATGATGATATTTTTAATATGTATAAGTTATTGAAGGTATGTTTAAAAAATATAGAAAATGATGTTTCTGAAAAACTTGTTTTAATATATTTTTTGTGTCAAATTTTAAAAGGTCAGGGTTTTATGTTTAAATATCAAAAAACAGATCAACCTTATGTAGGATATAGCTTTTTAAAGAATAGCTTTGTTGATAAGTTTAATATTGATCATAGTGTATATGGTCTTAGTGATTCATTAGTGAAACTTACATATTATATGACTGTTAAAAATATCGACTTTTTAGAAAGTTTGGAAATAGAAAACAAAGATTTAATTCGATTATTCTCATTTTTAAATATGGTATTTAAAGAATTTGTAGGAATAGAAACTAAATCTTATACTAAAATATTAGAACTGGAAGAGATGCTCGGTTCTAATTAAGAAAGAGGCCATATATGAATAATGCAATAGGAGTATTTGATAGTGGAGTAGGTGGACTAACAGTTGCTCGCGAAATTATGAGACAGTTACCCAATGAAACTATCTATTATTTCGGCGATGTTAAAAATTGTCCCTATGGTGATAAGACAAAGGAAGAAATAATAAAAAATACGGATAGAGCAGTAAAATTCTTAATAGATAAGGGAGTAAAGCTAGTCGTTTTAGCATGTAATACTGCAACAGCTGCGGCACTAGACTATCTGCAAAATAAATATGAAGTACCTATTATAGGAGTTGTTCAACCTGGTGCAAGACGAGCTATACAAGCAACAGAGAATAATAAAGTACTGGTATTAGGAACCAAATTTACAGCAAATTCAAAAGTATATGATATAGAAATCGAAAATATCAATTCTGATATTATAGTTTTTGATAAAGCTTGCCCAGCTTTTGTACCGTTTATTGAGTCAGAAGGAAATCTTGATAAAGAGGCTACTAAAAATTTAATATCTGATACATTAGGTAATACTAATACACTAGGAGTTGATACTGTAGTTCTTGGTTGTACACATTATCCTATATTGAAGAAAGATATAGAAGAATATTATGGTAATAATATTAAAGTTATTTCTTCAGGAAGAGAAGCAGCACGTGAAGTAAGTACTGTTTTAGGATATACAAAATTACATCAGAAAAAGTTTAATAAAAAAGAACACAGATTCTTTATTTCACAAAAAAGTGATAATTTTGATAGCATTGCTTCTAAGTGGTTAAAGAAAGATATTAATGCAGAAGTAGTTGAAATATAGGAGTGATAAAATGAAAGAATTGATTTTAGCATCGAATAATGCACATAAAGTTGAAGAAATTAAAAGCATATTGAGTGATTATAATATTCTAACTTTAAAAGATATTAATTTTACTGATGAAATTATTGAAGATGGATTAACATTTGAAGAAAATGCTTTGATAAAAGCAAGAACAATCTCAAAATATTCAGGAAAAACTGCAATAGCAGATGATAGTGGACTTAGTGTTGAACTATTAGAGGGTCGTCCTGGAGTTTATTCTGCAAGATATTCAAAAGAACAAACTGATGCAAAGAATATAGAGAAAGTATTATCTGAGTTAGATGGTAAGAAATCAAAAGCTAAGTTCGTATCAGTAATAGCGTTAGTTAAACCTGATGGTACGGAACTTACTTTTAGAGGAGAATGTCATGGTGAAATTATCTCTGAACAAAGAGGTAACAATGGTTTTGGATATGATCCTATATTTTATGTTCCAAGTTTAGAAAAAACATTTGCAGAATTAAGTTCTGACGAAAAAAATAGTATCAGTCATCGAAAAGAATCGTTGGAGAAATTTTCTAAATTTTTGAAAGAAGAAAATAATGAAAACTAAAATAATACGAGAAGATTGTATTGCCTGTGGTAATTGCAATGCGATATGCCCTGATGTATATGATTATGACGAAGACGGAATAGCGTATTGCATTATCGACGATAATAAGATGACTGAGGAAGTTGCTGAAAAGTATCGTAGTTTAGTTTTAGAAGCAAAAATTAATTGCCCTACTGAGGCAGTTTTTGTAGAAGAAGACTAGAAAGGAGAGAAGATTGAGCAATAAAAAGACAAAAAGCACAAAAAAAACAAGTAAAACTAATAAAAACAAGAAAACCACTAAGGTAAGTGGTAAAAATACAAGTGTAAAGAAAAGTCCAAAGAAAAATGTTATTCCCGTTTTGTCTAAAGAAGCCTATCGTGGATTATATTTTGTAATTTCTGTTCTTATAGTAATTTTAGCTGTTTTACAAATGGGATTTATTGGTAGATTTTTTGATGCATTTTTTAAATATTTATTCGGAAGTTTTAGTTATCTTATCTATATAATAATAGTTGCAACGCCAATATATTATATTATGAATAAAAAGCTAAAAACTCCAGCAATTATAGTAGTATTATTAATTTTAGTAGATTTTCTATTTCAGTTAATTTACATTGGTAATAGTGATAATAATTTATTAGGTTTTAATGATATTTACAATAATAGAGTTAGTTCATATGGTGGAGGATTATTATCATATTATCCTGTTAAATTCTTAATTTATTTATTATCTTATTATGGTTCATTATTGGTAATAATATCAGCTATAATAACAGTTATATTTTTATATTTTAATATTAATCATAGGGAGTTAGTCTTAAGGATTAAACATCATATAGTTAATGCATTTGATAAAAATGAGTATATAGAAGATACTTTAGACGATTACCAAGAAGAGGATGATATTATCTATGACGAATATAATTCGTCTAATATTAATAGAGAAAACTCTAATGAACAGAGATATAATAAAATTAAAGATAAAGATTTAGTTGTTGATATAAGAGAATTCAAAGAAGATGATGAATTCTATGATGAGGAAATTGTACAACGTCCTTCTAGAAAACAGACTAAATTAAATAAAGAACATATTACTGTAGAAGATGAAACAGTTAATGAAATAGTTTCGGAAGAGTCATATGATAATTATCAACTTCCACCAGTTACACTACTTAATAACCCAGTTAAGAAGCAAACTATTACTAAAGGTGACGTAGTAGAGAAATCAAAAATTCTTCAAAGTACATTTAATAACTTCGGTATTGAGGTTAAGATTGTCAAAGCAATAGTAGGACCATCAATTACACAGTTCCAAATCTTACCAACCCCAGGAACTAAGGTTAGTAAGATAGTAAACTTGAGTAATGATATAGCACTAAATCTAGCAGCTAAGGATGTGCGTATTGAAGCACCAATTCCCGGTAAATCATTGATAGGTATAGAAATACCTAATACGGTAAATGAGCTAGTAACGATGAAAGAGGTTTTTGTTAATGATGAAGATAATTCACCACTGTCTGTTGCATTAGGTAAAGATGTATCCGGTGAATCAATTTTCACTAGAATTGATAAAACTCCTCACTTATTAATAGCAGGTTCTACAGGAAGTGGTAAGTCAGTTTGTGTAAATACGATAATTACAAGTATATTATTAAAAAATAAACCAGATAAGGTTAAACTGATAATGATAGATCCTAAGATGGTTGAACTATCAATTTATGATGGTATACCACACTTACTTACTTCTGTTGTTACAGATCCAGTAAAAGCAGCCGATGTTCTTCATAAAGTGGTTCTTGAAATGGAAAACAGATATAGAGAATTTGCAAGAGCTCGAGTTAGAAATATGGAAGGTTATAATAAGATAGCTGCAAAAGATCCAGACTATAAAGAACTACCATATATAGTAGTTATTATAGATGAGTTAGCTGATTTAATGATGGTTTCTTCAAAAGAAGTAGAAGAATCAATTGCTCGAATAGCACAAAAAGCAAGAGCAGCTGGTATACATATGATAATAGCAACTCAAAGGCCATCGGTTGACGTTATTACAGGAGTTATTAAAACTAATATTCCATCGAGAATTGCATTTGCTGTAAGTTCTAGCATTGATTCAAGAACTATCCTTGATAAATCAGGTGCAGAAACACTACTAGGTAAAGGGGATATGCTTTACTTATCAGCTGATTCAAGTAAACCGGTACGTGTACAAGGAGCTTTCTTATCCGATGAAGAAGTAGAAAAAGTGGTTGATTTTGTTAAAAGTCAGTCTGAAGCACAATATGATCCAAATATGACTCCAAGTGAGGTAAGTTCACAAAATGGAGGCTCATCTGCTGAAGATGTAGATCCATTATACAAAGAGGTACTATTATTTATAGCTAAAACTCAAAAAGCTTCAGCTTCGTTATTGCAAAGAAGATTTAAAATTGGTTATAATAGAGCAGCAAGAATAATAGATATGCTTGAGGAAGATGGATATATTGGACCTGTAGATGGAAGTAAACCAAGAAAAGTATTTCTAGAAAAAGAATATGCAGAAGATTACGAATAAAATGTTTACATGATATAGTTTACGTAAAATATATTATGTAAACCATAAAGATAAATTAGAGGTGAATAAAAGTGAAAAAAAATAGTAAATTATTAATAGGATTACTAACTATAGTAATTTTAGCAGTTATTGGATTATCTGCTTATGCTTATCAAAAGCAACAAGCAATGAATAGTAATAAACCAAAAGTTGAAAATAAAAAAGAAGATCCTAAATTAGAAAAATTTATTAAGGATACAGTTTCTAAATTTGATAAAGAGAATGATTTAAATAAAAAAATTGAAATATTTAAATTACTTGTTGATAAAAAGGGCGATGTAGCAAAAGAGAATAAAGATAAGCTTAATAGTGAGTATAATGATGCAATTAAAAATATGCGTGAAAAACTAATTAACGTTGTTAAGGATAAAATCAGAAATGCATCATTAAACGATGAAGATAAAAAAAATAATGGGAAAGTAGATTCTGTGAAAAAAGAATTAAACGAATTACAATCTACTTTTGAAAAAGAAAAATCAGTTTTATTTGAAAAAGAAGAAGACTACAATTCTATCGCACAGAGTATTAAAGATGCTTTAACAGTAATAGAAGCTCCTAAGTCTACAGAATCAAATCAATCTCAACAACAAGGAGCGCAGGCTCAAACACAAGCTACAGCAGAACCATCTGAATCACCAGCTCCTCAACAACCTGCAAATACCTACACACCAAGCAGTAACTCTTCTAGTAATAGTAGTTCAAGAGCTAATATTAGTAGACCAAGTACTCCAGCAAATAATACAGTAGTTAATGAAACACCAACTAGTAGTGGTTCTAGTACAGTTCAAGAAACACCAGCAGCACCAGTAGTGCAAGCTACACCTACTGAATCGACTGCTACAGTAAGTTCAGGTACTGGTGAATAATACTTTTGAAATACAGGATAATTGGTTTTATCCTGTATTTTTTATTGTAGCAAATTATAGAATATGATATAATTATTATGAATTGAATTTATACTTTAAGTTAGAAGGGTAAGTAAAAATAATGAATCTACCAAATAAAATAACATTATTTAGAACAATATTAATACCTGTATTTATAGTTTTTTTACTAGTTGATATGGGCGGAAGTATTTCTATTCTAGGAGGAAGAGACATATCCTTAAATATTTTTATAGCAGCATTAATATTTATTTTTGCATCATTTACTGATTTTATAGATGGTTATTTAGCAAGAAAATATAATTTAGTAACCAATATGGGGAAATTTTTAGACCCATTAGCTGATAAACTTCTTGTAGGTAGTGCATTTATAGTAATGGTGGAATTAGGACTGATGCACAGCTGGATGGTAGTTGTGGTAATTGCAAGAGAATTTGCAGTAACAGGTCTTAGATTATTAGCTGTTGAAAAGGGTGAAGTTATTCCGGCAGGAATACTAGGAAAATTAAAGACTATTAGCCAGTTAGTTGCTATAATTCTTATATTATTAGGAAATCCTATTTTTAATACTATAGGATTTAAACTAGATTATATTCTATTGTGGATATCAGTAATTTTAACGATACTATCTGGAATCGAGTATTTCAAAAATTCATTACATGTATTCAAATAATGTTAGTGATAGGGTTATCCTATCCTAACATTATTATTTTTTGAGAGGTGTTTTGTAAATGAATAAACTATTAAAAGAGAAGGATTTTAAAAGAAAATTCCCGATTAAACTTGTAAAACATAAAAGCGAATGGATAACTTCGTATGAAGATGAAAAAATAAATTTACTTGATATACTTAAACAATATAAAGTAACTTTATATCACATAGGAAGTACAGCAATTCCAAATATTTATTCAAAGGATATAATAGATATAATTTTAGAAATCAATAAAAGTAATGACTTTGATAGTATAATTGATATTCTGAATGTAGAATGGAAACTACGTTGGAAAGAAGACAATAGAGCTTTTCTAGTTAAAGGATATGGGGAGGATGGTTTTCAAACTAAAGTCTACCATCTTCACATAAGAAAAAAAGGTGATATTGAAGAAGTTAAATTTAGAGATGTTTTAATAAAAAATCCAAAAATAGCAAAACAATATGAAAGATTAAAATTAGACTTAGAACTAACGTATAAGTATGATAGAGAAGGCTATACTGCTGGAAAAACAAAATTTATAAAAGATATTATAAAAAGATATAGTTTACATAAATAACTTTATGTAAACTATATCTTTATTTTACTTCTTTTTTATTGAAGTACTTAAATAATCCTTGAATTGCAACTATTGACCAAACACCTTCAAGTAAAACAAATCCCCATTGTTTTCCGATAAATGCATCTATTCCTAAAATTAGAGCACCAATGGCATTTAGTAATAGATAGTTAAGAGAAGTTGTCTTAAGTTTTCCTAATTGACTAAATACAAATCCTATTAGTATTAATAGTGATCCTAAAACTTGTACAATAATACCCATCTTTAACCTCCTAATTTTTAGTAACTTTTATATTTTACCTCAATAGAAGATATAATTCAATACTAATCATCAAGTTTATCAATATTTTGCTTAATAATCTTTTTTGATTCATTAATGTATAGCATTGATGTATCACTGTTAGAATGTCCCATTTGAGTCATAATTATTGGTATATTACCATTAGTTTTTAAAGCTAGTTTTGTACCGTAACTGTGTCTTAATTTATGAGGAGACATTGGAACATTAAAAGTATCTGTATATTTCATTACTAATTTTTGAATAGCTCTTATTGATAGTCCTGTTTTATTTTTACTAATAAATACATAATCTTCTCTATTAAGTTTAAAAGATAGGGAAGTAATGTATTCATTTAGTCTATCTAAAGCAGATTTTGTTATTATTACTGTATCTACCTTATTTCCTTTTCTGATAACATTAATTTCGCTATTTAGAAAGTCTATGTCTTTTACTTTTAAATTAGCAAGTTCGTTAACACGAATACCACTCTTTAAAAATAGTGTTAGTATAGCTAAATCCCTGGCTTTGTCTCTTAAGAAAAATGATTTACCGTGATTAGACAAAGTCTTTTCATATTCAAATTCAACATACTGTAAGAATTCTTCATCTTGAGAATCTAAAAATATCTTTTCTGATATTTTCTTTGATCTTGAAGACAATGTTTCTTTAACACGATTAATCGGGATTTTAAGCATAACATTTCTTTCGAAATAAGCTTTACCTTGCTCAGTTTCACTCGTTACTGTAAGGAACTTATAAAGTGACCTCATAGCAGCTTTATAGTTATTTATAGTAGTTTGACTACGGTATTTACCATTAACTTGTTCACGAGATAGACTCTTAAAATAACTTTCCATTTCTTTTTTTGAAATATTTTCTAATGTAGAAAGACTGACATCTTTTATAAGTTCAGCATCAGATATAGTTTCTCTGATAGTCCAATTTAAAAAGTTCTTATAGGTTTCTAGATATCTGTGCAAAGTTAACGGAGATAAATTGTCATAATATGTATCAATAAAATCTTCTATATAGTCAGGAAACTCTGGAAGTATTTTGTTGATTTTTTGTTTATAATAATCACGTTGATTCATTGGTATTACTACATTCTCCTTAATTTTACAAATTATACATATAATATGTATTATACGAACAATTATATTATAACATATTTGGCTGGTTCTTTCAATATATGTTTGTCCCCTAATATTTTAATCTTATAATTTTATTATAATAGTTATTCTTACTATTAGTTTTTAAGTATTATTATTTTAAATTAATTTTGTATCAAAATATGATATTGTATATTGTATTTCTTAATATTAAAACTAATTACTGTGTTTTTTTGTTTTCTGCTCTCTATAAAAAAATATCACCTATTTAAACGTCGTATAAGCGTCCTAAAATTATTTTTTGTATAATTATACCAAAAAGAACTAAAAACGCTCAGAATTGATTTAAATGCCTGTTCTTGGTATTTTTCTCATTTTTATATCATTTTTTATTAAATTAATGTAAAAAGCTATCTAAGTTTCCTTAGATAGCTTAAAGTTTATCGCTTAATTATACACGCTCAACTTTTCCAGATTTTAAAGCTCTAGCAGAAACCCAAACTTTTTTAGGTTGTCCGTCTACTAAAATTGTTACTTTTTGTAGATTAGCTTTGAATTTTCTTTTATTTGCGTTCATTGCGTGTGAACGAGTATTTCCTGAACGAGCTTTACGTCCAGTTACGTAACAAACTTTTGCCATGAATTAATCCTCCTTTTGGAAATAGTTTATTCATAACATTTACTACATACACAAGTAATAATATAACATACCTTAACATAAATATCAAGTAAAAACTTTGATTTATAAAAATTTTCTTTATGCAAACGATGTTATAAACAATATTATAATAAACGCTATGACAGAAGATACTGTTGTTCCTAGTGTCCAGGTCTTAAATGTAGTTTTAAAATCTAAATTCAAATATTGTTTAAATAACCAAAATCCAGGATCATTCACATGTGAACAGAACATACTTCCTGCTGTGATGCTTAGCATTATAAATACTGGTGAGTAACTTACAGTACCAACTAGTGGTTCGACAATAGCAAGTGTTGTTATTGCAGCTATTGTAGCACTACCTAATGATATTCTTAATATGGCAGCTACTAGGAAACTAATAACAATTGGTGATAGATTAAGACCATTAGTCAGTCTAACAATTTCATCAGTAACTTTAGAATCAACTAATACTTGTTTTAAACCACCTGCAGCACCATTAATTAGTAACACTACTGCAATTGTTTTAAGAGATTGGCTTAGTAATGGAACAATACTTCTTATTCTTAAATGTTTTGCTATCATTAATTCAATAATAGCTATTAATAAACTTATTATTAATGCAGTAACTGGATTACTTATAATTGTTAAGATACCTTTTATTGTTTCTGACAAATTAGGTATACCTAAAGCTATTGTAGGAATTGTAATTAAAAGTACTGGTAATAACATTAATAAGATAGCAAAAGAAGTACTCATAGTTTGATTTTCAATCTTTAGAACGCTTATATCCTTTTCTTTAGTATCTGAACTAACTCTTGTTTTTACTAAATTAGAATTAGTTAGTAGTAAACCACCAATAAAAGCTGTAGGAATAGCGACTATTAATCCATAGTAAAATACTTCGGCCATATTTAAATTGAATGTTTTAGTGATAATACTCGGACTAGGGTGTGGTGGGAATAAAGCATGAATAGTTAGAACCCCTATACTTGCGGGAAGGGCTAAATATATTTTATCTAGTTTTAACTCCTTTGCTACTGCAAGAATAATTGGAATTACTAAAATAAAAGCTACATCAAAGAATAAAGAAAAACTTATACACATTCCAGCTATAAGTAAGCCTAATTGGATTCTCTTAAGTCCAAATACACTAATCATTTTCTTTGCCGTAATCTCTACTGCACCTAATTCTTCCAATATTTTACCAAACATTGCTCCTAGACCTAATATTAATGATAAATGTCCTAGAAGAGATCCAGTCCCCTTCTCTATAGAATCTATCAATTTATTAGCGGGAAGTCCTAAAAATAATCCTAGAATAATAGCTACTATTAATATTGATAAAAATGGCTCAAAATGTAATTTTGTTATTAAAAATATAAGAGCACTAATACCAATAAATACTAACAATAATTTATAGGAATAATTTCCTAAAAAAAATGCTAATGAAGAGTATACTATTAATCCTAAGATAATAAATATCTTATCTAATTTCATTATATTCTCCTTAATTTTTCATTAGGTAATTATAACATTATTAATATAGATAAGTAAAGATAAACGTTTTATAATTTATTTTTTTAAGAGATCAGCTATTTTTTCAAATGTTCTAAAATTTCGTATAGTAATGGACCCATAGAAACTTTCTTTTATTAAGTACTTATGATAGGAAGTTTTTAAGTAACTTGTTTCGTTGTATTTACCCCAGAACACAGCATATTTACCAAAATGAACAGCTTCATCTTGTAGAGGCATTTTTTCTATACGTTCTCTCATAATTGAATAGTCTATTTCATTAGTATAGAATAATACATCTTTTCTATATGAATCGTTAAACCACCAACTCGGTAAGTTCTCAAGTTCCTCAAGATACTCACGCTGACTAAGTATTACTTTATTAATTTTAAATGGATAAGTATTCAATATTATTGATATGTTTTGATTAATAGTTTCGATAGTATCAGAAGTATCAAATATTATATTACCACTATTTATATATGAAATAACATTAGTATAACCTAAATGTGAAAGCATCTCTTTAAACTCAGCCATAGAGACTTTATTCTTTCCACCGACATTAATACCACGAAGTAAAAGTACGTATTTCATTAGTTTCTCCTTTTATAAAAAACTCTCTATCATCTAAATAATAGAGAGTTTTATTATTATTCTTAAATTATGCTCTTGATACGTAAGAACCTTCAGCAGTATTGATAACTAATACATCTCCTTCTTTAACGAAAAGAGGTACTTGTAAAGTGTATCCAGTCTCAACTGTAGCAGCTTTAGTAGCTCCTTGTGCAGTATCACCTTTAACACCAGGTTCTGTTTCAGTTACAGTAAGTTCTACTGTTGTTGGTAAGTCAATTCCTAAGATTTCATCACCGAACATTAAGATTGAAACTTCCATGTTTTCTTTTAAGAAGTTTAATTCATATTCTAATTGTGCTTCAGGTACTTCGATTTGCTCGTAAGTAGCGTTATCCATAAATACATAAGCTTCACCAGTTGAGTAAAGGTATGACATTTTTTGGTTGTTAATTTGAGCTTTTGCAACTTTTTCACCAGCTCTGAAAGTTTTATCGTTAACAGCACCAGTACGCATATTTCTTAATTTAGAACGTACGAATGCAGCTCCTTTACCAGGTTTAACGTGTTGGAATTCCATTACTTTCCAAATGTTTCCATCAACTTCGATAGTAACTCCAGTTTTAAAATCATTAACTGATATCATTATTGTATTTCTCCTTTAAATTGTATTAATATTATTATAAATAAATTTTTTTTTAAAATCAAGGTAAAACTCACTAATTTTAGTGTAATTTATACAAAGTTCTCTAATAAATAATTTTAGGTTTACATAATTATATTTACGTAAACTATAATTATTTGCTTTCTATTACAGCTTCTACCATGTAGATTCTATTACCTTTTTTAATAAACTTATCTTCATACTCAGTATGAACGTTCTCTTCTTCATATACACTATTAGTTAAATCTAACGAAAGTCTATTAAAAGTAAATCCATATTTAGCATAGCTCATTAAACTGTATTCAAATAAACCTTGGTTGTCAGTTTTTTGAACTATTGTTTTGTTTCCATTTAAAATAGCTTCGTAACGAGCTAAAAACGTATGGAATGTTAAGCGTCTTTTCTCATGTCTTGTTTTAGGCCATGGATCAGAGAAGTTAAGATATAATCGATCAACTTCACCTTCAGCAAAATACTCTAATAGATCTTCAGCATTCCCTGAGATAAGCTTTAAGTTTTCTCTATGAGTTTCTTCAACTTTATCTAATAGAAATGTTAAGACAGTTGGTTGTGCCTCCATAGCTATAAAGTTAATTTTTGGGTGTTTTTCAGCAAGTGTATGAATAAACTTACCTTTTCCACTTCCTATTTCTAAGTGTATTGGATTATCATTTCCAAAAATTTCTTTCCATTTTCCTTTATTATCCTTAGGTTGTAAAAATACAACTGGACTATTCTCTAGACGCTCTCTAGCATCTGCTCTATTTCGAACTCTCATTCATGCACCTTTCTATTTTAATTCTATTGTTTTATTAAATATTTGTTTGTTTTCTAATACTTTATCTTTTGAGCCTAATACACAAGTATATGCTTTAGATTTGATATTTTCAAATTCTGTTGCTAATTTTCTTAAATCTTCTACTGTTGTATTCTTTATTTCATTTACAAGTTTATCATAAACTTCAAATGGAGAATTAGTGATGTATTTGTTTAATGAATATGCAGCTTGCGCACTTGGTGACATTAGAACATCTAATGAATTTAGTGTACCTATAATATATTTATTAAGATCTTTTTCATCAGCATCAATATTGGCTATGTAGTTGTTAATATTATAATATATCTCTAGAGTTTCCGTTAAGTTTGGATCACGATATGACCATAAATTAAAATCACCAAAAGCATTAAATATCACTCCAGAACCATAGGCTCCATTTTTTACACGGACATTATTCCATAAATAATCTAAGCTTAATATATGTCTTAGTACTAAGTGTGTACCAGTGTAATCATTTATATTATAACCCGCACCAACGTATTGAACTAGTGAATCAAAGTAAAAACCTTCAGAATAACCTTGTTCTTCTAATTTAATTTCAAGACCTTTTTGTTTATCTAATTCACTAGGGTATTTAGCTAAATACGAAGATATAGTTTCTTTGAAGTTAGTATATTCTTCTTTATTACCGACAAAGTTTACTAATAATCTAGCTTGATTAAAAATTAGACTTGTAACAGTGTATAACTGTTCTTTAATTTTATCACTATTTTGCTCATAGTTGTTTACTAATTCACTTATAAACAAGTAGAAATCATATTCTCCATGATATGAAGCAAGTTTACTTTGAGGATTATAGAAACCACTAATACGACGTGCTACAAATGCATGTCCAGAATTTTTAAATCTACTTTCTAGCATTAACTTAATTTCTAAGAGAACATTGTATAGTGCTTCTTTATCTTCAAAATCTGCATAAAGTGTAGTTTCATCTAAAATCTTAGCTAGTTCTCCAGCTTTTTCTACTAAATTTTTCGCACTGATTATGAATTTCACTTCACATTCTTCACTCTTATATTTTCTAAAAACATCTACATAAGAACTAATACCACCAAGATTTGCACCTATTTCTTTTATTACTTCAGCTTCAGTTTTATTTTTTGTATTAAAGTTAAATAATAAGTATGATAATACTGATGCATATTGTAACTGTTCAACTTCGAAATCACTTATGTCAAATAGTAATTTAGAATATGAAATACCATTAGTTACAGTATCATAGTGTGAAAAATTTATACCTTTGTATTCTTCAAAGAATGTTTCTTCGAATGGATTTTTTAATTCTACTTCTTTAGCATCAACACTTTTGATTTTTTCTAAATCTTCTTTTTTATCTGTACTATTTTGCCATTCTTGTAGAGACTTAGTGTTTTTTACTATATCTGCTAATTCAGTTTCTGATAAAGTAGCTTTATATTCAACTAAATCTTTTTCCTTATTCTCTTTTTCTAATGTAGGAATTAAGTGTAATATAGCTTGTTTATTATTTTCAATTAGAAACTGTTTAGCAAGAGTTTCGTATTGTTTATTAACGCAATTTTCTTGTAAATGAGAAATTACGTTGTCTAAATCAAATGCATCTAATATATTATCTTCACTATATAACCATGTTCTTAATAATCTAATAGCATAAGATACACCCTTAGGTGACGAAGTTTTATTAATCTCTTCCTTGATAGAAAAGTTCTTTTTGTTAATTGAAGCTTGAACTTGTTCATAATCAAAGCCTTTATCAATAATACCTTTTAATAAAGATTTATATTCTGCATTAAGACTTTCTAATTTATCATCGCTTACGTATTTAAAGATAATTGAGTATACAGTTTCTTTACGATCTTTTTGAACGTAACTATATACATCTTCACAAATATTGTTATCAATGAAATATTTTCTAAATTCTGTATTACTACTTCCAAGAAGAATATCATCTATTATATCGATATTCTCGATTTTACTAAACTCATTACTATCACCAAGAATATAGTTATAAGCTACATAAGCTTTATCTTTTACATCTTCGTTAAAATATGTACGTTTAACAATATCCGCAGTAAAGTTTTCTTGACGTGTTAAGTTGTAATCGCTATACTCTTTATACTCGTAATTATTTAGATAACTATCAATATGATTCAGATATTGTTCAACATTTAAATCACCATATAAAAAGATATAGCTGTTGCTTGGGTGATAATTATAATTATAAGTCTCTAAAAATTCTTCTTGTGAAATTGAAGGGATAGCTTCTGGTTTTCCTCCAGAAGAATATTTATAAGAAGTATCACTAAATAGTTGTTCCGTTACATATTGATCTAGTACTTCATCTACTGATGAATAAGCACCTTTCATTTCATTGTAAACTACACCTTTATATATTAGTTCATCTTCTTTATCTTCAAGATGATAGTGCCATCCTTCTTGGGCAAGTATATTTGGATTGTTTTTTAGATTCGGATTAAATACTGCATCTAAGTATATATCCATTAATATTTCTAAGTCTTTTTCATTTTTAGACGATACTGGATACATAGTTTTATCAGGAAATGTCATTGCATTTAAAAATGTATTAAAAGAACCTTTAAGTAGTTCTACAAAAGGTTCTTTTACTGGATATTTCGCTGAACCACATAAAACAGAATGTTCTAAAATATGAAAAATACCATTATCATTGTAAGGAATAGTTTTAAAACTAATGCTAAAACTTTTATTTATATCATCATTTTCAAAGAAAACTAATCTAGCACGAGTTTTTGTATGCTCATAAAGATAAGCATTTGTATTTATATTTTTTAGATATTTCTTTTCTATAAGTTCAAATGTCATATTATTTAATTATTATAGTAGATTACATTTTAAGTAATGTAAGAACGTCATAACCTTGTAGTTTGTCCATACCGTTTAGACCATCTAATTCGATTAAGAACGCGATACCTACTACGATTCCTCCTAATTCTTCTACTAATTTAATAGTTGCTTCAATTGTTCCACCTGTAGCTAATAAATCATCAGTGATTAGAACACGTTGACCTGGTTTAATTGCATCTTTGTGCATTGTTAAAGTGTTACTTCCATATTCTAAATCATATTCGTATGAAATAACTTCACGTGGTAATTTATTAGGTTTTCTTACAGGAACGAACCCTATACCTAGTGAGTAAGATACAGGACATCCAATAATGAAACCACGAGCTTCTGGTCCTACTACTACATCAACTTGTTTTTCTTTTGCATAGTTTACAATTTGATCTGTAGCGTACTTATACGCTTCTCCATCCGCCATTAAAGTAGTGATATCTTTAAAGCTAATTCCTTCTTTTGGCCAATTTGGTACGATTGAAATGTATTTTTCTAAATTCATTTATATTTATTTTCTCCTAAATGTTTTCTTAACTCAATTATTATACTATAAAATAAGAAAATAAGCAATTTATAATACTGTTATTATAAGCAAGAAAGCGATAATCCTAAATACTATGCTTTTAATTTATTAGTGTGATAAAATAAAGTATATAATATTTTACGTGGAGGTTAAATTATGAAATTTACATTTACAGATTCAGCAATTGAATATATTTTAAAACAAATTAACAAATTTGATGAAATTACATATGATATTATAATTGACTACGCTGATGGAAATAGTCCTTATAATGAAAATATAAGTGGTTGTCACTGTCAAGTATACGATAAGTATAGAGTATTAATAGTGAGTAAAAATGATGTAAATATTAAGTGGAGTAAATATGATAAACAGGTTGAATCAAATCTTGGATCTGTATACTTCCCTTCTTACTATGACATGATGTTTGATAAAAATAATGTTTTTGACTATAAGGATTTTACTCTTAATTTAAAAAGTGAAGCGGGAATAATTGCTGATCAAGTTCAACTAATTATTAAATTATAGTTTAAGTTAATTTTAATAAACTTTGCTAATATATACTCTATTATTAACAATGAAAGGAGAATAATTTGAAATCTTTTCTTAACAGCAGAAAATTAACCTTTATTCTATTTTTTGTGTATTTATTCATACTTTCTTGGGTAATCGTGGCCAAAATGGATTGGAATTTATTAAAAAGTAGTAATCTTTCTTGGATAAATCATCCACGAGTTCTACTTCATCCAGGAATAACATGGAGAACAGTTAACTTAATACCATATAGTCATTTTGATATTGTGGAAGTCCTGTTGAATATTCTTTTCTTCATACCATTTAGTTTCTATATAAAGATGTTATACCCCAAATCTTCAGGTTTTAGAGCGATAATATTAGCTTTTATATTGAGTTTGACTTACGAATCAATACAGTATGTACTGACTATTGGTTTTCCTGATGTAACAGATTTAATTGATAATACTCTTGGAGCGATTCTTGGAGTGATTATTATCAATATTATTTCAGTTATCTTTAGAGAAAAATTAAGAATATACATGAATGTTATATTAATACTTTTTTCTGGATATATTATTTATGACATTCTTTATCTTATAATTTAATACAAAAAACCTAATACAAAAAACGATAGATTCTAAAATTAAAATCTATCGTTTTTATTTTTTATAATAGTAAATTAATCTACTTTATCTTTTTCTTCTAAATCCTATTGCAGCTAGTACTACTCCTAGTAATCCTAATAATGCAGCTCCTGCACTATTCTCAGTTAGACCAGTTTTAGGAAGTATATTGTTAAATCTTTGTGATACAGGATTTTGTGAAGTATCACTATTTTTCTTATCATCTACTGAAGGTGTACTTGGTTGTTCAGAAGGAGACTCTTGAGGTTTCTCTGCTTTAGGTTGCTCAGGAGTTATTTGCGGTTTTTCCTCTGGTTTAGGTTGTTCAGAAGGTGTTGTTCGAGGTTTTTCTTCTGGTTTAGGTTGTTCAGAAGGCGTTGTTTGAGGTTTTTCTTCTGGTTTAGGTTGTTCAGAAGGCGTTGTTTGAGGTTTTTCCTCTGGTTTAGGCTGTTCCGGAGTTACTTGTGGTTTTTCCTCAACTTTTGGCTCTTCTTTCTTAACATCAGCCTCAACTGTCGTTACAAGTTCAACTAATTTATCGTCGATATTTGTAGCATTTTTTTCGAATAAAATTTTAGTAACTCTATATTTATCTCCAGCTTTCATATCATTATCAGTAATTTCTAATTTTCTATCATCTTCATTAGAAACACTTGTTGAACTAAGTTCTTTAACTTCATTACCGCGGATACGTTCTACCTTAGTAACAATATACCAGTTACGACCATAATCATCACTCTTAAGTAGTTCGGCCATAGGTTTTGTTTGTTTACTTAGGAATTCTTTGTATTTATCTAAACCTTGTAAGATACCTTCTCCACCATAGAACTCAGAACGTCCTCTATACCAGTGTAGAAGATTTAGAATTGTTAATTTCTCATCTTTTGGTTGAATAGTGACCTTATTATCTTTTGCTACAACATTTAATTCAGTAGCTTGTTTTTGTGGGTAGTAACCTTGTGTTACTTCAGGAGAAATTCCTAATAGTTTTGTGTCAGAATCATTATACGGTAATGTTGCTGGTAAATTGTTATTAGCAATATCAAGGATATGTAGACTACCATTTGCTTTAATTAATTCTAATGGTATATTACTAATTTGGTTGTTAACTAATCTTACAGTTGCTTTATTTTTAGCTAGAGTTTTCCATAAATCATCAGATAAACTAGAAATATGGTTGTTATTTAAAGCAAGAGTATTTAATTTAGTGAAATTAACTCCATTTTCTGGAAGTGATGTTAATTTGTTGTTAGCCGCATATAACTGTGTTAAAGAAGTTAAATTAGCAACACTGTCAGGAAGTTTAGTAAGTTCATTGTCAGTTACAGATAAGAATGTTAAACCTGTATTATTTTTAAATAAATCATTTGGAAGTGAAACAATCTTATTATTTGATAAACTTACAGTTTTCAGCTTTTTATTATTAGCAAAAACATTCGCTGGTAATGTTGATAACCATGATTGACTGAATTCAACAGATTCTAATTCAGAGTTATTTGCAAATAAACCTTCTGGTATATTACCTAAGTTGTTAGAAGATAAGTTCACAGTTTTTAATTTTTTGTTATTAGCAAATAGGTTTTCAGGTAGTTTAGTAACACCATTTCCTCCTAAGTTAATACGCTCAATATTAACTGCATTTTTGAATAAATCTTCAGGCAATTCACCGAAATTGTTACTATCAGATGAGAATGATTTAACACCAGGTCCCATGTGTTTTAGTAAATCAAGATTATAAATAGCCCCTTTATCAACTTTCCCATCAATTTCTAATGATCCAATATTAATATCACCAGTAAAGTTTTTTAATTCATCTTCAGTTACTTTACCATCGTTATTAGCATCTACCCCATTAGCTATTAATTTCTTCTGAAGTAAGTCGTCGCTTTTCTTACGTTCTTCATTATTTTTCTCTACTAATTCAAATCCATTCCAGCCTTTTTTGATCTCAGGTTTAAATTTAAGTTTAACTGTAGTATATTTATCAAAGTTTCCTTTATCACTTTCTAGAGATCCCATATAAGAAACTATAACACCACCTAAGTGTACTTGGTCTAGATCTTCAACCGGAAGTGTAAATAATGCTCTGTCATATTGTCCCGCAGAGTTCTTCTCACCAAAGTTCTCTTTCACACCTGATTCCCATTTACCTTTATTTTGAATAGCAAAATCATATAATCCGTGAGCAAATAAAGTATTTAACATTGTTATACTCATTTTCCCATCTTTAACTACTAATTTTACATTTTTATCAAAGAATCCTTCTAACATTGAAGTTCCTTGTCTTCCATCAGCGTATAAAGCGTTAAATCCTAAAGTATATTCACCATCTTCTAATTTATCAGTAAGTGAATAAGTTTTTTCTTCTTGTTTTTCAGGAGTTTTTTCTGGCGTTGGTTTTTCTTCAACTACTTTATTACCAGTAGTATATGTTTTACTTTCGCTACCGTCATTTGCTTTAAATACAATTGTATTATCTCCATCAAAGTTCCAAGCTTTAAATGCTTTAAGACTTTCTCCACCATCATCGAAAGTAACTATTTGATCTTTCCAGTTTTTACTGAATAGTGATTTATCAAATGATTTTCCGTTAATAATTACTTCTTTAGTATTTTTAAGAACATCTTCCGGTTTAAATCCATTAACAAGTGTAATATTTAATTCATCAGCATAACTATTTTTCTCTACTTTAGAAACAAGGTCTTTTTGGGCATATGAAACACTAGTTGTAGGTGTCTCTTGCTTTGGTTCTGTAGGCTTCGTCTCTTCTTTTTTATCAGTTGCTGTTGGATATGAAATTATAGTTCCATCAACAAGTTTAACTTCTAGTTTATTATCTGAATCTTTTAGCGCTTTTACTAAATCTTCGTTAAAAATTCTAATTCCAAGATATTTTGATGTTTCTACTTTATCTTTGAATACATCTTTAGTCACAGTAGTTCCATTTAAAGTTACACTTGCTATTTCTTCAACAAAATTATCATAAACAGATGTATCAGATAACTCTAAAGTTAAGTGTTTTTCATCTTTCCAGTTTTTACCTTGATCTAATTTAGAAATAGTATATTTAGCATTTGAAGCTGGTTTGTTAGTATCAGTTTCTTTTGATGGTGTAGGTGTATCATTACTTGGCTCTACATAACCAGTATCCTCATATGTTGTTTTAGAACCATCTTCAAATGTAAACTCAATTTTGTGCTTATCTTGTTTTTTGTAATGTTCAGTAATAGCTTTATCTGCAGCAGTAACTTGACCATCGTAAAGTTTATAATATTTACTATTTGTATTTTGTTTATCGAATCCGAAATCTTTTCCATCTACTGTAAGTTTAGTTACTTTTGACCAGTAGTTTTTATAAAGATCAGAACCTTCCAAGAAGAAGATTAGAGAATCGTTATCTATTTGTGGTTCTAAAATTTTTAGACCATCACTAATTAATTTTGGTTTAGCGGTTGGATCTACATATCCTTTATCTTCATATACAGCTTTTGAACCATCTTTAAAAATAAATTCAATTTTGTGTTTATTTTGTTTATTATAATACGCCTCTATGTCTTTATTATTAATATATACGGTAGAATCATATAATGTATAATTTTTAGAAGTAGAAGATTCACTATTAAACCCAAAATCTTTTCCATCAATTAATACTTTATCAATTTTTTTCCAATACTTATTAAATATTGTATCTGATGTATCTTGAGCTTCGATAGTGAATTCTAAAGATCCGCTAGCACCAATTTCTGGTTCATAAATCTTTAATCCTGTACTCTGTTGATCTTGTGCATAAACTACATTAGAATTAAGACTAAATTTAGAATTATTGAAATCTACAGAACCTATACTTAAACAGATAGGTACTGCTAATCCAATTATTAGTTTATTATTATATTTTTTATTCATGATGTTCCTCCATAAAAACAATGATAATCAATATCGATTAATGATAGTTATATTATACTACAACAGGATAAAAGATACAAGTGAAAACGTTAAAAATAAAAAAAAATTAGAGGCAATTCCTATGAATTTAGCATATAAAATACTGAATTCATAGGAATTTCCCCTAGTAAATTTCGTTCATAAAATTGCCACAATGAAAAAATAATTAATATTAAAAATTAAAATCTTTTAGTGATTAAATCATAGTGAGTTTCAATGTCTTCAGGCTCTGTTGCATATCCTCTTAAATCATAGTATTCTCCATCTTTTTCCACAACAGCTGTTGGATAAGATTCAATCCCATAGTTAAGTGTTTTTATAAAATCAGGGTGAATAAGATTAGAATTTTTAAACGCAATTGTTAATTTTAGAGCAAGATCATAGCTATCTAGTCCATATTTTTCACACAATTCAACATATGTTTGAACATCACTAAGACTTTTTCCTTCAATAAAGAATTTACATTGAATGTCATAAGCAAAGTGTAATGTTTGTGAATTAGGAATTAGCTCTTTTACAATATCCATAGCAATTGCAGGATGAACAGAGTTTAATACCATTTCACCTTCTTCAAGTACTTTGTTATATTTTTCTCCAAATTCTACATTATACATTTCAGATATCTTTTTATTTCCTTCCTGGAAATATCCATATTCTTTGATTTTTTTACTATTATCACCAAAGAATAATCCACCAGAAATTATTTCAATTTCTACATTTGAATGATTTTCATAAAATTTAGTGAATATTTTATCGAATCCATAACACCAACCACAGTACGCATCCCAAAAGTATAAAATTTTCATTTAAATCTCCTTCTAATTTACATTAAACTTCAAGTATTTTATTAATATTAGTAATACTCTCTTTTAAAAGTAAGTTTTCAACTTCAAATATATTTTCCATACTTATAAAACTTGATGATTTTTTCAAATCAACAGTTTTATAATCTGGATTAAGTATTATAGTGTTATTTACAAAATTAATTAACTCTAGTTCTTTAAAAATTTGAATCATAATTTTTAAACTATCAACATTTGTTTTTAATACCGCTAGTAATTTATCTAATTGTTGAGCTACATTTATTTGTTTGTTATTTGTTGAAAGTATTAGATTAAATAATTTAATTAATCTATTTTTATCAATAAGATATACGTCAGATAAAACTTGCTTCTCTTCACATATTAAAAACACTTTTTTAGGTTTTAGATTTATTATTTTGTATAGATATTCCTTAGAAGTTGGTATATCTAGTAAATAAATATATTCAAATTCCTCGTCTATTAAGCTATCTAAATCCTTATATTGATAGAAATTATTATCTTTATCATCTTTGTATTTAGAGAGTTTTAAACAATTGATATCAATATTTGCAATATCATAGTTTATGAATCTCAAATCTTCGAATAAAAACTCTTTAATATGTATATCTATAATATGAGCCTGTAATTTTGTACGACCATTAAAGTTATTTTTATCTATGTTACACACTAAGTCAATAATATCGTTTTTCTCAACTTTATCAAAAGTTACACTGTCTTTGAAAGTAATACAATCTAAATTTCCAACCTCATCTGCTATTGTTAATCTTAAATATTGTTTTTCAGAACCAAAGTATGCTTTATTCAGAACCATTGCATTTTCTATTAATACAGTAGGTTTTTCAAAATCCATACCATATGGTTTTAGAGCATCTAATGAATTTAGAAATTGATAACTAATATCCTCTAGTGAAGTAACAATATCGATATTCTTATTAGCTTTCAAATTATTATTTTGTTTAAATTCTTCAAATTCATTATCTAAAAATTCTTCAATCTTTTCAAAATTAGATTTTTCAAAAGAGAAACCAGCAGCCAATGTATGACCACCGAATGCTAAGAATAAATCTGATATTTTGTTCATTGCTACGTAGATATTAAAATCAAAAATACTTCTCGCAGAACCCTTAAGAACCCCTTCTTTTTCGTTCATAATAAAAACTGGTTTTTGGTACTTTTCAACAATATTCGATGCTACGATGCCTAGTACACCTTCGTGGTATTCACCAGAAACCATAATAACATTCTTTTGTTTTTTTTCTGAATTTTCAATTTTACTTATTACATCTTTTACTATGTCTTCTGTAACCTGTTTTCGTTGAATATTATATTGTTCAATCTGTTCAGCTAAAGCTCTCGCTGTTACAGGCTCTTCTGCCATAAGAAAAGTTAAACCTAATTTAGCGCTATCCATTCTACCAATAGAATTTAATTTAGGTGCTATATAAAAACCTACAGTTTGCTCATCGATTTTTGTATCTATACCTGATAGTTCAAGTAACATCTTAAGACCTATTCGAGGATCTTCATTTATTAATTCTAGTCCCTGTTTTACAAATATTCTATTTTCATCTGTAATTGAGACCATATCAGCTATTGTACCAATTGCAACTAAATCCAATAAGAAATCAGGAAAGATTTCCAATAATGCGTGGGCTAGTTTAAAAGCAACACCTACTCCAGCTAATTTCTTGAATGGATAGTTACCTTCTGGATGTTCAGGATGAATTATTGCATATGCATTAGGTATAGTATCTTGAATTTTATGGTGGTCTGTCACAATAACATCACAACCTAATTCATTAGCTAAATCAACTTCTTCTACACCTGCAATTCCATTGTCGACAGTAATAATTAGAGTTATTCCTGAATCAATAATCTTTGTAAAAGCTTCTTTGTTTGGTCCATATCCTTCTTCAAATCGATTTGGAATATAGGATGATACATTTGCCCCCATAGATATTAATGTCTCTACTAATAATACTGTTGATGTAATTCCATCCGCATCATAATCTCCGTAGACAAGAATTTTTTCTTCATTTTCTATAGCTTCATTTATCCTATCTACAGCTTTTTGCATATCATGCATTAAAAATGGATCATAACCTTCTTCATATTCATCAGAAAAATACTTTTTAACAGAAGTCATATCTGTAATATTTCTTGCATTTAATATTTTAGCGATATTTTTTGAAATACTATATGATTCTAATTCTTTAATAAAATTTTCATCATAATTTGGATATATCCAGTTATATTTTATGCCCATTTTCTCACCTCTTTTCTTAAAAAGTTATCATTTATTCTTTTTTATCTTCTATTTTTTCTTTTGTAAATAATAATTTTTCTGTTCTTTCGTATTTTTTTACTAAACTTTTATACTTTTGATACCAATACAAGCTGGCAGCTAATATTCCCATAAAGAAACATACGAAGAATAAAATTGTTAAAGGTAATTTAACTGTAAAAAATATTAATGATACTGGTACTGAATTGTAGTTCATAATGAAAAATGTAATTATTGATACGAATACAATAACAATACCAAAAACTTTATAAGGTAATTTATTATCCATTATTCTACCTCTCTTACCATATTAGCAAATTGTTCTTCATTAATTACTTCAATACCTAATTGCTCGGCTTTAGTAAGTTTAGAGCCTGCTTTCTCACCAGCAATTACAAGATCAGTTTTTGAAGTAACACTTCCAGTAACTTTTGCTCCATTTTTTTCTAAAAATTCTTTTGCTTCATTTCTTGTCAATTCAACAAGCTTACCAGTTAAAACAACTGTTTTTCCTGAGAAAATATTGTTAGATTTAATTTCATTAATCTCATATTGAGGATTCATTCCAATATTAATTAAATCATTAATAAATTTAATATTATTATCATCTGATAAATAATCTAAAATTGATTCTGCGGTAATTTGACCAACATCGTCAAGATTAATAAGTTCTTCTAATGTCGCATTCATGAAATTAGAAAGATTCACATATTTTTCTGCAAGAATTTTCCCTGCTTTTTTCCCTACATTTAATATTCCTAGAGCATAGATAACTTTATCTAATGAACTTTCTTTTGATTTTTCTATTGCGTTTAATAGATTATCAACTGATTTTTCACCCATTCTTTCTAAAGCAATCAGTTTATCTCTATCCAATGAATATAAATCTATTGTATGGCAAATAATACCTTTATCATATAAAGTTGCTACTACTTTATCACCCAATCCTTCAATATTTAAAGCATCCCTTGAAGCAAAATGGATTATTTTTCTAATATTTTGATCAGGACAATCAGGATTTTTACATCTAGTAAAAGGATCATTATCTTTCACGTAAGTTTCCTGATGACACGATGGACAATTAGATGGCATTTGATATTTTGTACTTCCCTCGGTTCTTAACTCTTTAACAACACGAACTACCTTAGGAATAATCTCACCTGCTTTTTTAACTACTACCATATCTCCAATATGAATATCAAGATCATCTATTATATCCTTATTATGTAAAGATGCTTTAGATACCGTAGAACCAGAGATTACAATTGGATCAAGTATAGCAACAGGTGTAATTATCCCTGTTCTACCTACACTAAGTTCTACATCTAATAATTTAGTAGCAAGCTCTTCTTCAGGAAACTTGTATGCTGTAGCCCATCGTGGACTTTTTTGTGTAAAGCCTATTTGCTCTTGAACTTTATATGAATTAACTTTAATTACTATACCATCAATATCATATGGTAAATCTTGTTTGTGTTCAGTCCAGTAGTTAATATAGTCAATTACTTCATCAATACTTTTACAAAGTTTAAAATTTGGATTTACAGGAAGTTCATATTCTTTCGCTGTATTTAAAGCATTCTCTTGTGAAACAATGCTATCATCACCAACTATTGAATAAATAAAAGCCGATAACCTTCTTTTCGCTGTTATTTTAGAGTCAAGTTGTCTTAAAGATCCTGCTGCTGCATTACGAGGATTCGCAAATAATACCTCATTATTTTCTTCTCGCTCTTTGTTAAGTATATTAAAAGATTTCTTTGGAAGATAAACCTCTCCCCTAACCTCAAATGATCTTTTATCTTTTAACACTTTTGGAATCGAAAATATTGTTTTTATGTTCTCAGTAACATCTTCTCCGACAGTTCCATCTCCACGAGTAGCAGCACTTACTAATTTACCATTATCATAATTAATAGAAATGGCTAGACCATCTATTTTTAGTTCACATATATACTCAACATTTTCACTTGGAACTAATTTTGATACTCTGGCATCAAAATCTATTAAATCTTCAGTAGAAAATGTATTTGATAAACTTAACATCGGAATTTTATGAGTAATTTTCTCGAATTCATCGAGTACTCTATCCCCTACTCTTTGTGTAGGAGAATTTTCTAGTATTAATTCAGGATATTTTTCTTCTAATTTCTCTAATTGTTTATATAAAGTATCATACTCAGTATCAGTTATTTGTGGATTATCTTCAACGTAATACTCATATGAATATTTGTTTAATAGTGAAACTAGTTTTAAAATTTCTTCTTGAATTTGTTTCATAATATATTAATCCTTTCTAGTCAGATTAGCATACTCAATTAATAAAGTTTTTACACCAACCTCACTGAATTCAACTTTTACACTATCCTTAGATATGTTTAAGACTTTACCATCTCCAAATTTCTTATGAAGTACAGTGTCACCTACACTATAATTTGTACTAACTGAAGACTTAGGTTTCTCTGAAATTTTAATTTTTGGACTAAGTTTGCTAATAAATTTATTAGCTTGCTCTATATTTGAATCAGTACTTTCAAAACTTCCTCCAAATGAAGATTCAAAATGCATTAGTTTGTTAGGAACTTCATCTAAGAATCTAGAACGTTTATTCATTTTAATAGAACCAAATTGCATTCGTCTATTTGCATAAGACATAAATAATCTTTCTTTTGCACGAGTAATAGCAACATAGGCTAATCGACGCTCTTCTTCCATCTTATTTTTCTCATCAGCGCTACTCTCAGCATCTCTGATAGATGGGAATAAATTCTCCTCTAACCCCATTATAAAGACTACTTTATACTCTAATCCTTTTGAAGCATGAACTGTCGAAAGTACCACTGCATCTTCTTGGTTTTCATCATCAGAATCAGAAGTTAATGACATTTCCGAAATAAAGTCAATCAGGCTATCATTCATACTAGAGAATTGTTTAGCAGAAGATACTAACTCAGAAATATTCTCAATTCTACTTTCTGCATAAGGATCATTAGATTCTTTTAACATAGTCTCATAACCTGAATCTTTATAAATTCCAATAATTAACTCATCTATTGCGTACCTTTCTACTTCTGAATATTTTTCAATTAGATTAGTTAGTAATTTGATGTTAGTTACTATTTTTTTAGAGACTCCTATTGCTTCGATATTCTTTAAAGCTTCGAATAAAGAAATACCGTATTGCTCTGCATACTTGTCAATTTTATCCATTGAACTAGCACCAACACCTCTTTTTGGTACATTAATAATTCTTCTTAAACTAAACTCGTCAGCTCTATTAACAATAACGTTTAAATAAGCAAGTAAATCACGTACCTCTTGACGTTGTAAGAATTTTAGAGAACCAATTAACTTATATGGTATTCCGAAAGATAAACATGAATTCTCCATTTGACGTGACAGGTAGTTAGCTCGATATAAAATTGCAATATCTTTATAATCAATACCTTCTTTTTTCAATTCAAGTATTTTTTTAGCAATATCATCTGTTTCATCTTTATCATTAGAAGCAGCGTAAACAGATATTTTGCCTCCACCTTTATTTTCAGACCACAACTCTTTTTCTTTTCTATCAGTATTATTTTTAATTACCGCATTAGCAGCATCAAGAATTGTTGAATTAGAACGGTAGTTCTGGTCAAGGAACACTAGTTCAACATCGTCAAAATCTTTTTCGAAATTTATTATGTTATCACTACATGCACCACGCCAGCTATAAATACTTTGATCATCATCACCAACCACACACACATTTTTATGAACAGCAGATAACATCTTAATTAATCTATATTGAATAACGTTAGTATCTTGATACTCATCAACATGAATATATTGGAATTGATTTTGATAAATCGCTAAAACTTCGGGGAATTTTTTAAATAATACAATAGTTTTTAGCATTAAGTCGTCAAAGTCTAAAACACTATTTTTCTTTAAATAACTTTGGTAGTGTGCATAAATTTCTGCTACGTTTTTCATGAACCCAAAACGAGATTGTTCTCTCATTTTTTTTACAGAAACTAAACTATTCTTTGCATTTGAAATAATTTTTAATACGTTAGCTGGTTGATATGCATCTTCTGATAAGTCTAAAGACCTAACAATATTTTTTATAATACTTTTTTGCTCACTTGTATCAAGTATTGTAAAGTTTTTGTTATATCCTAAAAGTTCTATGTGTTGACGTAAAATTCTTACACACATAGAGTGGAATGTGTTTATCCAAATATATTTTGAAGTTTCACCAACTAGAGCATATATTCTTTCTTTCATTTCCTTAGCAGCTTTATTGGTAAAGGTAATAGCTAAGATATTATTTTCTAATATATTTTTCTCAGAAATTAAATAAGCTATTCTATTTGTTAAAACACGAGTTTTACCACTACCTGCTCCAGCTATAACCATTACGGCACCTTCTGTTTTTAATATAGCTTTTAGCTGATTATCATTCATATTTTGTACTAAATTCACTATTATTTCTCCTATTCATTCTCTAATAATATTTTATCATATTTTCAAAATAAAAGGGAGTGACTGAAAAATCGTGATTTCAGAGAAAACGATTTTGTCGAGTCACCCCCGCAAAGTTTATTGATATCTAAAAAACTTTTACAAAGCGTGTTTAGATATCAATAAACCACTGCGTCTATGAGTTCTCATATAAACTTTTTTTAAAATTTATGACTTTGGGGCATCCCCTTTTATTTTTATTTACTATGTATCTAGATTATAAGAATATTGCTATAGCTGAAATAAATCCACTAGCTAATATAATAAAAATCATTAACCATAATACAATTTTAAATAATTTTTTATTCATATATTACTATTCAACCTCACCTAAAGTTTCTATCCCTAAATCAAGTTCATCAATATTATCATTTGATTCTTCTTCATCTACTGAGTTATTCTTTTTCCCAGTTTTACTCATAATTTCATCCCTTACTAGGCCGTAAATTTCATTATATAGTTCTTCATTTTCTTCGAATACTTTTTTAACATTTTCACGTCCTTGACCTAATCGTTCTCCATTATATGAGAACCATGATCCAGATTTGTTAATAATATCTAAGTCAACTGCAAAATCAAGAGTTTCTCCGATTTTTGAGATTCCTTCACCGAACATAATATCCACTTCAGCAACTTTGAATGGTGGAGCTACTTTGTTTTTTACAATTTTTATCTTAGTTCTATTACCTAAAATTTCACTATCAGCACCTTTAATTGCTTCCCCTTTACGTACATCGATACGTACAGTTGAGTAGAATTTTAATGCACGTCCACCTGTTGTAACTTCAGGACTACCAAACATAACTCCAACTTTTTCACGAAGTTGGTTAATAAATAGTGCAATAGTATTAGCTTTATTTATTTGACCAGTTAATTTACGAAGAGCTTGTGACATAAGTCTAGCCTGTAAACCAATATGGTTAGCTCCCATTACTCCATCAATTTCAGCTTTTGGTACTAATGCAGCTACTGAGTCAATTACAATAATATCAATTGCACCAGATAAAATAAGTTTTTCAGCGATATCAAGTGCTTGTTCACCACTGTCAGGTTGTGATAAGAAGAATTTACCAGGAGTAAAGTCAACCCCCAATGCTTTAGCATATTCAATGTCTAAGGCATTTTCTGCATCTATGAATGCTGCAATTCCTCCTGTTTTTTGTACCTCTGCAATTGCATGAAGTGCAATTGTTGTTTTACCTGATGACTCTGGACCATATACTTCAACAATACGTCCTTTTGGATATCCGCCTATTCCTAGTGCTGAATCAATTGCTAATGATCCTGAAGATACTGCCTCTACTTTAATTGGATTTTCTGATGAAATATCCATAATAGCACCCTTACCGTATTCTTTTTCTATAACTTTAATAGCTTCATTAATCGCGGCTTGACGTGCTTTTAAATCGTCTTTTTCAATATGTGTAACTTGTTTGTCTTTTGATTTCTTTGCCATTGTTTTTCCTTTCTTTTTAGTCTCCAATAACAGTAGTTAATGTACCAATTCCTTCAACTGTAATTTTTATTTCATCCCCAGGTTTTAAAAATTTTGGTGGATTTTGAGCAGAACCTACTCCTGCAGGTGTTCCAGTAGCAATAATATCCCCAGCTTCTAAAGGAACTACTTTACTAATTTCAGCAAGAACATCATCAATTCTAAATAGCATCTCAGATGTCATAGCATTTTGTTTAATTTCTCCATTTACTTTCGTAACAATACTCATAGATTCAGGTGAACTAACTTCATCTTTAGTAACAAGGTAAGGTCCAACTGGTGCTGATTTTTCTAATGATTTTCCTAAGAAAAATTGTCCATGTTTGTATTGTAAGTCTGTAGCTGTTATATCATTCATAATTGTGTATCCGAAAATATAATCTAAAACTAGAGGTTTTAGTATGTTTTTCCCTGGTTTTGCTATTACTACAGCTAGTTCTCCTCCAAAATCTAAACTATCTGTAATATCTTTATGAGATGGCACTACTTCATTATTTCCAGCTAAAGCTGTTGTAGCTTTCGTAAAGATAAGAACATCTTTAGGAGTTTTTGCCAACTCATCACCAAGTTCATTAACATGAGCTTCATAGTTATGCCCAACACAAAGAATGTTTTTTGGTGTTCTTGTAATTGGCGAACGCCAAATTATTTTATCAAATGGTACTTTATAGTTATTAGCATTACTACTTTCTTCAACTAATTTTAGCACTCTTCTAACTTTTTCTATAAATGAAACACCATATATTTCAATTGCTTCTCTTAACGATTGAGGAATAGTTTCATTATTATCAAAATCTTCAAGTACTTTAATTAAGTCCCATGCACTTTCTTCACGTTTTACTTTTACTCCATATAATTCATTATCGTTATAACTGAATGATAAAAATTTCATAGTTGCCTCCTCGACATTTATAATTTCTTTACGTTATTATACCATACTTTTAAGAATATTACTATAGAATAATTCAAAAAAATTAAGTTATCCGTATATTTTATCTGATTAAAATATGGATAACTTAATTAATTATAATCTTTTCTTTAAATTTTTTATTACATCTTTAGGAATGCCTAGTTTTAAGAGTTTCTCATCTGGTGCATTCTTAATTTCTTCTAATGAAGAAAATGATTTAAGTAATAAATTCTTTCTAACTTTTCCAATTCCTTGTATATCATCAAGGCTAGATTTATACATATTTTTATTCTTTGTCGCCCTATGATAAGTTATAGCGAATCTGTGAACTTCATCTTGTATTTGTTTTAAGAATAAATATTCTGCTGATGTCTTAGGAAATTCTATAATCTCATAATCATCAGTTATAATGTACTCAGTAATATGTTTATCATTTTTTGCTAATCCAATAATCTTAATTTGTTTTAAATCAAGAGTATTATGAACAACATCAATGGCTACATTAAGATGATTTTTTCCACCATCCACTATTAATAATTCCGTATTAGTCTTCCTATCTTTATAATTCCTATAAAGTACTTCTTTCATTGTTTGAACATCATTAATTCCCATAGATTCATCAATTTTGAATTTTCTATAATTGTAAGTATTCTTTTTCCCATTGGTGAAATTTACTTTTACAGAAACTGCATCTACTCCCATTATATTAGAGTTGTCAAAAGCATCAATGCTATTGATAGAATTTACACCTAACTTTTCAGCAATATTATTAAGTGTAACTTGTAATTTTCTTTCCTTAAGTTCTTCAATAGCAAGATTATTGTTTAAGTAATAAGTTGCATTTTCTTTAACTGTATCGAGTATTTTTCTATGATTACCTCTTTTTGGAATTATAACTTTACAATCTACTACATCAGAAAGTAGATTATCATCAACTTCATCAATATATATTTCTTTCGGAAGTTTGTTTAGAGCGTAATATTGTAATAAATAAGAATATAAAATCTCTTCAGGTGTATCATATAAATTAAAGTATTCTACCTTACGTTCTATAATATTTCCTAATCTAGATAAAAATATTTGGATACATATATAATCATTATTAAAAGTAAAGCCAATATAATCTCTATCTACATTAGTACTATCTGCAACAACTTGATTTTGAACCGAAACTTCTATTGATTTAATATAATTATGAATTTGTCCAGCTGCTTCAAACTCTAAATTTTTAATGTGTTCTTGCAATTTACTTTGCAAATCAGTTAAAATTTCTTTTGTATTTCCAGTTAAGAACGATTTAATTTTAGAAATTTGAGACTTATAATCATCTGCAGTAATTTTTTTAGCACAAGGACCTATACACTCACCAATTTGATAATACATACAAGGTCTTTTCTCGACTGGATTACATTTTCGTAATGGATATATTTTATCTAGTATTTTCTTAACTTCTGTAGCTGATTTTATATCAACATACGGTCCAAAATATATATTTTTATTATTCTTCTTATATTTTCTAGTCATTAGTAATCTAGGATGTTCTTCTTTAGTTATCATTAAGTATGGATAGCTTTTATCATCTTTTAAACGGATATTAAAATATGGGCGATATTTTTTTATTAAATTATTTTCTAATAATAATGCCTCTTTTTCAGAGTTAACTATTATATATTCGAGATCTTCTATTTTGGATACTAAAGTCTGAGTTTTTTTATTATGAGTACCTGTAAAATAACTTTTTACTCTATTTTTAAGATTTTTTGCTTTACCTACATAAATAATCTCACCAATATTATCTTTATATAAATAACATCCGGGATTATCTGGAAGTAATTCTAGTTTTTTTTGTAATGTTAAATTCATATTAATCACCATATAATAAATTTATAACTTTTGCGAAAAAGCACAGATGAAATAAATATCTCCCCTGTGCTTTTATATTCACTAATTAGTTACTGTTGTTATTTCTATTGTTACTAGTAGAACTATTTTTTGTTGTATTATTTCTAGTAGTTTTATCATCATTCGATCTAGAATTCACACTCGAATCATCGCTTGATTCTTCACGAAAAGAGTTTCTCTCTTTTCCTTTAGAAATTACTATCTCTAAAGATTCATCACTTGGTACTATATTTGATCCAGTTTTAATACTTTGTGAGATAACAGTTCCAACTTCTTTGTCAGAGTATTCTTCTCTATAAGTAACATTCCTAAATCCGTATGATGCAATCGTACTTTCTACAGTTGTACTGTTTTCTCCAACTAGATTAGGCATACTAACCTTCTTTTTACCTGTAGAAACCTGTATTATTAATTCTTTTTCTTCAGGTATTATTTCCATACCTGCTCTAATGTTTTGAGATACAACTTTTCCAGATTCATAAGAATTACTTTCTACTTTTTCTACTGTTATATTTTTAAAACCTAATTTAGAAGCATTTTTCTTAACAGTTTCTTCATCCATACCTACAAAATATGGCATATCTACTGTATTTTTACCTGAAGAGACTCTTAAATCAACTTTAGAACCTTTTTTAATCTTTTTACCAGCTTTTGGATCACTGTCAATTACTATATTTTCTTTTACATCATCGCTAGCCACTTCAGTAATATCTCCAACCTCAAGTCCTGCTTTAACAATAGTAACTTTAGCTTCTTCTAAAGTTTTATTTCGAACATCAGGAGCAGAAACACTATTAGAACCAATAACGTAATTATAAATGAAAAATGTACCTACTACAATAGTAACAATAGCTAGTAATGCAAGAAAAATATGCTTTGCTTTAGATGTTTCTTCCTTTTCATCACGATTACTTACATTATTATAATTATTTTTTTGATTATTGACTTGATGGTAACGTCTATTATTTTGTCTATTATCTTCTTCATAATCATAATAATCATCTTCATTGTTATAATCATTATACCCGTATTGATTGACATTACTATTATTATCAAGATACTGAGTTTGATTATAATTTTTTGCTGGTTCAGCAGGTATTTTAAAACCTGTGTATTTATTTTCATATAAACGCTCTGGATTAAGAACCGTACTTAAATCCTCGAATAACTCTTTAGAGCTAATATATCTTTCATTAGGATTCTTCATAGTTGCTTGTAAAACTATATTTTTTACACTTTGAGGAACATTTTCTCTGTATTTATCTATATCCGGAAGCTCTTCCTGTAGATGTTTTAACGCAATTGCTACTGCTGATTCACCTTTGAATGGAATTTGTCCAGTAATCATTTCAAAAATTAAAATTCCTAATGAATAAATATCACTCTGAGCTGTTGCAACATTACCACGTGCTTGTTCAGGAGATAAATAGTAAACTGTTCCTAACATTTGGTTTGTTTGAGTAAGAGTAGTATCGCCATATGCTCTTGCAATTCCAAAATCAGTTATTTTACAAGTAAGATTTTCATTCATAAGAATATTTTGAGGTTTTATATCTCTATGTATAATCCCATTTTGATGTGCATGACTAAGTCCTGCAGCAATTTGTTTAGCAATATGAACTATTGTTTCAATCGGAATACGTGGATTTTTAATCATATAATCTTTTAAGGTCATACCTTCAACATATTCCAAAATAAGATAATAAAATTCTCCCTCATTTTCTACGTCATATATAGAAACAATATTAGGATGAGATAAGCTCGTTACAGCTTTAGCTTCTCTATTAAATCTTTTAACAGCATCTTCATCATTTGCATCTATTTTAAATGTTTTTATAGCTACTTGTCTATCTAAAATCGTATCATATCCAAGCCAAACTGTAGCCATTCCTCCAGTTCCTAAGTGATCCAGAATCTTATATCTATTGCATATAATTTTATTAATCATGGTTTTCCCCCCCTAGATTTTTTATTATAGCTACTGATATATTGTCTACTCCCCCACGTTCAACACATTTATCAATTAGTTTATTAACAGCAATTGATAATTCATCATTTCTTACTATATTTTGGATTTCTTCTTTTTCTATCATATTAGTTAATCCATCAGAACATAATAGAAAATAATCATAATTATTTAGATCATCAATAAAAGTGTGTAAATTAATATTATCTCTAGTAGCCAACGCTTGTGTTAACACATGTTTTTCTGGATGACTTTTAGCTTCTTCTTCAGTAATTGCTCCTGCTGAAATTAATGCTCCAACAAATGAATCTTCAACTGTAACAACAGTCATTACATTATCTTTTGTAAGAGCATATGCACTGCTATCCCCAATATTATATACAACAACTTGATTGTCAAAGATAGCAACAGTAACTATTGTTGTCCCCATCTTTTTTTGATTATCTTTAGACTTAGTATATAATTCTGTATTTAGTTTTTCAATTCTATCATATAACCAATTTTTCATATTGTTAAAATTAGCAAATGTTAAATCTTGCCATTCTTTTTCTAATGTTGATACTATATAGTTACTAGAATACGCTGCATTACTGTGACTACCAACACCATCACAAACAATGCCAATTACAGCACCTTGTTTATTTTTTGATACACTAACGGCATCATCATTTTTTTCTTTTCTCCCCTTATTACTATTATACGAATATACTAGTGGCATCTGGAATTCCTCCTTTTACCTCTTCCTTACGTTCTTTAGCACGAAGTTGACCACAAGCAGCATCAATATCGTCACCTTGTGTTCTTCTAATTGTTACATTAACTTTATTTTTCTTAAGAACTTTTTCAAAAGCGAAAATATCACTCTTACTAGTTCTAACATAGTTACGTTCAGGTACATAGTTAATCGGAATTAAGTTAACGTGGCAGTTTAAGCCTTTTATAATTTCCGATAATTTCTCTGCATGTTCTTTTTGGTCATTTACTTTACCCATTAAACCATATTCGAATGTAATACGACGATTCGTAGTTTCTTGGTAATATTTCAATGCTTCCATAAGCTTATCAATATTATAGGCTCTGTTTACAGGCATGATTTTACTACGTAATTCATTAGTAGGTGCGTGTAATGATACCGCAAAATTAATTTGAACTTTTTCATTCGCAAAATCATAAATTTTCGGCACAATACCAGAAGTTGAAACAGTAATATGACGAGCACCAATATTAAAACTCTCATCGCTATTTACAATTCTAATGAAGTCCATCATTTCATCGTAGTTTTCAAACGGTTCACCAATACCCATAATTACAATACTTGAAATACGTTCACCTTTTTTATCTAATTCTTGTTGAACTTTTAGTACTTGTGATACTATTTCTCCCGCTTCTAAGTTTCGTTTTAAACCACCAAGTGTAGAAGCACAGAACGTACATCCAATTCGACAACCTACTTGTGTTGTTACACATAATGAGTTTCCGTATTTATTTTTCATAAGAACACTCTCAATAGTATACTTATCTTGTAGCTCAAATAGGAATTTCATTGTTCCATCAGCAGATTCTTGCTTAATAATTGTTTTTAGAGTTGTTATCTCGAATTCTTCAGCAAGTTTTTCTTGCAGAGACTTAGGTACATTTTTCATTTCTGAAAAATCTGTAATTCTCTTTTTATATAACCAATCAAAGATTTGTTTCGCTCTAAATTTTTTCTCACCGATACTTACAATATATTCTTCTAATTGATCAAGTCTTATAGAATATATAGACATTTTATCGAAATCTTTTAACCATCTAGACTTTTTATAGCCTTTAAAATCTGAAATTAACATTTTTCCTCCATTTTTTTTAGTTTTGCGATAAAAAATCCATCGCAACTATATTCATCAGGTAGTATTTCTAATACACCATTTTCTCTCGTTTTTACAATACTATTTTTTAGAGAAATACTCTCTAAACTAAAATCTTTGTTCTCTTTTAAAAACTTCTCTATATTTTTTATATTTTCTCTCTTATCAATCGTACAAGTTGAATACATTAAAATTCCTTCTTGTTTTACATAGTGTTTGCTATTGTCTAAAACATCATATTGAAGTTTAGCAATATCTTCAACATACGAATTTGTGATTTTATATTTAATTTCAGGTTTATTTTTTATAACCCCTATTCCTGAACATGGCACATCACAGATTACTATGTCAAACTTATTATTAAATGAAGTATTGTTTAGAGTAGCATCTTGTTCTTTAACCTCAATATTGGTAATTCCAAGCTTCTCTTTATTATCTTCAATTAATTTTAGCTTATGTATATATTTATCACATGAAATTAAACTAGAATTAAAATACTTACTAGCTATATGCAAACTTTTACCACCCGGAGCAGCACAAGTATCTAATATTTTATATTTTTTATCTATTGGCAAGCCTATTGACGATGCAACTAGAGCACTAGCCTCATCTTGGACAATATAGTATCCTTTTGTAAATAAACTACTATCTAAGTTTAATTTATTTAAAACTAGGCTGTCTTCACAGATTTCACTCTCACTAACAGCAGACCCTAATTTTTCTATTAAATCTTTTTTAGTAATTTTTAATGGATTATATCTAATACTATTTTTGCTCTTTTCATTAAAAGATATAACTATTTTCTGAGCTTTTTCAACTCCATATTGTATTTTAAGTATATTATATAATTCACTAGGGCAACTATTTTCTATACAGAACTTTTCAGTAGCATTTTTATATTTAAGATCTAAATTGCTAGCATTTCGCTCAATATTTCTTAAAATACCATTTACAAATTTTCCTGTGATATTTCCTGCAATTTTTTTACCTAATTTTACAGCTTCATCAATAACTGCAAAATTTGGTGTCTTATCCATATAAAGCAATTGATAAATACTCATTAATAAAATAACTTTAACTTTAGGTTTTACTCTACCTTTAGAATAAGATTTGAGAATGTGTTCTAAATACAATTTATTTTTTATTGAACCATATACTACTTCACTAATAAATCTCTTATCTTGTTCTTCAACCTTATACTGATTAAAATATTTATTTAAAGTAATATTACTATAGCCATCTTCTTGGATAATTGTATATAAAACCTCGTAAGCAATATGTCGAGCATTAATATTACTCATTTTCTTCACCTAATACAGTACCCACATAGTCTTTTTTATTTGATAAGAAATTAACTACTGGCATACGTTTTTTACCTGAAACTTGAAGTTCATTGACTTTTAACACTGTATTTTTACCACATAGAATATAGATACTTTTCTTATCTTGTTTAATAATAGTTCCAACTTTGTCAAAATTAGATTCAAAGTCTTGTTTAACTTCTTCAGTTGACCAAATTTTTAGCACATTACCTTCTAAATAAGTAAATGCTCCAGGAGTTGGATCTAATGCACGAACTTTGTTAAATACATCTCTAGCTGATGTATTCCAGTCAATCTTCTCATCTTCTCTTAAGATATTGCGAGCAAATGTTGCTTCTTCGTCATCTTGTTTTTCTGGGCTAATATCTCCACTAAATATTTTTGGAAGAGTTTCATTTAATAGATCACGCCCTGCGATTGACAGTTTATCATGTAGAGTTTCGTAGTTATCACTATCTAGAATATCAACCTCTACTTTTGAAATCATATCTCCAGCATCCAGTTTTTTAACCATATACATAATTGTTATCCCAGTTTTCCCGTGATCTTCAAGAATTGAATACTGGATAGGTGCTCCACCACGTAATTTTGGTAGTAATGAGCCATGAACATTAATACATTTATGCTCTGGAATCTCTAATATTTTTTCTGGTACTAGTTGACCATATGCTGCGGTAATAATAATATCCGGATTCAACTCTTTTAATGTATTATAAGTCTCTTCATCTGTTGATATTTTTTCGGGTTGTAGTACTTTAATATTTTTCTCTAAAGCTACAACTTTTATTGGAGGTGGTGTTAGTACTTTCTTTCTACCAACTTTTTTATCAGGCTGAGTAATAACTAAATCCACACCGTAATTTTCTATTAACATTTCTAATACAGGAACAGCAAACTTTGGAGTTCCCATAAATACTATTTTTTTATCGTTCATTTATTTCTCCTAAAAAAGAATTTAATCTAATTAATTATACCATATTTTCGTATATTCTTCTATTGTTGTACGGTATTTCATTCTTTAATTAATAATGATTATTATCAGATTCTAGATTTAATAGAAATCTCTTATTTTCAAGACCGGCAGCATAACCTGTTAAACTTCCGTCTACCCCTATTACTCTATGACATGGGATAAAAATTAATAATGGATTATGCCCAACTGCTCCACCAACTGCTTGAGCCGACATGGTTTCTAAACCTTTAGCCTTAGCAATTTTTTCTGCTATATGTTTATATGTAACTAGCTCTCCATAGGATATATCTTTAAGTACTTCCCATACTTTTTTTCTAAATTCAGTCCCAATATAATTTAAGGGGATCTCATCTATACTTGGATTTTCACCATTAAAATATTTTTCTAACCAGTCTTTAGATTTTGCCAATATACTTAATTCTTCATTCAAATAATAGTTATCAATATTATTAGGAAAATACTTCTGTCCTTCTAGATAACATCCGATAAGACTTTCACCATCTGAAATTAAATATAAAAGCCCTATTTTGCTTTTATAAGTACAATAATACATTTAAAGCTCCTTTCTATTTCTACTAATATACTAATATTATAACAAAAAAAGAGAGCATGACCTAAAAAGTCCGCTCTCTATTATTAATTATCTTCCTTATAAATCTTAAATAGTAAAAATATTACTCCTACACAAATAAAACAGTCTGCTAAATTAAATATAGGAAAATCATAACCGAATATTCTAAAATCAAGAAAATCAACTACCTCATGTCTAGTTAATCTGTCAATAAAATTACCAATTGCTCCACCATATATTAAGGCAAAAGTACCCTTATCAAAGCTAGATAAAGTATTTTTTTGCTTAAATAAATAGTATGTTAAAATAGCAATAAAGATAACCGTAACAACTAAGAAAAATAAACGACTATCTTGTAAAATTCCCCATGCAGCTCCTCTATTCCTATGAGATGAAATACTGAAGAAATTTACTATAACTTCCTTGCTTTCTCCTAATGAGAAATGATTTACTATAAAATTTTTACTAAGTTGATCTAGTAATATTAGAAAACACGCTAATATAAATATAATTAACATATTCCGTCTCCTCTTATTTCAATACTAATAATTTTTCTAATTCTGGATCAATAGTTCGCTCACCTCTTGCTGGAAGTTTATAACGCCCTAAATGAATTAGTTGATGATGTATTTTCCCCCAACTTTCCATAGGGAAAACACTCATAAGATTCTTTTCTACTTGAAGCGGACTATCAGTTAATTCTGCTAATCCAAACATTTTTGCTACACGTTCAACATGTGTATCAACAGCAATAGCAGGGATATTAAATCCAACTGAAAGAACTACATTAGCAGTTTTTCTTCCTACTCCAGGTAGTTTTTCTAACTCTTCTCTAGTCTGTGGAATTTTATAATCATAAACATCCCTTAACATATTTGCCATACCTACTATATTTTTCGATTTTGCTTTATATAGCCCTAGTGTTCGAATATACTTTTCTATATCCTCTACCTTTGCATCAGCATAATCATCAATTGTCTTATAATTTTCAAATAATCCTACTGTTGCTCTATTTACGTATTCATCTTTACATTGTGCCGATAAGAGAACAGCAATAACCAACTCTAAGTTATTAGAAAAATCAAGTTCACACTCTACATCAGGAAATACTTTATCTAAGTACTCCATAACTTTTTTTGCTTTATTCTTTTTTTGTCTATTTGTTAAACCAGTCATAACCTAAACTACTTCCACTTTCTGATTGCAAATCATTATTCACTTTATTGTTTAATATACCATTAACATAACTAATATTTTTAGATAAAGTTAATGCTTCATCGATTTGATGTTTTGTATATTGTTTTTCAAACCAAGAAGTAACTATATCAATCTCTTTAGAAGTTAATATCCTTCCAGTAACTCTCTCAACCAATTTCAATAAGTCACGTAATGTGTAATAATCATCCTTATTGTTAAATATTATGAAATTAATTTTACTTTCTGGTGATATAACTATGCTTCCTTTATTAATTAAATTATCAAGCATAGAAAAAATTTCATTTTCTGATCTGTTTGATTCATTCTTAAATAAATCTATTGAAAATGGTATTTTCCCTTGATTTGTCAAATAACTTATCTGAAGAAGAAACATAGCTTCCTCTCCAGATAAGTTATGAGTTTTATAATTCATTAAAAAATCAGCATCAACTAAAAGACCTTTTATATTGATATTGATCATTTCAAACTCCTATGGTGTTAATCTGTTTAATAAACGTGGGAATGGAGCAGTTTCACGAACGTGTCCGTTACCTGTAATCCAAGCTACAGTACGCTCTAATCCTAATCCAAATCCAGCATGTTCTACAGAACCATATTTACGTAAATCTAAGTACCAACCATAGGCTTCAAGATTTAAATCATGTTTCTTAATATTTTCTAATAATTTATCGTAATCATCAATACGTTGTGAACCACCGATGATTTCTCCGTATCCTTCTGGAGCGATTAAGTCTGCACAAAGCACTACACCAGGCTCATTAGGATCTTCAATCATATAGAATGGTTTAATATCTAATGGCCAGTGAGTAATAAATACTGGTTTATTATAGCTGTTAGCGATAAATGTTTCGTGAGGTGATCCAAAGTCATCACCATATTCAATATCGTCAAATCCATTATCTTTTAATAATTGGATAGCATCTTTATATTTAATACGTGGGAATTCTCCTCTAGCATTTTCTAGAGCTTCTAAATCACGACCAAGAACTTTAAGTTGTTCTTGACATTTTTCTAATACATCTGTCAGTAAGTGATTAACATAAGCTTCTTGTAATGCTAAACTTTCATCATGATTACAAAATGCCATCTCAGCTTCAATCATCCAGAACTCGATTAAGTGACGACGTGTTTTAGATTTTTCAGCTCTAAAAGTAGGACCGAATGAAAATACTTTTCCAAATGCCATAGCTGTTGCTTCTAAGTATAGTTGTCCAGATTGAGAAAGATATGCTTCCTCATCAAAGTATTTAGTATTAAATAATTCTGTAGTTCCTTCTGGAGCAGAAGAAGTTAAGATTGGTGGATCTGTTTTTAAGAATCCTTCTTTTTCAAAGAAATCATATGTAGATTTAATAACTTGGTTTCTAATAGTTAATATAGCATGTTGTTTCTTAGAACGAATCCATATATGACGGTTATCCGCTAAGAACTCTACTCCATGCTCTTTTGGCGTAATTGGATAATCAATTGCTTCCGAGATTACTTCAAAGTCTTCAATCTCTAATTCAATACCAGAAAGTTCTCTTTCATTTTCTTTAATTAATCCTGTTACTTTTAATGAAGTTTCTTGTGGCAAGTGACGTAATTGTTGGTATCTTTCTTCACCTAAAGATTCTTTTAATGCGATAGCTTGGATAAATCCAGCTCCATATCTAAGTTGGAAAAATGCAATTTTACCACTACTTCTCTTGTTAGCAATCCATGCACCAAGAGTTACTTTTTGACCTAGTTGTTCTTTTAAATTATTAATATTCAACTTGAAGTCCCTCCTAATTTTAATTAATATTATGTTCAAAATTTAAATTATCATAGTTATATAAAAACTATTTATATTATATCATAAAATTACTATTTTTTTAATTATGACTTTTAATTTTTAGAATTTAATGTTCTAAATCACGAAATACAATTATACAATCAAAAATATCTTTTAGGAAATACCTGTATTCAAGTATATCCTTTGTTGCGTAACATCTACAAGCTAGACGATTATTATTTTTTACTTCACTATATAACTCATTAAAATTATCTTTAATTGAAAAATTAAAGAATTTTATATAACTCTTTTTTTCACGTTTATTAAAGTATAAATCTTTATATTTATTACTTTCAAAAATATATAATATAGTTTCAGTACTTTTAGTTGTTAGTAACTCCTCGTCTCCATTACTATATATATATTTTACTTTAGATTTTAAATTCAAGTACTTATGTTTTTTAGAATGGATTATATTAATTAATGATTTAACCTTCTTATCATTTACTACTGTAAGTTTTAAACTATTCTCTTGGTCAAGTACCAGAAATTTATAGGTATTTTTAGAATTCGTTAATACATTTCTTAATTTCTTCATGAATTTATATGATATTGGTAATTCGTCCTTATATTGTTTCATGTCAACTAATATTGCATCAACGTCTTGTAATATAAAACTTAAACTATCATTATATAAAAACAAACTCTCTGAAATATACATTTCATGAAGAAATTTCACCAAACCGTCAATATTGTTTCTTAAAATTTTAAAGTCTTTATTTTTTAAATTCCTAGATACAGCTACATTTAATTCCGTAATGGAATTTTTATAAAAATAATCTTTTGTGTTGATTGAATCTAATTCTCGACCGAGTATTTTTTTATGTTCAAAAACAAAAGTATAATTTTTAAAAGTATCATTTTCTATTAAATACTCAATAGAATTATAGTTTGTTACAATATTTTTACATAGTTGAGCAGCTTTATTCTTTTCATCAAAATAATATGCTTTCGAGCTAATAGCTAGACCTTTTTTTATACTATCTATGTACATTTTCTCAAGATATAACAGGTTTAATTCAGAAAAATCACCCGTTTTTGTCTCTAATATCCATACATACAACTTGATTAACAATTTATCCAAATTCAAATCTTCTTTTTTGGGGAAAAGAGAAAAAACATTTAGTGGAATATAAGAACTTTTCTTCTTCAAAATTACAAAATCTGTTATTTTAAATTTACTAACATAGTCGTCCTCATCAATTGATGAAAAAAGTATAAACTTATCATTATCACAAGTTTTTCTATTATCATATACTACTTTTCTAAAATCAACACCTTGATAATTTATAAATTCATCAGAATTAAATTCTACAGATTTAGCTCTATTTCTACAAAATCTAGCAAATTTATACATACTCAAATCAATTTTCTCTAGAAGATTTTCTATTTTTTTATAATTATCTGTATTTATCTTAGATATTTTTCTAGCAATCTCTTTTAATAGTTTGACAGTAACCTTCACATCTATTGCAGCGTTGTGATATTGATCACCTGTATAAAGGCCAAGAGAATTTGATAAATCAGATAGTCTATAACTTGTTTGTGAAGGTAAAAATAATCTAGATAATTCTACAGTATCCAATGATAATTTAGCTTTATACAGTATTCCTACATCATGAAATCTCTTCTTCAATATTACATAATCAGACGGCAAGCCATGACATACAAGTATATCTCCTTTAATATAATTATATAATTCATGAGCTACATCTTCAAAAAAAGGTTTATCGTGTAACATTTCATTACTAATTCCTGTTAGCTCAGTAACAAATGTAGAGACTTGTTTTTTCGGTTGAATATAATAATTAATCGACAAAATTTCTCTGAAATTTTCATCAAGTTTTGTTGCTGAAAATTGAATAATTTCTTTATCGTCTGTTAATTCTATATCGACTACACAAAATAATTTATTCATAAATTCTCTCACCTCTCTTTCAAATCATCTATATATTATCTCTTAAATTCGATAAAAAATCTAGTATATCTATTTTATTATTATTTAACCTGTGAAGTAAAATATCTTTTTCTATGATAGAAATTACAGTTTTAATCCATGGTCCTGGTTTTTTTTCAATATAATTTATAATTTCTTCAGATGTAATATCTATATCATCAAAAGAATTAATAGTTAAAATACATTTATCAATATTTTTTTCTTCATCATAACCAAAATAGTCACATACAAATTTAACATCTTCACGATTATACTTATATAAAATTAATTCTATTGGAGTAGTATTTTTAAATTCTTGATTTATTAAATCAAACTGCTTTATTAATTTTATTTCCTTATTTGATAATTTCAAAAATTTTAATTTTTCAAACAGAATATCGTTAATATCCGATAAAATATACAAACTCTGACAGAATGAATAACTTGATAAATCTTGAACCGTATTAACCTCTTTAAAGAATGGAATATACAAATTAAGCTTACTATCTAATAATAATTCTAAACTCCTTAAATTACCTTTACCAGCTAAAAGTTTTTTAAATTCATTTACAATACGCTCGATAGATACAAATTTTATAAGTTCTGCATTTTTCTTAATAGCATTTAATGTATTATTCTCAATTTCAAAACCTAACTTAGATGAAAAACGAAACGCTCTTAACATCCTTAAGGCATCCTCATAAAATCTCTCATTAGGATTATTTACGGTACGAATAATTTTAGAACTTAAATCGCTGTCTCCGTTATGATAGTCGAATAACTTCCCATTATAATCTAACGCCATAGCATTAATTGTAAAATCACGTCTATCAAGATCTTCTCGTAAATTACTTACAAACTCTACCTTTTCAGGAGAACGATGGTTTGCGTAGTCCTCTTCAGTTCTAAATGTAGTGACTTCATAACTATCACCATTAACTAAGATTGTTACTGTTCCATGCTGAATTCCTGTATCAATACTCTTACGAAACACCTTCTTTACTTGGTCAGGAAGGGCGTTTGTCGTTATATCAATATCAGAAAAATCTTCACCTAACAAATAATCTCTTACACAACCACCAACAAAATATGCCTCATAGCCATTTTGATTAAATATCTTTAAGATATCAATAGCTCCTTTAAACTTATTATTGAAGTTATTTCTTACCATAGTGTCCTTTCAAATTATTAAAGGGCTGGAGAGAAACCCCAGCCCTTGTGATCTTATTTATTATTTAGATAAGTTATAAGTATCTCTAGCAATCATAACTTCTTCATCAGTAGGAATTACAAAAGCTTTAACTTTAGAATCTGCTGTTGAGATTTCTGCAACTTTACCACGTACATTGTTTTTCTCTTTATCAATTTGTACACCTAGGAAAGTTAATCCTTCTAATACTTCTTCACGAACCCAAGTAGCATTCTCACCAACACCAGCAGTGAAGACAATTGCATCTACTCCATTCATAGCTGCTGCATATGCTCCAACGTACTCTTTAATTCTGTTGATGTATACATCAATAGCTTCAGCTGCGTGAGGGTTTGTATCTCTTACATCTTCAACGTCACGTAAGTCAGAAGATAGTGCAGATACACCTTTTAATCCTGATTCGAAGTTGAAAATACGTACGATTTCTTCAAGAGATAATCCAGTTTTTTGAGCAATGTAAGGGATAGTAGCTGGATCGATATCACCAGTTCTTGTACCCATCACTAAACCTGATAGTGGCGTGAATCCCATAGAAGTATCGTATGATTTACCATTTTTGATTGCGCAAATTGAAGCTCCGTTACCGATGTGACAAGAAATTGTTTTTAGTTCTTTAGGGTCTTTTCCTAAAATTTCAGCAACTTTTTCTCCAATGTATCTGTGGCTTGTTCCGTGTGCACCATATTTACGAACTCCATATTTTTCATAAAATTCTCTTGGTACAGCATACATGTATGTCGACTTAGGCATACTTTGGTGGAATGCTGTATCAAATGTTAATACGTTTGGAACTCCTGGTAATTCTTTTTGGAATGAACGAACACCTTTAATATTCGCTGGGTTGTGTAAAGGTGCTAAATCTTCGATTGAATCAACTTTAGCTAATTCTTCATCAGTTACTAAAACTGAAGAATCATAGAATTCTCCACCATGAACAACACGGTGACCAACTCCTTCAATTTCTTTAACATCTTGTACAATACCTAATTTTGTTAATTTTTCAAGTAGCATTTCAATAGCCACGTCGTGGTTAGGAATATCTAATGTTTCTTTATTTTTTTTCACCGTTGAATTCGATAGTGAATACACTGTTTTCAATACCGATTCTCTCAACTAGTCCTTTTGTAATAACTTTTTCTTCAGGCATTTCAAATAATTGAAATTTTAAAGATGAACTTCCTGAGTTAATAGCTAAAATCTTTGTCATAAGTATAAATCTCCTCTTAATCTATTTGCATTATATGTATTATTATCTCATTAAATATAATTAATTACAAGAGGTATTTTAATTTTTTTATAAATAAATTTACAAAAAAACCGATAACTAGAATACGCTATCTATATTTTAGTTATCAGTTTTCTCTATTTATATTATTTTTCTTTTAATGCAAAAATATTTTACTTCAATAATTATTATGAAGTAAATGTACTACTTACTACATTCCAACCACCATTTTCATAATGTTCCAATTGACCACTTGAATTAACTCTATATTTACCTACTGTAGTTCCATTTTTTTTCAAGTTAACATATGCTAAATGATCGCTAGCTAACCATACATCATATGAAAAATCAGAATTTGCTGAACCTCTAGAGTAATCTCTAATATACATTGCTCTAGCCCAATCCCCAACTTGAGAATCAGTAAGTTCTTTAGTATTTACAGAACTATTCTCTCTTAGAACAATACTTGTAGATGATGATCTATCTTTAGAACTATCTTTTGTTTTTTCATTTAAACCTCTGACTGTATAAGAACGTTTAAACTCACCTTTTAATGACAGTTTTTTTGCTTCAGCCGAAGTTTTACTCAAACTTATCGTAACCTCCACTTTTTCGCCATTTTTTAAGTTATTAGACTTACTATAAGTAATTGTTGGCTCTTGTAGAAATTTAGTAACTGTAGAATCTTCAGTATCTACTGTCGGTGTTTTCTTAATATCTGCAGAAGCTGTACCATCTCCATCAGTTCCATAAGGTTTGAAATCTATCTCATATTGATTTAAATCAACTACTGATTTTTTGTCTAGTACATATTTAGTATATCCAAAGTATGCAGTAATCGAAATTAAACCTATTACTAAAAAGCTAATTAAAAAAATTAGACCAGTTTTCTTTTTAGGCTTATCATATTCTACATAATTAAAATTCGGAGAAAAGTTTTCTTGATTATACTGACTATTGTTATTATACCCATTATAATCATTGTTTTCTAAATTATTATAATTTGTATTCTGGCTTGAATAACTATCATTATAATTATTTGAATTATGTACATACTGATTAGCATAATCTACATTATCATATTGACCAGTATAATCCATATCTTGATATTGCTGATTTTGATAGTTATTGTTTCCATATTCATAATTTTGGTTATTATATCTTTGATTATTATTTTTTCCCATAAACTATCTCCTATATTTTTTTATTACAATTATTTTTTAAAAAGAACTGTTTAACTCATAATAATATTAACATAAGTTCGCCTATTTTTCTATAAGAAACAATAGTTGCAGTAGTATTAAATAAAGTATTCTCCTAAGGAAAAGATTGTATAATATATTTTAGATAATCTCTAAATACATAATAATAAAATAAAGTTTAATTATTCCTATTTAATAATCAGTCTTATATAAATTTCTTATTAGTATAAAATACATATTTTATATGCTTTTAATACTCTCCTTCCACTGCACTTTGACAGTAATCGTATATAGTTTATTTATTAGCTGTTTATTCTAACTATCCTATTTCAATAATTTTTTAATGTAGTATTTATTACATTAATGTATTAGTTATAGTTGCTATTATTTTAAATAGATTTTTTAAATTTTAGTTTTAAAATTAATTTGCACTATTTATATAATTTTTTAACGAAACAGTATATTATTTACTTTATTTTCTTTATTTACATTATACCGTATTAGAAAATATTAGTACAACATATAATTATCATAATTTTTTTATAATTCCTCATAATATTATTATTATCCATATTTATTAATAATAGTCTATGTATCCAAATATATTAATGGTAATATATCATATGAAAATATTTATTAGTTTCTAATTCGAATTCTTTTATTATTATATTTTAAATTATATTTATTACTAAGAAAAAAACTCTGTAAACCTAAATAAAGATTTACAGAGTCAAATTTTATTATATTTTTATCCTATTGATCCTTCCATTTCAAATGAAATTAATCTGTTTAATTCAACAGCGTATTCCATAGGAAGTTCTTTGGTGAATGGTTCGATGAATCCCATAACTATCATTTCAGTAGCTTGTCCTTCATCAAGACCTCTACTCATTAAGTAGAATAGTTGTTCTTCTGACACTTTAGATACTTTTGCTTCGTGCTCTAAAGATACATTAGAGTTTTTAACGATGTTGTAAGGAATAGTATCAGATGTTGAGTATTCATCTAAGATTAGAGTATCACATTCAATGTTTGAACGAGACCCTTCAGAGTTTTTACCAAAGTGAATCCATCCGCGGTAGTTAACTTTTCCACCACGACGAGACATTGACTTAGAAACAACAGTAGATGATGTTCTAGGTGCTAAGTGAATCATCTTAGATCCTGCATCAAGCACTTGTCCTTCACTAGCCATAGCTATAGATAGCGTACTTCCGCTTGCTCCTTCTCCAACTAAAATACACGCTGGGTATTTCATAGTTAATTTAGAACCTAAGTTACCATCTACCCATTCCATAGTACCATTTTTCTCAACAATTGCACGTTTTGTAACAAGGTTATAAACGTTTGTTGACCAGTTTTGAATAGTTGTATATCTGAAACGAGCATTTTCTTTAATAAAGATTTCAACTACAGCTGCATGTAATGAACTTGCTGAGTATGTTGGAGCTGTACATCCTTCTACATAGTGTAGAGAAGAGTTTTTCTCAATAATAATTAACGTACGTTCAAATTGTCCCATTTTTTCACTGTTAATTCTGAAATACGCTTGAAGAGGTGCTTCTACTGATACATTTTCCGGACAGTAGATGAACGATCCACCTGACCATACTGCAGAGTTTAAAGCCGCAAATTTATTATCATTGAAATCAACAGCTTTTGAGAAATATTCTTTAAAGATTTCTTCATGATTTTTTAATGCTGTATCAGTGTCTTCAAAGATAATTCCTTTTTCTTCGAATTGTTTATGCATATTGTGATAAACTACCTCTGATTCATATTGTGCAGATACACCTGCAAGGTATTTTTGTTCCGCTTCTGGAATACCAAGTTTTTCAAAAGTATTTTTAATTTCTTGTGGAACTTCGTCCCACGAACGTTCTGTTTTTTCTGATGGTTTTACATAGTATGTTAAGTCCTCAAAATCTATTTCAGATAAGTCTCCACCCCATGTAGGCATTGGCATTCTGTAGAACTCTTTTAATGCATTTAGACGGTATTCTAACATCCATTGTGGTTCTTCTTTTCTTTCAGAAATTGTTTTAACGATTTCTTTTGTTAATCCTTTATCAGTCTTGAATATAGATACATCTTTATCTGAAAATCCATACTGATAATCGGTAAACATTTCTTCATTTTTATTCAATGCAATCACTCCTTCTTTTATTTATTTTCTTCTAAAATTTTTTCTGTAATTTTCCATGCTAACGTAGCGCATTTAACCCTAGCTGGAAGTTGAGAAATATTTTGTAATGAAATGCTATCTTCTAAGTTTTCTTCATTAAATTCATTTCCCATAATCATATTTAAAAAGTCTTTAATCTTGTCATTAGCTTTTTCTACTGATAAACCTTTTAATTCCTCAGTTAACATAGAAGCTGAAGCTAGTGAAATTGAACAACCTGTTCCTACGAACTTAATATCTTCAATAATGTCATCTACTAATTTCATACTAACTGTTATTTTATCACCACAAGATGGATTCAACATCTCCAACTTATAACTGCTCTCTATTTCCCCATTATTTCTAGGATGCTTACTATGATCTAAGATTACTTGTTTATATAAACTTTTTAAATCACTAAAACTCATTTTCAAAAAACTCCTTCGTTTCTTTTAATGTTTGAATAAAGAAATCTATCTCTTCTTTTGTATTATATAAATATAGACTCGCTCTAGCTACTGAGAATGTTCCTAGCTTTCCTAACAATGGTTGAGTACATTGATGCCCTGCTCTTATGCAAATACCTTTTTCATCTAAGAAACTCGTTAAATCATGAGGATGTACTCCTACCAAGTTAAAAGTAATTAGTGAAACTCTCTCATCAATATTCTTTGTTCCATAAATCTCTATGTTATCAATCTTAGAAAGTTCAGAATACATATATTTAGTAAGTTCTTTAGTGTACTTTTCAATATTTTCTAATCCTATGCTATCTAAATACTTAATAGCCGCACCTAATCCTGCTGCTTGCGCAAGTAGTGGTGTTCCAGCTTCAAATTTATCAGGAAGAATTGCCCAGGTTGCTGAATTATCTTCAACGATACCGATCATTCCGCCACCGAATTCAACTGGATCAAATTTTTCTAATAGCTGTTTTTTACCATATAAAACTCCAATACCTGTAGGTCCGCACATCTTATGCGCACTAAAGGCCAAAAAGTCACAGTTCATTTTTTGAACATCAATCTTTAAATGAGGAACGGATTGCGCCGCATCTACTACAAAATAAATATCCTTATCTTTTAATAAATCACCAATTTCATAAACAGGATTTATATTACCTAGTACATTAGAAGCATGACACATTGATACAATTTTAGTTTTGTCTGTAATAAATTCTTTTAACTGTTCAATACTAATTCTTCCTTGTTCATCTAATTCTAAATATTTAAGAACAAGATTTTTTCGTTTAGCCAGTTGCTGCCAAGGGATAATATTGGCATGATGTTCCATGTAGGTAAGAATAATTTCATCACCTTCAGTTACATCTTGTTCTAAAATTCTTGCTGCGAAATTTAAACTTTCCGTAGTTCCACTAGTATAGATTACTTCTTCATAACTACTTGCATTTATAAATTCTTTAACTAACTCTTTAGACTCTTCGTATATTTTCTCTGATTCATTACCTAAGGTATAAACAGATCTATGAATATTCGAATTATAATTTTTATAGTAATCTGTAATAGCATCAATCACTTGATTTGGTTTTTGAGTAGTAGCTCCATTATCAAAAAATATCAAATCATTCCCTGATATCTTTCTATTTAATATAGGAAAGTCTTCTCTATATTTACTAAAATCTATCATTATTACTCACTCTCGTTATTATTAATTTTTTCATCAATAAGCACTGTTACAAGTTCTTTAATTTTATCTACTGTTAACTCTGAGATTACTGGAGATAAGAATCCATGAACTAATAATCTACTAGATTCTTTTCTAGTTAATCCTCTACTTTGTAAGTAGTATAGTTGCTCTTCATCAATACGACCTAGCGATGCTCCGTGACCAGCCATAACATCATTCTCATCGATTAATAGCATTGGGTTAGCATCTGCTTTAGCTTCTGATGAAAGTGTCAGCATTCTTGAACTTTGGTAAGCATTAGAACCTGTCGCACCTTTTACGATAAATCCTACACCGTTAAATACGATATGTGATCTATCTAATAGTACACCGTGTTGTAAGATATCACCTTTACTACTTAATCCTTGGTTAACTACTTCACTATTGAAGTAAGTTTTTTGTTCTTTAACTCCTAGAGTTACAATCTTAAGATTTGCTTCAGAACCATCTCCTAGAATGTTCGTTGTATTATCGTGATATACATCTGCTTCATCCATTGCAGCAACATTCCAGTTAATTAATGAATCTCTATAAGTTAAACCACGACGTAAAATAGTTCCACGTTTTTCACCTGGTTGGTTCGTTATTGAACTATAGTTAATTTGAGCTCCTTCGTGTGCAACTACTTCAGAAACTAAACTGAATGGAGCCTTATCTTCTTTTTGATTATTTACGTAGTTTTCAATAAAGTTGAATTTAGCATTATTTCCAACCTGAATAGTTACATGGTTGAATAAACTTTGTTCTTTATCAGAAATCACGATATATTGAAGCGGTTCTTCAATTACTGCATTATCTTTAACATCAATAAATAATCCAGCATTTAATAGTGTATAGTGAACAGCTGTTACTTTACTTTCTGCATAGTCAACTACACTCATAAAACTATCTTTAATATGATCATCATTCATTGCAGTGAAAATATCTTTAATGATAACTTTATCAGCATATTTTTCTGGAATATTAATATGAACAATAGTATTGTTCTTTTGAACTACAGCAAAATCATCGCTATTAATACCATATTCAACTATATCTACATTCCCATCATTTTCTAATCTTAGAGTTGAAAAATCAACATTAAATAACCTCCATCTTTCTAACTCCATAGACTCTAATTTTGGAAAAGGTAATGTATAACTCTTATATAAAGCTAATTTTCTAGTATTTAAAAACCATGTAGGTTCATTTGTATTAGAAAAGATGCTTTGTAAAGTTTTAATACTTAGTTTTAATTTATTATTCTCCATATTAAACCTCTTCTTTTAACCAGTCATAACCTTCTTTTTCTAAACGAAGTGCTAGCTCAGGCCCACCTGATTTTACGATTTTTCCATCCATAAGTACGTGTACAAAATCTGGCTCAATATAATCTAATAATCTTTGGTAGTGAGTGATGATTAAGCAACCAAAGTTTTCTCCACGCATCTTATTAACACCTTTTGATACAATTTTTAGTGCATCAATATCTAATCCAGAGTCGATTTCATCTAGAATAGCAAATTTTGGTTCTAACATCATCATTTGTAATATTTCGTTACGTTTCTTTTCTCCTCCAGAGAAACCATCATTTACATAACGTTGAGACATTTTTAGATCCATTTCTAAAAATTCCATAGTCTTATCTAATTTTTTAATATATTGCATTAAAGGAATACTATCTTCACGTTGTGCATTAATTGCAGATTTAATAAATTCTGAAGTTGGTACTCCTGGTACTTCAGATGGATATTGCATTGCTAGGAATAGTCCAGCACGAGCTCTTTCGTCAACTTCCATTTCTAATACTTCTTCACCATCTAATAAAATACTTCCACCATCTACTTCATATTTAGGGTGACCCATAATAGCTGATGCTAAAGTAGATTTACCTGCACCATTTGGTCCCATTACGGCATGTATCTCACCAGATTTAATTTCTAAATTTAGTCCTTTTAATATTTGTTTTTCATTAATTGATACTTCTAGATTTTTTATATCAAGAACTGACATTTTATTTCCTCCATCTCATATATTTGTTGCGATCAAATCATATAAACTATTAATTATCGCAAATTACATAAGTATTATTATAAAGGTTTTCACATGTTTTATCAAATTATAGGTTCGAACATCTCTAGATAAACACTTCTATTTATAAAAAAAAATAAATCCTCAAATTTCATTTGAAATTCGAGGATATATCTATATAATTTATTTTGAAAATTCCCACATAGCTACTATTTCAGTTTTTAATTCGTCATAAGACCATTTTTTTAACGTTCTTGTGTAACTATTTGGATCATTAATTATAAATTTACCTTCATCATCTACTCCTGTTATCAAAATAATATGTCCAACAGTTGTAAACTTACCTGGGTGAACAGAAGCGATAATAGGATTCCCTTTACTTAAAACAGATTTCATTGCCTCTTGATTAAGAGGTACACCAGTTGATTTAACTCCATATTCTTTAGCAATATAATCGAAGAAACTCCATTTTGTACCTGCATCTGTAAAATGTCCACTGGCATCTTCTTTCTCAGCAATATTTTTTGGAGTAATTGATTTATCATCTAATATTCCACTTAGCGCCATTGCTACACAAGTTGGTCCACAACCACCTATAGCAACGTTTGTTCCACCTAATTTATCATAAGCCCAACGTTTATCCCATTGGATATAGTAAGGAAATTTCCTGTTAATTTCAACTGTTTCTCCTTGTTCAAACGGCGTTGCTTCTTGACCAGCAAGATAACCAAGTACATATTGAGTAGCATCCTTATTATTAACTAGTAATTTTTGTTCTGCTTCTGGAAGATTCTCTCTTTGTAAGTAAATTAATTGCCCTATAAGGCTACCATTAGCATTTTGAAGTAAATTATTTTCTACTCCATTTGGATTGGTAATAAATGGATAAGGTTGTGTTACTCCCTTAATACCATCTCTTGCATTAGCTACATTTTCTGTTTTTAACACATTTGTACTGTTACTTTCATCTTTTGAATTTTTATTAAACCAAGCAATCTTATTATTTTGAATAACATAAAGTACAACTGTACACAGGATAATGAACACTATTGTCATTATTTCAATTCTTTTTCTTTTCATTATTTCACCTCACTATTTACTTTTTATCACTAAAATTATTCCAACTGATATAACTATAATATATCCGATTAAACTTTGCAAGTCTGGCAACTCGCTAAAAAATATAAATCCTAAAATTCCCGAAAACAATACTTGTGAATAATCAAACACTGATATATTTTTTGCCGCTGCATATTTATACGCAAATGTCACTCCATATTGACCAATTGTCGCGGAAGCACCGGCTAATATTAGCATCGATAGTTGATACATAGTCATTACTCTATAATCAAAAATAAGATAAGGTAAGAGTAATATTGTTGATAATGAAGAAAAGAAGAATATTATAAATTCACCCGAAACATTATGAGTACCTAAATACCTTACACAAGTATATGCAATACCCGAACAAAATGCCCCAAGTAATGCTGCTAGAGCTCCTGTACTTATTAATCCATCACCCGTTGGCTTTATAATAAATCCAACTCCGATAAATGCTATAACAATTGCTATAAATTGGAATTTTGTCATTCGTTCTTTAAAAAAGATATACGATAAGATAATTATTACAAATGGTGAAAGTTTTTGTATGATAGTAGAATCAGCAAGACTAATATGAGAAATTGCATAAAAGTTAAATACCAATCCTATCGTACCAAAAATACTTCTTGAGATTAGAACACTCCAAGAAACTTTATTACTTGGTAGATTTATATTTTTCCAGTGCTTTATTAAAGGAATTGACGAAATTCCAACTGCTATAATATTTCTAAAAAATCCTTTCTGCATGGAAGGTAAATCGCCTGCTAGCTTTATAAATAACGCCATCAATGAGAAACCGAAACCTGACAATATTATACAAAATATTCCCATTAGTATATTATTCTTCTTATCCATTATTAAACTCCAATATATTAAATATTTGAACAATTGTATTTTCAAGATTCTCTTTAGAAACTTTCTTATCCATTGCTGTATTTAATGATATAAATCTTCTTTGAATCGAAAACGAAGCATCAATTAATTTTTTATCATCTTCATTTAATTCAGATAATTCATCATCTAGAATATTTCCAGCTAAAAATATAACTTTTTTATGAAACTTCTTAGCTACTCTAGCAATTTCAATTGGAGCTTTCCCCATAAAACTCTGTTTGTCTAGTTTTCCTTCTCCAGTAATAACAATATCCATATCTTGTATAATTTTTTCTAATCCTAAATAGTTAATCATAAATTGTGACCCTGATTGAATCGTCGCATTACTAAACGACATAAAAGCAAAACCTAATCCTCCAGCTGCACCACTACCCTCATTGAAAATATTGTTTTTCTGCACTACAGTATTTACAATATCCGCAAAGTTTTCAATATACTTATCTGCTTCTTGAAATTTACTCTCAGATAATCCTTTTTGTTTAGAATAAACATATGTAGCTCCATTTTTTCCTATAAGGGGATTATTCACATCACTTATTATAGTAAACTTGGCATTTTTAAATTTATCATTAATAAATCTTAAATCAATTTTGTTAATTTTCATTAAATCATTCATACCATGTTTACAAGGATTACCATTTTTATCAGTAAACTGTATGCCTAGTTCACTTAACATACCAATTCCACAATCATTAGTTGCACTACCACCTAATCCAATTAGAAAATGATTAATTCCTTTTTTAAGTAAAAACGAAATTAATCTACCTAAACCAACAGTAGAGGTTTTATACGGATCTCTCTGAATATCTTTAAGATGCTTAAGACCTATCACTTCCGCAATCTCAATAACTGCTTCTTTTCTTTTAGTATCTAACAGATAGTTTACTTCGCATTCTTGACGTGCTGCATTAATAGTTTTAAATTTCATTTTCTCAAATCCTTTAAATAATGCTAAAAAACCATCTCCACCATCTGCAATAGGTTGAATAAGTGTAGTAATGTTATCATAATTACTATTTAATTTATCAGAAATAATCTCTCCAATTTCTAGTGATGATAATGATCCTTTAAACTCATTTACTGCTACTAATACTTTCATAAAGTTACAACTCCACTTACAAAATTCTTATAATCATTTAGTTAATTTTATCATTAAATCAATATTTATAAAAGTTATAAACTTGAAAATTAAAATAAAAACATTTTCATTGATAAAATTTACACAAATACTTTAAATTTATTAATTTTTTTAGTATAATAATTATGTAAAGTATTTTACTTTATGTTTAGGGTTAATATTAGGACTCAATTTTTGATTATATCAAAAAATACAGTATTAATTTGTCAACTGTAGAAGCAAACTACTTTTAGTTTTACAATTAATAAGTAATCCTCATGTTTGTGCCAGTAATCTACAGCCAACATTTTAAGTATATTAGTTTACGAGTATCCTAAACCCTAAAGCTAAACTAATATTATTACTGTAAAAAACCACGAAGTTTACCCCTAAACTTTCGTGGTTTTTAGTTAATAACTTAAAAAAATAAAATTAAGATATCCTAGAAAACATGTTTGTTTCTAAGATATCTTTTTATTATCTATTTATCTCGTTTTAATAAATAATTAGCGAAATCTTCAAGCAAATTATTATTTAGACGCTTTGCTACAGTTATAGCATTAAATGTATGTTGTTTTAATAATTCTTCACATTCTTCAATTCCATAGAAACTAAGGTATGTAATCATATCTTCATCACTAGGTAATTTTCCAATTTTTTCAAAATCACCGTAATAATCTAGAATGTCATCTTTAATTTGATAGGCAATACCTAATTGTTGACCAAATTCCTTAACATCATCATAATCTTCTAGTTTATTGGCTACTAAACATGCAAAATCTAATGGCAATTCTATTAAACGTCCTGTTTTTAAACTATGCATTTTTCTTAAGTAATCTGCATCAACATCATAGTTCTTTTGTTTAACATCATATATTTGTCCTGCAATCATCCCCATTGCACCAGAATAATTGGCGAATTGCTTAATTAATCTTACCTTCAAATCTGGTTTGACATCTGCATCACTAAGAACTTCAAATGCTAATGTTAACATTGCGTCTCCTGTAAGTACCGCAACATCTTGTCCATAAACTTTATGATTAGTATATTTACCCCAACGATAATCATCATTATCCATCTCTGGTAAATCATCATGAACTAACGAATATGTATGAACTAATTCAATAGCTAATGCTATATCGAAATATTTACTATACTCTATTCCGTAGAATTTTAGTAAATATAGAAAAGATAACGGCCTAATTTTCTTTCCATCGTTAACCAAAGAATAGGTTATTGATTCTTTTAAAATATCTGGCATTTCTAGCTTTTCTACATAATCTTTTGCGAAAGCATTTAATTTATCTTTATTAGTTTCTATGAAAAGTTTAAAATTATTCATTGTCTTTAAAATCCTTAGTTAATTTCGCTACTTCTTTTTCAGCATTCTCAATTAATGCATTACAGTTTTTTATTAAATCTATTCCTTGTTTATATCTTTCCAGTGAATCTTCTAATGATAACTTTCCAGATTCTAATTCAGCAACAATTTTTTCCAAATTCATTAAACTTGTTTCAAAATTTTCTTTACTCATTACTTAACTCCTTTATCGGATATATTATTTACTTTACATTCAAGACTACCATCTACAAGTTGTACTGATATTTCATCGCCAGCATAAATTTCTTTTACTGTTGTAATTTTTTTATCACCCAAGAAAGCCACAGAATATCCTTTTTTCATTATATTCAACGGTGAATTAGCCTCTAATTTATTTATTTCATTTGTAAAGTTTTCCTTAAATTTTCCTAACAGATCGATATTTAAAAATTTCTCAGTTGATGCTTTCAATTCATGCTGTTTATCTTTAACAAATATTTGTAAAGATTTATTTAGCTCCTTTTCTAATAATTCAACTCTATTATTATAGTCAATGAAAACTTTTGAATAATTTTTATAATATGGATTATTCTCACTGTTAAGAACTCTAGTTTTATATGTTTGTATAATGTAATTAATAGTATTTGTTAGTTTATCATAATTAAACGATATTCTATTTTTTATATCCTCAATATTCGGTGTTACTAATTCTGCAGCTGCAGTCGGCGTTGATGCTCTTCTGTCTGAAACAAAATCAGCAAGAGTAGTATCTGTTTCATGTCCAATCCCAGTGACAATTGGTGTTGTACAGTTGAAAATTGCTCGAATTACTTCTTCAGTATTAAAACTCCAAAGATCTTCTATTGATCCTCCACCACGCCCCAAAATGATAACATCGTTAGTACCATCATCAGCTAGTTTAATATTTTTAACTATATCTTGTACTGAATTCTCACCCTGTACTAGAGTCGAATAAATATTAATTTTAGCAATAGGAAATCGTCTTTGAATGGTTCTTGTAATATCTTGTACTGCAGCTCCTGTTTTCGCAGTAACTACCGCTATATTTTGACTGAAGCTTGGGATTCTTTTTTTATATTGAGGTAAGAACAATCCTTCTTTCTCAAGTTTTTCTTTTAACTCTAAAAACTTCTGATACAATTCTCCTATTCTATCTTTTTTCATATCAAGAACGACTAGGTTTACTTCTCCGCGCTTGAGGTAAAAATCAACCTTAGTTTTTATTAGTACTGTATCCCCATCTTTAAAATTTTTCGATCTAGCTCCAAACCAGTTTGCTCGAATTACTGAATTTTCATCTTTTATTGAAAAATAAATATTGTTACCGTGAGGTTTAAAATTTGATATTTCACCTTTAATATATACTTCACCTAAATATGGATCTAATTTAAATTTACGTTCAATATATTTATTTAACGCTGTAACGGTTAGATATGTTTTTTCTTCCATCTAACTTTACCTCTTATTTTGTTGAGTTTTCTACAATACCTTTTAATACTCCATTGATAAATTTATAACTTTCATCTTTTTCACTATATTTTTTTGAAAGTTCAACAGCCTCATTAATTGAAACTTTATAAGGAATATCACTATATAGTATTTCGTATGCTGAAATACGTAAAATCTGTCTATCCATTTTTGAAAGACGTTCTAATTTCCAATCTTTTAAATTATTAGAAATAATTTCATCAATTTCTTCTTTTTTTTCTAGTATTTCTGTTAACGTTTTATTAACATAAATACTAGTTGAGATCTCTTCTTGTTCTAAATCTAAAAGTTCTATAAAATCTAATTCTGTATTTTCAACTTGGAATAAAATTTTAAAAACTGCTTCTCTAAGTTCGTGTCTGCTCTTCATTTATATCTCCTAAATTAAAAATCAATTCCTATAATATTAACATTTACAGTTTTAGTACTAATTTCTGTCATATTAAAAATAGAATTTCTAACATTCTCTTGAATTTTTCTTGCTGTTTTTGTTACTGAATATCCAGCCTTTAAGTTACAATACACATCTATAATTAATTCTGTACCTGCAAATTCTAATTCAACTCCACGTGAATATACTTTTTTTCCTAATAATTTAGAAACACCTTCTACCTCAGTTGTTGCAATATTTGCAATAACTTCTAAAGCGCTTGGGTTAATTTCTACTTTTCCTAATTTTTTTGTTTCCATTTACTTATCCTCCAAAATTATATTTAATATTAAAAACAATCTAATATTAAATTATTATTTGTCCATAATAATCCTATTAATTATACCATATTTTCAGAGAAAAAGGGAGAGATTACCTCAAAATAGTTATTGTTGAAAATACTATTTCATCTAGGTAATCCCTTCCTTATGGTTTATGTATCAGTAATTAAATATTAGCTAATAATTCATCGAATGCTTTATCGATATTGTCTTTATTTTTAGCTCCTGCTTGAGCCATATCTGGACGTCCACCACCACGTCCATCACATACCGTAGCTAGAACGTTTACTAGTTTTCCTGCATTATATTTATCAGTGATAGCTTTATCTACAGCTACTACGAAGTTTACTTTATCTTCATTTACTGAAGCAAAGGCAATAACGTAGTTCTCTAATTTAGACTTAGCGTTGTCAACTAGTTGTTTTAAGTGATTCATATTTTCAGATTCAACAACACTTGTAAGTACGTTAACGCCATTAACTTCTTTAATATTATTTACTAAATTGTTTAATTCAGCATTAGCAATTTTTTGTTGTAAACTTTCTTTTTCTTTAGATAGTTTCTTAATATCAGATTGTAATGAAGATACTTTTTCTACTACATTTGAAGAATTAGCTTTTGTTAATTTTTCAACAGAACGTAAAGTTTCTTCTTGTTCTCTTAGATACTCGTATGCAGCTTTTCCTGTTAGAGCTTCAATTCTACGAACCCCTGCAGCTACACCTGATTCAGATACAATCTTGAAGATTCCCACTTCCGCACTGTTAACATTGTGAGTTCCTCCACATAGTTCGATAGAGTAATCACCAATAGAAACAACACGTACAACATCTCCGTATTTTTCTCCGAATAATGCTTGAGCACCAAGTTTTCTAGCTTCAGCGATTGGCATTTCTTCTGTTTTGATTTCTAACGCATTCCAAATTTGTTTGTTTACTTCTTGTTCAACTTTTTCAATTTCTTCTTTTGTAAGTGGAGCGAAGTGAGTAATATCGAATCGTAATTTTTCATCAGTTACTAAAGATCCTGCTTGTTTAATGTGAGATCCAACTTCATGACGAAGTGCTTCATTTAATAAGTGAGTTGCAGTATGGTTTTTCTCAACATTTAATCTGTAAGGTCTATTAACTTCTAGTTTGTATTCTTTACCAACTACTAATTCACCTTCTACTACTTTTACAAAGTGAATGTGACGTTTGTCAGGAAGTTTCTTAACATCTACAACTTCAGCTTTGAATCCTTCAGCTGTTACTAAACCTTTATCAGCTACTTGCCCTCCACTTTCAGCGTAGAATGGAGTTCTTTCAAATACAACTTTTACAACTTCTTCACCTTTATAGTTTTCTAACAGATTATCTTCTCTATCAACTATTGCTAGTACTTTACCTTCATCTGTAAGGCTAGTGTATCCTGTAAATTCGCTGTCTCCTACTATTTTACTGTATAAGTCAGATTGTACTTGCATTGAAGAATCGTCTTGACGTGAAGAACGAGCACGCTCTTTTTGTTTTTCCATTTCTTCATTAAAGCCATCAATATCTACAGTTAATCCTAATTCTTCAGCATATTCTTCTGTTAACTCAATTGGGAAACCAAATGTATCATAAAGTTTGAAGGCATCTTTACCTGAGATGACTTTTGTAGTATCTTTAACTTCATTAGCAATATTATTTAAGATTGTTTCACCTTCATGAAGTGTCTCATGGAATCTATCTTCTTCTTTCAAGATAACATCTTTTACAAAGCTTGCACTTTCTTTTACATTTGGATAATAATCTACCATTATCTCTGCAACTACATCAGTTAGTTTATACATAAATGAGTTGTTTAATCCTAAAACTTTAGCGAATCTTACAGCACGACGTAATAATCTTCTTAAAATATATCCACGACCTTCATTCGACGGTAAAGCTCCATCGGCAATTGCGAATACTACTGTTCTAATATGGTCAGCTATAACCTTAAATGCAACATCTTGCTCAGTACTTACACCATACTTAGCTCCTGAAAGTTTTTCAATTTCTCTAATAATTGGGATAAATAAGTCAGTATCAAAGTTTGTTGGAACATCTTGTAAAACTGATACTATTCTTTCTAATCCCATACCAGTATCTATGTTTTTTGCAGGAAGTTCTGAGTAAGTTCCATCTGCATTATGGTTGTATTGACTAAATACAACATTCCAAACTTCAAGGTATCTATCATTTTCTCCACCAGGATACATTTCTTCCTTTGGAGACCATGTATCAGCTTCTTCTCCACGGTCATAGAAAATTTCCGTGTTTGGTCCAGATGGTCCTTCACCGATATCCCAGAAGTTACCTTCAATACGAATAATTCTTTCTTCTGGTAGACCAATTACATTTTTCCATAAATCGTATGCTTCAGTATCTTCTGGGTGAATAGTTACCGATAGTTTCTCTTTTTCAAGTCCTAACCATTTTTCCGAAGTTAAAAACTCCCAAGCCCAAGGTACTGCTTCGTTTTTGAAGTAGTCACCGATTGAGAAGTTACCTAACATCTCGAAGAATGTATGGTGACGTGCAGTTTTCCCAACATTTTCAATATCATTAGTTCTTATTGATTTTTGTGAGTTTGTAATCCTTGGATTTTCTGGGATTTCTCTTCCATCGAAGTATTTTTTCAATGTTGCTACACCTGAGTTAATCCAAAGTAAAGATGGATCGTCAATTGGTACTAAAGATGCACTTGGTTCGATTTTGTGTCCTTTTTCTACGAAGAAATCTAAATACATTCTTCTAATTTGTGTTGATGTTAGTTGTTTCATTAATTATTTCTCCTTTCAAGCTAACAAAAATAAAATAAAAATCCCTTGTGTAAATATATTTACACAAGGGACGATCATAATCGTGTTACCACCCTAATTTAAGCACTATGTACTCCTCATTAGTTTTTATAACGGCTTTATTGCCGATGAAGTATAACATAGGTAGCATAAAAGTTTTATTATGAATCCTTTTCACCACTAGATTCTCTCTGTTAAATAATATTCTTAACTTTTAATTCCTAAACTTCATTGTATATGTATGTTATTATAACTAGTTAAGTTACATTTGTCAATAGTTTTTACTTAGAATTTCTCATTTCAAAAATGGCTTTCTTTTGCCAAAGCTTCATATTTTGTTTCAGCGTATCAAAACCATATTGAAAATTCAAAGTATCTAAACTATTTATTTCTTTTTTATCAGTGTCTTTTTTTTGTTTAAAGTTTAATGTTGCATTAATTTTATTATCTTTTATTGATAATACTTTTACTTCTAAAATTTCATCTTGCTTAATATAGCTACTTATATCAAAAATAAAACAATTAGTAATTTCAGAAATATGAATTAATCCTACCATTTTATCTCGTGTTTCTATAAAGGCACCGTACGGTTTTACCGCTGTTACTTTAACCTTTATGATATCACCTGGACGAATTTCTCTATAGCTCATTTTTTATTTTCTCAACAACTGCTTCAACTGTAAATCCGTATTCTTCGATTACTTTATTCGCAGGTGCTGATGCTCCAAATTTATCAATTCCGATAGCTAATCCATCTAAACCTACATATTTGTACCAAAGAGAACTATTACCCATTTCTAACGATACACGACGACGTATATTTAATGGTAGTAATTCCTCTTTGTATTCTTTAGATTGTTCTTCAAATAATTCAACTGATGGCATACTTACAACACGCACTTTAAATCCATCTTTTTCTAATTCACGTGCTACATCAATTGCTAATGCTACTTCTGATCCTGTTGCGATTAGAATAGTATCAAAGTCTACTGCTGTTTCATAAACAACATATGCACCTTTAGAAACTTTTTCAAATGAAGAGTTTTCTAAGATTGGTAAATTTTGACGAGTTAGAACAATTGAAGTTGGTCTATTGTTAGTTTTTTGTGATAAGTACCAAGCAGCTTGTGTTTCAGTCGCATCAGCTGGTCTGAATACATAAGTATTTGGTATTGTTCTTAATGATGCTAAGTGCTCGATTGGTTCGTGAGTCGGACCATCTTCACCTACTGCAATACTATCGTGAGTGAATACATATGTTACTGGTAGGTTTTGTAATGCTGATAGTCTTAATGCACCTTTTAGATAGTCTGAGAATACGAAGAACGTACCACCGAATACACGTACACCACCATGTAACATCAATCCGTTTAATACTGTAGCCATTGCAAATTCTCGAACACCAAATTGAACATTACGTTCTGTTCTGTGAGTATCATCTTGTAAGCTATCACCTTTAATAAAAGTCATGTTCGAGTGAGAAAGATCAGCCGAACCACCGAAGAATGTTGGTAATACTGCTGCAATACTGTTAAGTGCATCTTGAGAAGAATTACGCGTAGCTTGAGCATCTCCTACATTTTTAAAGCTAAAACTTTCTTTTGATAAATGTTTAATATCTTCACGTGTAAGTGCTTCTTCTAATTCTTTTGCTAATTCAGGGAATTTAACTTTATAATCTGCATATAGTTTATCCCATTTAGCATATTCCTCTTCTCCACGATCTGCTACATTAGCTTTGAAATCAGCATATACATCTGCAGGAATATCGAATGGTTCATTTTCCCAACCGATTTCTTTTCTGAATAATGCAGTTTCTTCATTACCTAAAGGAGCTCCATGCACACCATTTGTTCCTTGTCTATTAGGAGAACCCGCTCCGATAATAGTTTTAACTTCGATTAATGTTGGTTTGTCAGATTTTTTAGCTTGTTCAAGTGCAGCATTAACCGCTTCAACATTAGCACCATCTTGAACTAGAATTGTATTCCAACCATATGCTTCATATCTAGCTCGAACATTTTCTGAAAATGCATCTTTAGTTTCACCATCTAAACAAATATCATTTGAATCGTATAATACTACAAGTTTATTTAGTTTTTGGACTGCTGCAAAACTTGATGCTTCAGAAGCTACACCTTCCATGATATCTCCATCACCACAAATTACATAAGTATAGTGATCAAATAGGTTATAACCTTCTTTATTATATTTAGCTGCTAAGTATCTTTCTGCTAAAGCCATACCAACTGCAGTAGATATACCTTGACCTAGAGGCCCTGTCGTAGCATCGATACCTTTTGTATGTCCAAATTCTGGGTGTCCTGGTGTTTTAGATCCCCATTGACGGAAGTTTTTAACTTCCTCTAAAGATACATCTTCAAATCCTGATAAATGTAATAATGAGTATAATAACATTGACCCGTGTCCTGCTGATAATACGAATCTATCTCTGTTTATCCAATCTGTTTTCTTTGGGTTAACTCTTAAATGTTTAGTAAATAAAGAATAAGCCATAGGTGCAGCACCCATTACTATTCCAGGGTGTCCTGATTTTGCTTTATTAATCGCATCAACACCTAAAACTTTTATCGCGTTTACTGATTTCTGTGACATAAATGTCCTCCTAATTTTATAATTCTATTCTACCTGAAATAGCTCTTGATAAGGTAACTTCATCAACATATTCAATATCGCTTCCGAAAGAAATACCTTGAGCTATTCTAGTAACTCTTATATCTGTATTTTTTAAATATCTCGAAATAAAACTTGCTGTTCCTTCACCTTCAGGAGATGAATTTGTAGCAAGAATAATCTCTTTTACTGTTTCATCTTGTGCTCGTTCAAAAATGGATTTTATGTTAATATCTAAAGGACCAATTCCATCCATCGGTGAAATTAACCCATCAAGCACATGATACACTCCCCTATATTGTTGCATATTCTCCATAGCAACTAAGTCATTATCATTGGCAACTACACAAATAGTCGACTTGTCTCTTCCAGGATCCGAACAAATATCACATACATGTTCTTCACTAAGTCTTCCACATACTTCACAATTAGTTAATTTGTCTTTAAGATTTACTAAACTATCTGCAAAGTTTTTGATATCGGTATCATTCATTTTTAAAGTGTGAAATGCCAATCTTACAGCTGTCTTCTTCCCTATTCCTGGTAATAAAGAATAACTTTCTATTAAATCTAAAATTGGTTTTGGATATTGCATCTTATAAACCTGGGATACTTAATCCGTTTGTGAATTTACCTAAAGTTTCTTCTTTTAGTTTAGTTGATTTTTCTAATGCATCATTTACTGCTGTTAACACTAAATCTTGAAGCATTTCAATATCTTCTGGATCTACTACTTCTTCTTTAATTTTAATATCTAAAATTTTACCGTCACCATTAGCAATTGCTGTAACCATACCACCTGATACAGTTCCTTCTACTGTTTGGTCTTTTAATCCTTCTTGGGCCTCTAGCATATCTTTTTGCATTTTTTGCATCTTTCTCATCATTTGTTGCATATTTCCCATTCCGCGCATAATAATTCCTCCTAATATCTAATTATATTATAATTCTATTTAAAATTTTACAACTTGTCAATAATTTGAAATTCATTTCAAATTATTTCATTTTATTACATAGATGTTTTTCATACTATCCAGTTTCTATAATAATATCACTAAATAATTCATCTATCTTTGTTAACTTTTCTTCTTCAACTTGTTCTTTTTCTTCATGTACTTCTTGTACTGAATTATCTATTTCATCTTTTAGTATTTCATATTGATGATCTTGTATTGTGTAAATTTCATACTCAACTCCGATGAATCTCTTAAATAAACTCTCTAAATACTTTTTATATTTAGAATTCGGAGCCATCTTAACCATATTATCCATTTCATTAAAAACTAATAAACCACCTATTTTTGAAGATGCTATAAGTTTACATGATTTAAATAACTCTCTCATAGTAGTTACTTCCGGATTATTTGTATTTAAACTCTCATTTATTATTTTTATAAATACATTAGATGCGTAATTAGTAAAATTAGGATTTGAATCCTGTATAAGTTTGATTATCTTACTTTTATCTTTTATTATTACTTCTTTAATTTCTTCTTTCGGTGTGTTTACCGCGCCTGTATTTTGAAGTGTATTACTATTTGTACTGTATTGAAGATTATTACTTTGAACTGACTCCGAAATATTCTTCATTTCATCTCTTAATTTGAATAACTTATCTTCCAATACTTTTATCCTGTTTTCTAATTCAATATTTCTCGAACTAGTCATAGAGTTTTGTCCACTTCCAATAGTTGAGTTATTTTGATTGATACCTTCTTCTTTAGAACATATTTTCACTATACAAATTTGCATATAACTCATATATTCAGTTGAAAATCTAATGTGCTGTTCTGTTTGAGATAAGTACTCTATAATTTTATAGAAGTAATCAAAACTAACACTATCTATTTCTGTAACAATTTTCTCAACATTATATGCAGTGTGTTTCGTATCTTTTAGATTTTTATATACTACAATATCCCTAGTTACATTTATTAAGTCATTAAGTAGTAACTTAGTATCTTTTGCTTGAGCTACAAATTCATTATATTTTAATAGTGATTTTGTAACATCTCCCTGTAATAAACCTCTATAAAATTCTAGTATATCATCTTCACTTATTGATGAAGTAACTTCTAATATGTGATTTAAAGTTATCTCTTCAGCATAATTAGAAACTTGATCTAATATACTAATTGCATCTCTCAACCCACCTTTAGCTAGTGTGGCAATTTTCTCTATCGCAGCCTCTTCAATAACCAAATTTTCTTCTTTTGCAATGTATTTTAATCTATCAATTAATTGTTCTTGAGATAAATTTTTAAATTCAAATCTTTGACATCTTGATAAAATAGTTGCAGGTATTTTATGAATTTCGGTAGTAGCAAGTATAAAGATCACATGTGCTGGTGGTTCCTCTAACGTTTTTAATAATGCATTAAACGCAGCAGTCGTTAGCATATGTACTTCGTCTATAATATAGACTTTATATTTACCTTCAGTTGGTAGAAATTTAATAGCTTCTTTTATATCACGAACTTCATCAACACCATTGTTACTAGCTGCATCTATCTCAATTATGTCAACATTTTCTTTTTGATATATCTCATTTCCATTAACCTCATTAGCAAATATCTTCGCTATAGAGGTTTTACCAGTTCCTCTTGATCCATAAAATAAATAGGCGTGACTTATTTGATCTTTGTCAATCGCATTTTTCAACACAGAAACTATATGATTTTGACCAACTATATCATTAAAAGTTTGTGGTCGATATTTCCTATATAATGCTTGAAACATACAAACCTCCTAAATTATTTTAATTAATTTATTATAACATATTTTTAATATATCTTATAGTAAAAAAGAGAAACAATAGAATCACATTATTATATAAATATGATTCCTTGTTTCTCACTTAATTCCTATATTTACTCTTAAACTTTATTATATTGATATCTTAATTAAAATGGATTTTCTGTTAAATACCATCTTCCGTTATATTTTTTTACTTTAATTGTTCTTTGACTATCACTATCAAGTAACTTAGATAAATCTAAGCCTTTTGTTTTTAACATTACTTTAGCAGTATTATCATCAACCATTTTTACATCTGACACTTCTGCTAATTCAACAATTGATTTTGCCATATCAAGTTTATACTTTTCAGTACGTTCTACTTCTTTTAATTCTTCTAGTGCAGCTTGCTTAGACTCCGAACTTTCAAAATGAATATAATCCATCATTTTATTAAAATCACCTTTTTTAATAGTATTCATCCAACCTTCAACAGCATCTTTTGGAGTTGATCCCCCAGCTCTACCACTACTTCCAAAAGCAATAAATACTACGACTAATACTGCAACTATGGCAGCTATTATACCTATAGTTTTATTATCAATTTTTTTCTTACCATACATCGGATGAAAATTCGGATTGTTTTGTCCAAGTTGTGGATTGAATTGATTAGGATTATTATATCTATTTTGATTATTAAATTGTTGCTGGTTATTTACATTATTGAACTGAGGATTTGTCTGTTGATAATTTTGATAACCTTGTTGAAAATTAGCATTTCCATTTAAATTTTGTTGAGTATATCCAGGCCCTCTGTAATAATTATTTTGTTGATTAGTATATTGTTGATTCTGCCCTACATATCCATTTCCACCATACGCAGAATTTTGTTGATTACTATAACCCTGATATTGCTGATTATTAAACTGATGATTACGATCAAAATTTTCATTCTTTTGATACTGCGACGGTATTTGGTGTTGATTTTGATAACCTGGTTGATTGGAAAAATTACCACTATAATCTTGCTGAGTTTGCTCATTATAGCCATTTTGACGATATTGATTATTCTGTTGAAGATATCCTTGTTGCGGGTAATTATTTTGAGGTTGATTATTAGAATTTTGCCCCCTATTGTTATTCATAATAGTTTCTCCATTTCTAAATTTTCGTCTAATAACATTAATATAACTTTTTTAATTTATTATAACTCTCTTAATTTATAATTATACTAAAGCTTTACTCCTTTTGTCAATGATATAAAAAGTAGCTAATAATAACAATCAAGTAACAGCGTATGCTACTAAAAAAATTAAAAAGATTATCCGACTAGATAATCTCTTTATTAAACAGAATATTTCTTCTTTTCAAGATAAATTACTACCATAATTGATTTTTCTTTAAAAACCATCTTCCATTATGCTTTTCTACAGTCAAAAAACCTCTGCCATCATTTATTAAGTATTTTTTATCAAAATTGTCTTTTTCATTTATTTTCTTAAATCTAACTATAAACGTATCCAAATCAATCATTTTATCTTCATCTATTTCATTATCATTAACAAAGGTCTTTAACATATCTAACTTGTATTTTTCTTCTTTGGATATTTTCTTGAATTCTTGAACGGATTCATCTTTATCTCTTTTATTATCAAAGTGGATATAATCAAACATTTTTTCAAATTCATCATTTTTTACAGTTTTCGTCCATCTTTTTACAACTTCTTTAGGTGTAGCTCCACCTTCCCTTTCATTTAAAACAATTGAAAACATAATTATCAATACTAATATGATTACAGCTAATAACCTTTTATTTTTTGTTTTATTATTTAATTGTCTCTTAAAACTACTATTTAATCCATAAGTCATATTCATTTGTCCTTTTCTATAAACTTTATAGAGTATTAATTAATCTATATCTAATTTTATCTGAATAAATTAAAATAAAATATTATATAATCCAACTACTAGGCAACCAACACCAGTTATTTGCAAAATTCTCCCATTTCTTTTACTATCCTTTGAGTACTTTTCAATATTTTCTGGTAACTTTGCTTCTTCATAACTTATGCTGATACCACTAATTAAATGAGCATTATCCCCCCTTAGAATATACTTGGCAAAAATAAATAATACCCCCGCGATATAAAACATTATAAAAGCTATTGCATAATCTATATATTCACTAGGCAAAAGGATAGACGAAAGAATTAAGATTTCACATGGTAACATCAGTAAAATCGCTGTACTTGTTTTCAAAGTAATGCACTCCTTTTCGTACTTCACTTAGCTATACTATATTTCAATTATATTATATAATATCAAAACAACAAATGTCAAAACTTATCCAAAAAATAACTCTCCTTACTGTAATTTTCATTCAGTAAAAAGTATCTTATATATACCATATAAATTCCTTATAATATTATTAAATAATTGCATTTTTCCTTGACTATATATATATATATATAATATTAGTATAAAAATTTTAAGGAGGAGTTATTATGTACAAAAAAAATTACAGATCAAGATGGAAATGTATATATTCAAAAAAAGCCTATCAATAAAAGAGTTTGGTTTATAGTTTTAGCTGCAATTGTACTTATATTAATTATTCAGCAAACAACTAATAACAAAAAAAAAGATGTAGAAGTTAAACATTCTACTCAAGAAACACAAAAAGCAAAATATGAAGTTTCTGAAATTAATATTGAAAAAGATTCATTTTCTAGCTATGTTACAGGAGTATTAAAGAACAATACTGATAAAGAGAAATCATATGTTCAAATTACTATCCCTGCGTATGATGCTAATGGTAACAAAGTTGGTGATGCACTAGCTAATGTCAACGATTTAAAACCAAATTCTACATGGAAATTTAAGGCTATGTATATTGGTTCAGAAAAAAATGTTACATTCAAAACTGAAGAATTAAAAGTAAGCGGCTTTTAAGAGTATTCACATAAATTTTAAATTATTAAGAGAGACTATCAAAAACGATAATCTCTCTTAATTTTATTTTCTATTGTTAATTTTAAACTTCAAGAATAGATCGTTGTAGAATTGAATCATTTTAGGATCTAAATCTTCATACACTTCAGCTTTATTTCCAAAACTTTCTAAATCTGGATAAAATTGTTCATTACTAGTTGTTTCTTCTGATAACATTTCTTTAGCTTTACCATTAGGAGTCGCATAGCCAATAAACTCAGAGTTTTTTGCTGCATTTTCTGGTTTTAACATAAAGTTAATAAATTTATATGCAGCCTCTTCATTTTTAGAAGTTTTTGGAATTACTATATTATCAAACCATAGGTTAGTTCCTTCTTTAGGTAATGCATAAACCATATTTTCATTTTCTTCCATAATTGATTTTGCATCTCCTGAGAATACTACTGATACCCATGCTTCATTATTAATCATAAGCATTTTCTTCTCATCAGAGTTAATTGCTTTAATATTTGGATGAAGTAACTCTAATTTTTTTTCTGCTAGGTTAAGGTTTACCTCATTAGTATCATTTACAGAATTTCCTTCTGATTGAAGAGCAATTCCCATCATTTCTCGTGCACCATCAATTAATAAAATATTATTTTCTAAACGTGCATCCCAAAGGTCATTCCATTTTTCAAATTTAAGATCTTCAGGAACTTTAGTTTTATCATAAAGTATTCCTAGTGTTCCCCAGAAATAAGGAATTGAATATTCATTTTTTGGATCAAAACTTTTATCTCTAAATTGTTCTTCAATATTATCAAATCCTTCAATTTTACTGTGATCTAATTTTTTTAGTAGATTTAGCTTTTTCATCTTTTTAATCATATAGTCAGACGGAATTACTATATCATAAGGTGTAGATCCTGCTTGAATTTTTGTAAGCATAGCCTCATTAGAGTCAAATGTTTCATATACTACTGAAATCCCAGTTTCTTCTTCAAACTTCTTAATTAAATCCGGATCAATATATTCTCCCCAGTTGAAAATTGTTAAAGTTTGTTTATCACCACTATTTGAACTATTAATAAAATTTCGACTATATAATAATCCTAAACTGATAACTAATATTGAAATTGCTGAAATAAGTAATTTTTTCATATTATCTTACCTCCCTTTTTAATTTACTAGTATTGATTACATAATAAATTAATACCGCTACAACAACAAAGATAGTTAAGACTGTAGATAAAGCATTAATCTGTAGGTTAATTCCTTGTCGTGCCATTGAGTAAATTTCAACAGAAAGAGTTTGGAATCCATTACCTGTAACAAAGAACGTCACAGCAAAATCATCTAATGAATAAGTTAATCCCATAAAGAATCCTGCCCAAATCCCTGGTGTAATATAAGGTATTACAATCTTACTCAATACTTGAGGATAAGTCGCTCCAAGGTCTATTGCAGCATCGACCATACTTCTTGGCATCTCATAAAGTTTAGGTAATACCATTAATACAACTATCGGAATACTGAATGCAATATGAGATAATAATACAGACCAAAAACCTTGAATAGTATCTAATCCTGTGTACTTAGAAATAAATGTAAACATTAATAAGAATGAACATCCGATGATAACATCAGGACTTACAATTAGAATATTATTTCCTACTAAGAAAGAATTCTTTTGTTTATTAGATTTTAAAGAATATATTCCTAATGCACCCAGTGTTCCAAAAATAGCAGAAAATAATCCGCAAAGTAGTGCAACTACTATCGTATTAATTACAATAACCATCATACGCGTATTTTCAAATAAATCTACATAATGTTTCCAAGAAAAACCTTCGAAATCAATCATTGTCTTACCTGAGTTAAACGAGTAGTATGCTAGGTAAATTAGAGGTATATATAATATTGCAAAGATAACCCCTAAATATATTTTTGAAGTTAATTTCATTATTTTCTACCTCCAAAATTAGTTTTGTCTTTAGTATTTGTAAGAACCATTATGACTCCCATTACTACTATTAAGAATACTGCGATTGTTGAACCAATCCCCCAGTTTTGAGTAACTAAGAAATGCTCTTCAATAGCTGTACCTAAGTTTATAATTTTGTTTCCAGCAACAAGTCGTGTAATCATGAATAATGATAGAGCTGGAATAAATGTTACCTGAATACCAGTTTTAACACCATTAATACTTAATGGTAAAATAATTTTTAAGAACGTAGTTTTAAAGTCAGCACCTAAATCATATGATGCTTCAATTAAGTTTTTATTCATACCAGAAACTGAGTTATAAATAGGTAATAACATAAATGGTAAGAATATGTAACTTGATACAAAAATAAAACTAAATGAATTAAATAGTAAACTTTGAGAACCTATGCCAATGTATTCTAGAAAACTATTAATTGTTCCATATTCACCAAATAATCCTAAAAACGCATAAGTTTTTAATAAGATATTAATCCATGTTGGTAAAATAATTAATAGAAGCAACAGTTCTTTATACTTACTTTTATTAATAGCAAATGCTAATGGATAGCTAATTACCAAACATATAAGTGTAATTAGAAATGCATACCAGAAACTATATAATGTCATTAATACATATGTGCTACTAAAGAATATCTTATAGTTTTCGAATGTGAAGTTTCCATCGATATCTCTAAAAGAATAATATACTATTAGTAATATTGGAAATACTACGAAAAGTAACATCCACATTACATACGGAATCATAAAAAATGAGCGTGTTTTTTTATTGAACATTCTTTATTCCTCCTCTTCATATGATTCAAGACGAGCATCAAATTCTTCTTCAGTTTCTCCAGGCACCATGATATGTATTGCTTCAGGATCAAAGTTTAAACTTACAGCTGCTCCTGGTTTTGCTTGTTTTGTTGAATGAACAATCCATTCATTATATTGATCATCTAAACAACAGATTTCATAGTGAACTCCTCTAAATAACTGAGTATCTACTACTACACTGATTTTACCTTTATCTGCACTTGTAATCTCTAAGTCCTCTGGACGAATAACTACTTCTACACGTTTATTTTTATCTAAACCAGCATCAACACATTCATATTGTTTACCGTAGATTTCTACTAAATAGTCATCTAACATAACAGCATTAACAATATTAGATTCACCAATGAAATCAGCAACAAAACGGTTTACCGGCTCATCATAAATATCAGTTGGTGTACCACTTTGTTCAATTTTCCCATGATTCATTACGAAGATATAATCACTCATCGCTAGCGCTTCCTCTTGGTCGTGAGTTACATAGATAAATGTAATTCCTGTTTGTTGTTGAAGTTCACGAAGTTCATATTGCATCTCTTGACGAAGTTTTAAATCAAGTGCTGATAGTGATTCATCTAGTAGGATAATTTCAGGTTCATTAACAATTGCACGAGCTATAGCAACACGTTGTTTTTGTCCACCACTCATCTCGCTTATATCACGATTTTCAAAACCAGCTAAGTTAACTTGTTTAAGAGCTTTTTTTACTTTCTTATTAATTACTTCTTTCTTTTCATTTTTAATTTTCAATCCAAAAGCAACATTTTCAAATACATTCATATGCGGGAATAATGCATAGTCCTGGAACACAGTATTTACATGTCTCTTATTCGCAGGTAGATCATTAACTACTTTGTCATCAAGTAGTACATCACCTGATGTTGGACTTAAAAATCCACCAATTAATTTTAAAATTGTACTTTTACCACATCCACTTGGTCCTAGTAATGTATAGAATTTTCCTTTTTCTATTTCTAAATCAATATTCTTTAATACATGTGTATTACCAAAAGACATTGATACATTTTTAAATTCAACAATATTTGCCATTATTTTCTCCTTATAAATACGAATTAGTCGCTACAATTAACACTTCACATTCTTCATCAAATGGATTTGATATTCTATGTTCTGACGTAGCTAAAAAATAAAAACTTTCATTAGTAGAAGCAATAAACTCCTCATCACCTAATCTCAATTTGCATTTCCCCTTCAGCACATAACATAATGTTTCTGATTCAGAAGGATCAAATGTTTTATAATTACAATTTTTATCTAGTTTTAATATAAGAGATTCCATCTCTTTCTCATTTGATTCTGGAACCAACCATGTAAGTTTATATCCTTCATCAGTTTCTTCATAACTAGTCTGATCTTCTAATGAATAATATACTTTCTGACTAGTACTCTCCTTATCAAAGAAATCTTTAGGAGCACATCCAAGAACTTGGAGTATATTAAAAAAAGTTTCCATTGATGGTGACGCTAAATCACGCTCAACTTGAGATATATACCCTTTACTAAGGTCTGTACGTTCCCCTAACTCTTCTTGGGTGAGGTTTTTTTGAATTCGTAATCTCTTTAATCTTTCACCTATAGAATACATAACTTCTCCTTTCTATAGTTAATAAGTTAATTTGTTTAACAATACATAACTTTTAGTTAATTTTGTTTATTATTATCTAACTTAACGTTATTATTGTTTACCATTAGTAAACTTATCGTCATTTAAGTTTAACATTAGTAAACTATATGTTTAGTCTTGTTAAATCACAAATTATATGATACTATATTTTTAAGTTAAAATCAAGTTAAAATTACATTATTTTTCAACTTTTTAATAATTATAATTTTTTTAAATAAAGCCTAATATTCTTTATTATCTTAATGTTTTAGTATATAATGGTAATATTAATATAAGAAAGAAATCAAGGTACCATAATGAAATTTAAAATACTACAACCCTTTCAATCAGTTGAGGTTTATTTAAGTCAATTTTTAAAAGTGTCAAAAAAAAATATACATACTATTAGAATGCAAAGTCATCATGATAAACAAACAATTAAAATTAATGGGAAAGAAGCAGATTTAACATCAAGTTTATCTACAAATGATTCACTAGAATTAAATATAGTTCTAGCAACATCTAAGTACTTATCAAATACAGCCGCTAGAATAAAAAAAGAATACGAGGATGATTATATTCTTGTCGTATCAAAACCATTCGGTATAAAAACTCATCCTAATGACATAGAAACTGAAAATGATACGCTAGTTAACTATTTAATAGCGGACTATAGCTATCTTGAACCTATTCACAGACTTGATATAGATACTTGCGGTCTAGTGATTCTAGCAAAAACTCCTTTAATCAAAGCTAAGCTAGATCAAATGCTTGAACAAAGAGCAATTAAACGTTACTATACAGCATTAATAAAAAACAATATTAAACCACAAACTATTAATACTAATATAGGAAGAGATAGTAAAGAAAAAAACAAAATGGCAGTGACAAGAAACGGGAAGAATGCTATTACTAATATACTTGAGTGCAGTAAGTTAGATCAAAATAGATTTTCAGTTCTTATCTCACTTGAAACAGGTAGAACCCATCAAATAAGAGTACATTTAGCTTCTATAGGAGTCTCAATAATTGGGGATAAATTATATTCAAAAGATGGCTATAAATACGATAAAATGTATTTAGGAGCACTTAAAGTAAATTTCCAACACCCTGTTACAGGAAATACTTTAGAAATTAAATCGTCAATTGAAAAAGATTTTATATAATAAATTTTATACAATAAATAATGACCACCCCTGAAAAGGGGTGGTTTTCTCTTCGGGTATAACCCTTTGTTACTAACACGCACCTCAAGGCGCTGGCTTTCACATTCGTTCAAGCCCTATTGTATTTTAACGCCCGATACCCGTTAAACGGGTTTATCTATTTTTTCTTATTTCCAAATGGATTTGTATATTCTTTTGTTGTCAGTTTGTCTATCGCAATGTCATGCGATTCTTGTTCTCTGATATATTTTCTTATTGTACTTTCATTCAATCCTACAGTACTTACATAGTATCCTTCTGCCCAAAACTTTCTATTTCCGTATCTGTATTTCAAGTTTGAATGCATATCAAATATCATTAATGAACTTTTCCCTTTCAGATATCCCATAAAACTTGATACACTATATTTTGGTGGTATTGATAATAGCAAATGTATATGATCTGGCATTATATGTCCTTCTATTATTTCTACTCCTTTATACTTACATAACCTTTTTATTATATCTACTATATCTCGTTTGTATTGATTAAATTCTATTTTTCGTCTATACTTAGGTGTAAATACAATATGGTATTTACATAACCACTTTGTATGCGATAAACTATTATGTTTATTTGCCATAATTAAAATCATCCTTTCTTTATTTTAGAGCTTGAACTACTCTTATTTTATCAAGAAAGGATGATTTTTCAATTGTTTAACTCTTATCTCGCACCCGCATAGCGGGTGGTTTTTTGTTTCGGAGACTTTGCCTCCTCAACTGGCTAAAGCCTTTAAAAAAAACAGATGTGCAAAATTATTACACATCTGTTTCTTATTATTATTTTTTCATTTGTTTTTGAGCTTGTTTTTGCGCTTTTTGCATGTTGCTCATAACTTGATTGATTTTTTTACGAGATGGCTTTTGTCCCATTTGACTCATCATACTCATAACCATATCTTCGTTAATTTGAGGATTTTTTTCCATGTAGTTCATGAAATTACGTCTTGCTAGATAGAAACCTCCAACAACACCGATAAGTAAACAAATTGCTCCAACTAAAATTGTAACTGCAGTTTCACTCATTGTTAATTTCCTTTCTTCTTAGGAGTTATATCTTCTCCATTTTCATTAATTACTTTAGTATTATCTAATATGTTTCTCATATTAGCTTTAAAATTTTGTAAATATAATTGTCTATATTTAGCTAATTCTTCTGATTCCTCAGTAGTTAATTCACGCTCTCTTTTTGTAGCATTAAGTGAATTAATTTTAGCAATAACTTCATTCATTTCCATATTATTATACACTCATTAACTCTTCTTGTTTTTCTTTAGTAACTTTGTCGATTTCAGCAACAAATTTATCAGTTACTTTTTGAATATCATCAGAATATCCTTTTAAATCGTCTTCAGTAATTTGAGAAGATTTTTCTAATTTTTTCATAGCATCCATTGCATCACGACGAACATTACGTACAGCAACTTTAGCACCTTCAGATTCTTTACCTACTAATTTAGCAAGTTCTTTACGACGTTCCTCAGTTAAAGCTGGGAATACGATACGAATCACTGTTCCATCATTAGCTGGATTTAATCCTAAATCTGATGCTTGAATAGCTTTTTCAATATCTCCTAATAAAGTTTTTTCGTATGGAGAAATTACAAGCATTTTAGGTTCTGGTACAGAAACCCCTGCAACTTGATTAATCGGAGTTGGTACACCATAGTAATCAACTGTTAATCTATCTAAAACAGCTGCACTAGCCTTACCAGCTCTAATAGATGCTAATTCACGACGTAAACTAGCAATCGCTTTTTCCATTCTTTCGTTTAAATTATTCATTATTTGTTCAGGCATAATTGTAAACTCCTAATATAAATTTTATTCAATTGTTGTTCCTAGATTAGAATCAGAAACAACTTTAACAATATTTTCTGCATCATCTATTGAAAAGACAATAATTGGCAGGTGATTATCCATACAGAATGTAATTGCTGTAGAATCCATTATTGTTAACCCTTTGTTCATAATATCCATGTATGATAACTTATCATATTTAGTTGCTGTACTGTCAAGTTTTGGATCAGCAGAGTAAACTCCATCAACACCATTTTTTCCCATTAAGATAGCTTCAGCACCGATTTCTTTAGCACGTAATGCTGCTGTTGTATCTGTTGAGAAATATGGATTTCCAATTCCAGCTGCAAATATAGCAACACGACCTTTTTCTAAGTGTCTTATTGCACGTCTTCTAATGTATGGCTCAGCCATTTCTTTCATTTCAACTGATGTTAATACACGTGTATCCACACCTTTTTGTTCTAAAGCATCTTGTAATGCTAATGAGTTCATAACTGTAGCTAACATACCCATTGAGTCAGCCGTAGCACGTTCCATTCCTAGTTCTTCACCAGTTTTTCCACGCCAGATATTTCCTCCACCAACAACGATAGCAACTTCTACCCCTTGTTTTACTACCTCTACGATTTGAGAAGTTATTTTTGTAACAACTTCAGAATCAATACCGAATCCTTTTCCACCTGCTAGTGCTTCACCACTTAACTTATATAAAACTCTTTTATATTTAGTAGCCATTTCTATCCTCCTAATAAATTACAGACATTATTGTTTCTACTATACTAATTTTTTAAAAAAGCACACACAAGAAGTGTGTGCTTAACCTCTTTTAATAAAATATATTAAATAGAGAATTATTATTTGCTAGCGTTAACTTGGCTCATTACTTCTTCAGCAAAGTTATCTTCTTTTTTCTCGATACCTTCACCAACTTCGTAACGTACGAATTTAGCAAGTTTTCCACCTTTTGATGCTAAGAATTTTTCAACAGTGAAACTATCGTCTTTAACGAATTTTTGATTAACAACTGTGATTTCTTCTAAGAATTTGTTAATTCTACCAACGATCATTTTTTCAACGATGTTAGCAGGTTTTCCTTCGTTTAATGCTTGCTCAGTTAATACTTTTTTCTCGTGCTCAAGTACATCAGCTGGTACTTCGCTTTCGTCTAAGTATTTAGGAGCTAAAGCAGCGATGTGCATTGCAACATCTTTAGCTGCTTCTTCGTCAGTGCTTCCTTCAACAAGAGTAAGAACACCAATTCTTCCTCCCATGTGAGAGTATGCACCGAATGCATCAGCGTCAGATTTAGTTACAACTTCAAATCTTCTTAGTGAAAGTTTTTCACCAATTGTAGCAATACCTTCGTTAATTACTGCTTCAACAGTTCCACCTTGAGCTTCTACTTGAAGAGCTTCTTCTAAAGTTGCTGGTTCAGCTGCTAAGATAGCTTCTGCAACATTTTTTACTAAAGCAACGAATTTTTCGTTTTTAGCAACGAAGTCAGTTTCTGAGTTGATTTCTAAGATAACAGCTTTGTTACCTTTAACCTCGATGTAAGAAAGACCTTCTGCAGCGATTCTGTCAGCTTTTTTAGCTGCTTTAGCGATACCATTTTCTCTTAGGTAGTCGATTGCTGCATCGATATCTCCATCAGTTTGAGTTAGTGCTTTTTTACAGTCCATCATACCAGCACCAGTACGTTCTCTTAATTCTTTTACCAAACTAGCTGTAATTTGTGCCATTTTGATTTGCCTCCGTTATTTTATTATTAATTTTTTTATTTGTTTTATAATCTAAAATTATTCTTCAGTTGCTTCTACTTCTTCAGAAACTTCTTCAGTTTCTTCGATGTTACCTTCATTGTAAGCTACAAAAGCGTCTGCCATTTTAGCTGTTAATAATTTAACTGCACGGATAGCATCATCGTTTGCAGGGATTACGTAATCAACATCATCTGGATCACAGTTTGTATCTACGATACCTACTACAGGGATTCCTAATTTTTTAGCTTCAGCAATTGCGTTGTGCTCTTTCTTAGGATCTACTACGAAGATTGCATCTGGCATACCTTTCATTTCACGAATTCCACCTAAGAATTTAACTAATTTATCGTATTCTTTTCTTAATTCGATAACTTCTTTTTTAGGTAGTACTTCGAATACTCCATCAGCTTCCATTTTTTCGATTTCAGTGATTCTGTCAATACGCCCTTTAATAGTTTTGTAGTTAGTTAAAGTTCCACCTAACCAACGGTGATTGATGTAGTATTGACCACTTCTTTCAGCTTCTTCTTTAATTGCATCTTGTGCTTGTTTTTTAGTACCTACGAATAACATTTTTCCGCCTTGATCAGCAACTGATTTTACGAATTCGTATGCTTCATCAACTTTCTTAACTGTTTTTTGTAAGTCGATAATGTAGATACCGTTTCTTTCTGTGAAGATGTATTTATCCATTTTAGGGTTCCATCTTCTTGTTTGGTGACCGAAGTGTACACCAGCTTCTAATAATTGTTTCATTGAAATAACTGCCATAGTTATTTTCCTCCTTGGTTTTTTCCTCCGACATTCTCTAAGCTTACTGCAAACATAAATGCACCGAGCAGCTACTCAAATGTCGTGTGTTATATTTTTGTTGATTTTTACTCAACTTTATTAATTATATAGCATTACCAACTAAAAATCAAGTATTTTAATAAATTTTACAGCAATAATTATCTTCTATATTAATAACTATTTTATTTATTTTTTATTACTTTTTATTTTTATGTATTATGAAAACAAATGTAAATTTTTTACATTAATCAAAATTATTTCGTTTAAGAACTTGATTTTTTTATAAAGTAGTATTATAATTTATTAGAACGTAATTATTACGAATAACGGAGGAGTATTACAAATGAATAAATTTTTAAAAATAATTTCAATTGTTGCTGCATTCGCCCTACTTTTAGTCGGATGTTCAAGCAAAACTAATTCTGGAGCTTCAAACTCTGGAAGTAAAACAAAAATCGTTACTTCTGTAAACTTTTATGCAGAAGTTGCTAAGAGTATAGCAGGAGATAAAGCAGACGTTTCTTCTATTATAACTTCTACTTCAGTAGATCCACATGATTTTGAACCAACTGCTCAAGATGCTAAAACTGTTGCTGATTCTAACATCGCAATTCTTAACGGTGGTGGATACGATTCTTGGTTCGAAAAACTTACTGCTAATAGTAAAGATATCAAAAAAATTGACGGCGCTAAACTACTAGGACTTAAAGATGGAGATAACGAACACATTTGGTACAACCCAGAAGTAATGAGTAAAGTTGCAGACGAACTTACTAAAGTCTTATCTGAAAAAGATTCTGTCAATAAAGTTTTCTATGAAAAAAATAGAGATAACTACAAAAAAGAACTTTCAAAAATTACTGATAAAATTAATTCACTAAAAGATAAAGCAAATGGTAAATCAGTACTTACAACAGAACCTGTTTTCGAATATGCAGTTGAATCTCTTGGACTAAAAACAACAGATCAAGTTAAAAAACTAGCTCAAGCAACTGAAGAAGGAAATGATCCTGCACCACAAGATTTAAAAGCTATTCAAGAGCAAATCAAATCTAAACAGATTTCATTAATCATCAACAACGTTCAAACAACTAACAAAACTATCGAAGGTTTAATTACTCTAGCTGAACAAAACAAAGTACCTGTTCTTAATGTAACAGAAACACAACCAGAAGGAAAAACTTACATCGAATGGATGTTAGATCAATATAATAAATTAGAAGAAATTCTAAATGGTGGTTCTGGTGAAAAAGCTTATCACGTAGAAGGCGCTTCTGAAGGTCATTCACATGATCACGAACACGAAGGGCACTCTCACAGTCATTCTCATGATGACAAAGATCATGATCACGATCACGAAAAAGAACATAAACATTAATACGAAGATTAAAAAATAGTCTTCACATATTATAAATATGTAGTATAATATAAAGAAGAGATTCTAAATCGTATCTCTTCTTTTTTATATTAAAAATAAAAATTTTAAATTTACTTAGGAGATTTTATGGCTGAACTTAAAATAAAAAATCTCACTTATTCAATAGGAGATAAAACAATATTAGATAATATTACGTTTTCTGTTACTTCAGGAGATGTTGTTGCTGTTGTTGGAAAAAATGGTGTTGGTAAAACAACATTATTAAACAATATTCTAGAAAAATTAAATAAAACTAGCCAGATAACACTTGTTGGAGAAAATCCAACTCTTGGATATGTACCTCAGTTCAGACAGATAGATGAAGAACTTCCCTTATCTGCTGCTGACTTTGTATCACTTCCTATTCAAAAAGGACTTTTACCATGGCTTAGTAAAAAAGAAAAATCAAGTATTAAAGAAGCACTAGAATTAACAAATTCACTAAAACTTCAAAATAAATCTATAGGTACTCTCTCAGGTGGTGAAAAACAACGTGTATTTTTAGCACAAGCACTAGTAAATAAACCAAACCTACTACTTCTTGATGAGTTTACATCAAATCTAGATAAGACTAGTGAAATTGAATGTATGACTCTGGTTAAAGAAATTACAAAGAAAGAAAATATCATAACTCTTTGTATAACACATGAACTATCACTTATCGATGAAAAATACGTTGATAAAATACTTTATCTCGAGGAAGGTTGTTTCAAATTTATTAGTATAGAAGATTACAATATAGAAAAAAATAATCTAAAGCTATGCAAACATTATGTAGGAGATAACAATTATGCTTAATTATGATTTTATGCAGAATGCCTTTATAGCTGGAACTATTGTAGCTATAATGGCAGGCTATATAGGTGTGTTTGTAATGGCTAGAAATATGTCATTTATCTCACACACACTTTCACATGTTGGGTTCGCTGGTGCAGCCTTCGCTGTTTTCTTAGGTATTAACCCAATTTACGGACTATTAATATTCACTATTACTATGTCTTATCTAGTAGGTCATCTAAGTGTAAAAGCATTTAGACGTGAAGCTACAGTAAGCGTAATGTTAGGAATATTCTTAGGTTTAGGATTATTATTCTTATCACTAACACCTAAAAGTACAAGTTATGTTAACAACATACTATTCGGTAGTGTAGTTTCAATAACTCGAGACGATGTTAAATTAATTTTCACATTAGCAGTAGCAGTTATTCTATTACTTTCAATTTTTTATAGAAAAATCAAATTCGATTCTTTCGATGCGATTGGTGCTCGTGCATTAGGATTAAATGGAAAATTTATTTCTATCTTTTTCCTAGTTTTACTATCAGTGGCAACTAGTATTACAGTTCCAGTAGTTGGTGCATTATTAATGTTCGTCCTTCTAACAGTTCCAGCTAGTGCAGCAAGATATCTTACTAATAAAGTGGGACTAATGATAGCTATATCAATATCGTTTGCACTTATTGGTACATGGGCAGGAATCACTCTTTCATATTATACTTCCCTACCTACTACTTTCTTTATAGCAACTATTGAAGCACTATTCTACTTTTCTAGTCTAGGTTACTATAATCTAAAGAGAAAATAATAAAATATAAAATCAACTACTGTTACTATAACATTTTATAGTAACAGTGCAGGCTGTTGACAAATGCAGAAAATGCATGAGTTAACAGCCTGTTTTTTATTCCCCCAAAAAAAATTTTATAACTAAAAAAACACCCTAGTTTTATTTCTAAAACTAGGGCTTCTTTATTATCTAGGTTTTACTGAATTTCTAATTCTTTCGTATGCACCTGGTTCAACTTTATCTAGTGAATTTCTAATAATTTCTAAAGTTTTGTTATAACGATACTCTCTATAATATTGTTCAGCAACTGTTAATTGTTGGTGGAATTCAACATTATCTTTTCTGTATCTGTTCGCATAACGAATAAGTTTTTCAATTAATTCAATATCAGTAAGAATGTTATTTACTTCAGATGCATAAATATCAAGTGATTCTTCAGCTTCAGCAACTGCACGTTTTAGTAAATCGATATTGATAGGTTCTTTTTTAAGTTCCTCAAGCGCATATCTATAACTATCAGTTACATCTTTATATAATACGATAAATCTATCACTGAATCCTGGAACACGTGAGTTATCTAATTTACGTTTAATAACTTCTTTTTCTTGATTAATGAAGATAAGTTTTTCACGAGCGTGACCTTCTTCTTCACGAAGACTTGTTAAGTATCTAGAATAATTTGTTTGGTCTTCTTCGATTTTTTCTAATCCTTGACCTAATAATTCTACTTTTTCTTTTAAGTCTTTGTAGTTTAGTTTTGGTTGATTATTAATATAAACATCAATATCATGTTTAACATCAAGTAAATCACTTAACTCATCATAGTAGTTAGCAACCATTTCTTCATCTTTTTGATAAATTTGGTATCTATTTTTGATTTCTTGAATATTATTATATAGAGCTTCGTTTAATTTATCTTGTAATTCAAGTTTATTAGTAATCTCTCTATAGTTTTCTTCAATGTATTTTTTATAATCAAGTTCTTTCTTAAGATCATTAGAAACTTCATCGATAACATCATAAATACCATCAAGGATGTTTTCAATTAGATCAATATCTCCAGATTTAACTTTTTCACGAGCATCGCTTAATTGCCAAACAATACTTTCAATTTTACTTGAAATTTCTAAGTGAGTAAGTTTAAATCCTTTTTTCTCCATTTCCTCAACTTTAAGTCTTAATGACTGAATTTGAGCTGGACAAGTTTTTTCAATTTCTTTTAACAGATCAGGCAGTACTTCCATTCTTTCTTTAAGATTATCAATTAATCCCTTAACAGTATTAATTTTGTCTTGTGCTTCGATGTACTTACCAGTAGATGTTAGAAGTTTGAAATCATCAAGTTGTGGAGCTATTTCTTTGATATTTTGTTCAAATTGTTCTGCGGCTGCTCCATATTGATGACGCTTAGCTAATAGTTCTCTATTAAGCTCTTTATACTCAACTACGATTTCTTCATATAGTTCTCTATTTCTAGGTTCAACTTCTGTTAATTCTTTAATTTCTCTTCTTATTCCAGCGATTCTATCTTTAATATTTGCTATTAATTCACCACTGTTCATAATTACTTCATCAGCACGTTTGAAATTAAATTTATCAATATAAGTTTCTGCACTATAAAGATCTCTGTCAAGTTCTTCAATATCGATACTTTGAATTTCGTACCATTCGCTTTCCCATTGAGCATAAAGTTTTTCAGCTTTACCAGCAATTTCCAGCGCTTTTACTTTTTTCAAATCATCAGATAGTGTTTCTCTCTCTAGCTCATCTTTCATAACTAAAAGAGGGTATAAATCTTGTTTTTTCCTATTTCTAAAGACGAATAGTGCAACTACTCCTCCAAGAACAAGGATACACACAAATAAAAATATATATGTCATATATCTTCCCCCTGAAATTTTATATTTAATTTTTTACGTTTATTTATACAATAACCTAACAAAATTATACCATTTTTATCACAAAAAACAAAGTGTTTCAATCACTTTTTTAATTTTTTTTCAAATTTTTTTTATCTAGCAAATAGTTAAATATTTTTTATTTATTATAAGTTTTCAAAGTCAATATCCAAATAATTATAAATAATAAAAGAAGTTGATCTAAAAGTCCTAAATTTTCTAAAATATATTCTTTTATATCTATAACTCTTATCACTTTATTTTTTGTTACTATTATGCGAAAATATAGTAAAGTCTTTTAAAAAAAGAGGTATTTTAATGAACATAGTAGAAAATAAAGAATTATTTATAAGTCAAGCGACTGCTTTAGTATCAGGAGAAGAAAATTTAGTTACTAATTTATCAAACCTATCAGCCTTATACAAAGAATACTTACCAAATACAAACTGGGTTGGTTTCTATTTATTAGATGAAAAAAACAACAACTTAGTTTTAGGCCCATTCCAAGGAAAAGTAGCTTGTACTCGCATACCATTTAATAAAGGTGTATGTGGACATTGCTATACAACCAGGGAAACTATTTATGTTGAAGATGTACATAAGTTTCCAGGACACATTGCATGTGATAGTGCCACTAATAGTGAATTAGTAGTTCCTATTATCCAAAACGACAAAGTAGTAGCATTACTAGATATAGATTCAATAGAATTCGATAGATTTTCCAAAGAAGAAGTAGAAGCTTTCAGCGAAGTAACTAAACAAGTTTTTGAGAAAGTAATTTTTTAATAACAATACTAAAAGGAGATATACCAAAAAGTATATCTCCTTCTTTTTATTAATCTATGATACCTTTGAATCTAAGGTAGTTTTCGTAATCCATCTCTTTGTTGATTGCACCTTCTGGTGTTAATTCAACTACTCTATTTGCTATTGTTTGAATAAATTCATAGTCATGAGATGTGAAGAATACAGAACCTTTGAAAGCAATAATACCTTCATTGACCGCTGTAATAGATTCTAAGTCAAGGTGGTTTGTAGGCTCATCTAAAAGAATAACGTTAGCTTTAGATAACATCATCTTAGATAACATACAACGCATTTTTTCTCCCCCTGATAATACGTGGGCACGTTTAAGCGCTTCTTCACCAGAGAATAACATTCTTCCTAAGAATGAACGTAAGTAAGCTTCACTTTCCTCTTCAGGAGAAGCATATTGACGAAGCCATTCAACTAATGAAAGTTTTAATCCTTCAAAGTATTCAGAGTTATCTTTTGGCATATAACTTCTAGAAGTTGTAATACCCCATTTAACTGTACCACTATCTGGTTCCATTTCACCAGCAAGAATTTTTAATAATGTAGTTTTAGCTACTTCATCCCCTAATAAAATAACTTTATCATTAGGGTTCACAGTGAAGCTAACATTACTTAATACTTCTTTTCCTTCTACAGTTTTGCTTACACCTTCAACGATAAGTAAGTCATTTCCAATTTCACGATCTGGCGTGAAACGAACGTATGGATAACGACGGCTACTTGGTTTAATATCGTCAAGAGTAATTTTATCAAGCATTTTCTTTCTACTTGTTGCTTGTTTAGATTTAGACGCATTCGCTGAGAAACGCGCGATAAACTCTTGTAATTCTTTAATTTTTTCTTCTTTTTTCTTGTTGTTGTCTTCTGCCATTCTTCTAGCAAGTTGACTAGATTGATACCAGAAGTCATAGTTACCAACGTAAAGTTGGATTTTTCCAAAGTCTAAGTCACAAATGTGAGTACAAATGTTATTTAAGAAGTGACGGTCATGGCTGACTACGATAACTGTGTTCTCAAAGTTAATTAAGAATTCTTCTAACCACTTGATCGCACTAATATCAAGACCGTTGGTAGGCTCATCCAGAAGAAGTACATCTGGGTTACCAAATAATGCTTGAGCTAAAAGAACTTTAACCTTAATAGCATTATCAAGTTCTCCCATAAGCATTTCATGAAATTCTACAGGAATACCTAGACCCTCAAGAAGTTGTGCTGCATCACTTTCTGCAGTCCAACCATCCATCTCCGCAAACTCACCTTCAAGTTCAGCAGCAATGATTCCATCTTCTTCAGTAAATGGATCTTTCATATAAATTTCATTTTTACGGTTCATAACATCCCAAAGACGTTCGTGACCCATCATTACAACATCGATAACTCTGTTTTCTTCATATGCGAAGTGGTTCTGACGAAGTACAGCAAGACGCTCACCTTTACCTAAAGAAACGTGCCCTTGTTGTGAATCTAATTCACCAGATAATAATTTTAAGAATGTTGTTTTACCTGCTCCATTAGCCCCGATTAAACCGTAGCAGTTACCATTTGTAAATTTTATATTTACATCTTCAAATAACTTTCTATCTGCAAAACGTAAACCTAAATTTGTTACTTGTAACATTGTTTTCTCCTTTAATTCTTTAATTCTATAAAACTCTGTATATTACTTTATACTTAAAAGCTTTAAACTTAAACAATCAGATAATATAGTTAATGATTAGGGATAATTCAATATGGTGATTTCGAAAAAAAAACAATTTTATCGAATCAACACATCAAATTCATTTTAAAATGCAAATAACCATATTGAGGCGACTTAATCAGAGGACATTAAGACATCACCGTAATTAAGTCGCTCTTTTATTCTAATTATTCTTCGTTATTTTCCTTTTTACTAACACTAGCTATTAGGCTTTCAATGTGTAAGGCATATTCAGCTGTAGTGTCATATTGGAAAATAAGTTCTGGAAATTTTCTAATTTTAATTTTCTTAGCAACTTCACTTTTTACGAAACCTTTAATTTTCTTAAACGCTTCTTTTGTTTTTTCTTTTTCACGTTCTCCACCTAAAACAGTGTAGAAAACTTTTGCTTGAGAATAATCTCCTGTCAAAGCAACTTCTGTTACAGTAACAAATCCTAAATCATGATTCTTAACTTTGGTAGCTAATACATATGTAATTTCTTTTTTAATTTGTTCTGCAAGTCTGTTAACTCTAAGTTCTGACATAAAGTTTGCCTCCTATTTTTTTACTTCTTCCATGATGTATACTTCGAAGACATCTCCTTCTTTAATATCATTGAAGTTTTCAACAGTCATACCACATTCATAACCGCTTTGTACTTCTTTAACATCATCTTTAAATCTTCTTAATGTATCAATTTCACCTTCGTAAATTACTACACTATCACGAATTACACGTACTTTACCGTCACGTGATACTTTACCTTCAGTTACATAAGCACCAGCAATTGTACCAATTTTAGATACTTTATACACTTGACGTACTTCTGCAAGACCTATAACTTTTTCAACGAATTCTGGATCTAATAATCCTGTCATCGCAGCTTCAATTTCTTCAATAACTTTATAAATAATGCTGTGTAGACGAATATCTACTTGCTCAGTTTGAGCCATTTGTTTTGCATTATTATCAGGACGTACGTTAAATCCAATAACTACAGCATTAGATGCTACTGCTAATGTAATATCAGATTCGTTAATCGCACCTACACCAGTATGGATAATACGTACATTAACACCTTCAACATCGATTTTAGCTAATGACATTGCTAAAGCTTCAACAGAACCTTGAACGTCTGCTTTAATAATAATATTAAGGTCTTTCATCTCACCTTGTTTCATTTGTTCGAATAATGTATCTAATGATACAGCTGAATTTGCTTGACGAGTAGTTTCAATATATTGTTGTTGACGTTTTTCCCCGATTTGACGAGCTGTTTTTTCATCACCGAATACTACGAAACGATCTCCAGCGTTAGGAACATCTTGCAAACCTGTAATCTCAACTGGTGTAGATGGTTTAGCAGTTTGAATATTTTTACTACGATCGTTAATCATAGCACGAACACGACCAAATGTATTACCTACTACAAGTGGATCTCCAACATTTAAGCTACCATTTTGTACTAATAGTGTTGCCACTGCTCCACGACCTTTATCAAGTTTGGCCTCGATAACTGTACCTAAAGCAAGACGATTTGGATTAGCTTTTAATTCTTGCATTTCAGTTACTAACAAGATATTTTCTAATAACTCATCAATACCTTCACCTTTAAGAGCTGAGATTGGTACAAAGATTGTATCTCCCCCCCACTCTTCTGAGATTAGTCCGTATTCTACTAACTCATTCATAACTCTGTCAGGGTTAGCTTGTGGTTTATCCATTTTGTTAACCGCAACGATAATTGGTACTTCAGCCGCTTTAGCGTGGTTAATAGCTTCGATTGTTTGAGGCATTACTCCATCATCTGCTGCAACTACTAAGATAGTTACGTCAGTAATTTTAGCTCCACGTGCACGCATTGTAGTGAAGGCTGCGTGCCCTGGTGTATCTAAGAATGTAATCTTTTTATCTTTAGCACGAACTTGGTAAGCACCAATGTGTTGTGTAATTCCACCTGCTTCTCCAGCAGTTACTCTTGAATTTCTGATTGTATCTAGTAATGTAGTTTTACCGTGGTCAACGTGTCCCATGATAGTTACGATTGGCGCACGCTCTTTAAGATCTTTTTCAGCATCTTCAACTTCGAAGTAAAGATCTAAGTCTTCTTTATTGATTTCAACTTCTTCTTGGATTTCTTTACCGTAATCCATAGCGATTAACTCGATTTGCTCTAAAGTAAGAGACTGGTTAATATTCGCCATAATTTTAAGTTCCATAAATAATTTTTTAATAAGTTCAGTTGAACCTACACTTAAAACTTCAGATAACTCTCCAACAGTCATTCCATCTTTAACTAAAATAGTATCTTCTGAAATTGTTTCTTCTGATGGAGCTTCAATAATTGCTGGTTGTTGTTTTTGAGTTTTTCTGTTTTTATCTTTTTTAATTTTTTTCTTTTTATTTTTCTTACCTTCACTATTTGAAGATTGATCGTTTTGTACCGCTTTTTCTTGCTTTTTGAAAACACTATCTAGCTTAGCTAACCCCTCTTCTGTTAACATTGACATGTGATTAGATACTTCAATATTAGCATCTTTTAAAACTGTAATAAGGTCTTTTGATTGTTTTCCTACTTCTTTAGCGTACTCATAAATTCTGACTTTTTTCATTACTGTTTTCCTCCTTCTTCTAATAATTGTTTGAATTTTTTTATAAATCCATCATCAGTTATTCCTACAGCAACACGATTATCTCTTCCAATCGCGATACTTATATTTTCAATCGTAGAAAATTCGATACATTTTACATTATAAAAATTAGCCTTGTCTGTTAATTTTTTTTTCGTATTGATACCGCAATCTTCTGCAATAACTAACAATTTGATTTTATTATTTTTTAAATTTTTTGTGATTAAATCTTCACCTGTAATAAGTTTACCTGCTCTTTGCATTAAACCTAATAAATTATATGCTTTTATCATTATTTTTGTGGAATTGACTTTCTATAGATTAATCTAATTACCTCATTATAGATAGGCTCCATAACTTCTGGTGATGCAGAGAAAAACTTCTCTAATTGTTTCTTTTCTTGTGCAGCTTTAATAACTTCTAAATCAGCTACTACATAAGCTCCACGTCCTGCTTTTTTCCCAGTAGGATCTACAGAAATTTCTCCTTCTTTGTTCTTAACGATTCTTAATAAATCTTTTTTAGCGAACATTTCGTTTGTTAATATACATTTTCTTGTTGGTATTTTTCTTTTTTTCACAAACAACACCTCACTATTCTGCAGCTTTTATGTCGATTTTCCAACCTGTTAATTTAGCAGCTAGACGAACGTTTTGCCCTTTTTTACCAATTGCTAAAGAAAGTTGGTCATCTTTAACTTTAACATTAGCAATTTTCTCTTCTTCATCTATGTTGATTTCTTCTACTTTAGCAGGGGCTAATGCATTTGTAATAAATTTAACTGGATCAGCATCCCAAGTAATGATATCAATTTTTTCACCATTTAGTTCTTCAACGATACGGTTAACACGTTCACCTTTGTTACCAACACAAGCACCTACAGGATCAATGTTTTTATCTTCAGCATATACAGCTAATTTAGTTCTTTCACCTGCTTCACGTGATACACTCTTAATTTCTACAGTACCACTGTATATTTCTGGTACTTCAATTTCGAATAATCTTCTGATAAATTCAGGGTGTGATCTTGAAGCTAATACGTGTGGTTTACTTCCACGAGTTGGATTATCAACTTTCGCGATGTAAACTTTAATTGGAGTTTGTGGTACATAAGTTTCACCTTTAACTCTTTCATTCTCACCTAAAATCGCTTCGATCTTACCTAATTTAACATAAACATATCTAGAATCAATTCTATCTATTGTACCTGAAAGAATTTCACCTTCATGTTCGATATATTCTTTATAAAGGATTTCTTTTTCAGCTTCACGAAGTCTTTGTAATAAAGCTTGCTTAGCAGCTTGCGCTCCAACACGTCCAAAGTCACTTGGTAAATCAACTACTTCATAAATGTCTCCAACTTCATATGCTGGATTAATTTTTAATGCATCTTCAAGAGCAAATTCAATTCTATCGTCGTAAACTTCTTCAACAACATCTTTTCTAATAATAAATTTGTAATCACCAGTTGTTCTATTAAAATCTACTCTTACATTTTTTGCAACATTAAAATTCTTTTTGTAAGCTGATAGTAAAGCTAATTCAATAGCTTCTACTAGAATATCTTCTGCAATTCCTTTTTCTTGTTCAATTAATTTTATAGCTTTAAGCAAATCCTTGCTCATCTTTCTTTCTCCTTTAATAATTAAAATTTAACAGCTAATCTAATTTTAGCGATTTTACTATAGTTAATTGTTGATTTTTTAACTCTCGCTTTATCTTTGTATTCTACGGTAATTTCTTCACCTTCAACAGCTAGGATATCACCATAAAATTCTTTTTGATTATCAATTTTTTCATATGTTTTAATATAAACATGTTTCCCAACAGAATTAGTTACTTCTTCTAAGTCTCTTAAGTCTCTTTCGATTCCTGGAGAAGAAACCTCTAAATAGTATTTATCACTAATGAAATCTTCTTTGTCAAGTTCTTCTGCTAGTTTTTCACTTAATAATACACAATCATCAAGTGTAAGTCCACCATCTTTATCGAAGTAAATACGTAAGAAATACTCAGTTCCTTCTTTTACGTATTCTACATCATAAAGAGAAAATTCCGTATTTTCTGCTTGTTTTGTTGCTATTGCTTTAACTTTTTCTACAATACTCATACAGTACACCTCTTTCTTAAGTTTTTATTGCAATATAAAAGAGCGGAGAACCTTTCAAAATTCACCACCCTTTCGGTAATTTATTTCAATGTATGTACATTATATCATATGATTATAAATAAATCAAATGATAACTATATTTTAGTACGAATTACTTCAATTTTGTAACCATCTGGATCTTTAATGAAGTAGTAACCTGGCGGGAATCCTGGTAAACCTTTAAGGTCTGTTACATCATACCCTGCCGCTTTGTGTTTTTCATGTAGTGCTTCTAAATCTTCTACAGAAATAGCTATGTGTCCATATCCATCTCCAAGTTCATATGCACCGTGATCGTAGTTATAAGTTAATTCTAACTCATAGTTTGAACCTGGTAAAGTTAAGTATACTAATGTAAACTTGTACTCAGGAAAATCTCTTTCACGACTTACTACAAAGTCGAATGCTTCAGTATAAAATTTAACTGATTCTTTTAAATCTGCTACACGGTAGCAAGTATGTGCCATTGTTTGTACCATATTTCCACCTCTTAAAATTTATTTATTATAAAATTGTCCATCCAATTGCAACTGCACCTAATCCAAGGTGTGTAGAGATAACTGGACTTATTCCGTCAACATCTACAGTTACATTAGAATAATTTTCCTCAACATATTTTTTAATTTCTTCAGCCTTGTCTAATGCATCAACATGCAGAACACACACAGTGATGTGCTCTCCTTCATGTTGTTTATAATATTCATCAAACAATTCATACATTCTTGATACAACTTTTTTATATGTACGAATTTTTTGGAAAGGTACTATCACCTTATCATCAAAATGTAGTAGCGGCTTAACTTGAAGTAAGCTTCCTACTACTGCTTGTGCTCCACTTAAACGCCCACTACGTTGTAGGTGTGATAAATCATCAGCCATAAAGTATGCATCAGAAACTTTTTTCATCTCATTTAAAGCTGAAATTATTTCACTAGAAGTTTTACCTTCCTTAATTAGTTTTGCTGCCTTAATCGCATAATATCCTTCAGGTCTACAAGAGACTTCTGAGTCGAACGGATGAACATTTAATCCATCAACCATAAGACCAGCTACAGAATATGATGTATACGTACCACTAATTCCACTTGAAAGAGCAATAGCGATTACATCAGTATACCCTTCTTCTTTTAGTTTTTCTAAGCAAGATACAACCTCACCTATAGCAGGTTGAGAAGTCGTAGGGAAGGAATTGTTTGGATTTCTTAAGTATTCATGATATTTATCAAGTGGCATATCGATAACTTCTTTATATGAATTATTATCAATAATTAGATTTAAATAAACAGTACGAATATCTAATTCTTTCTTTAAATCATCTGATAAATATGCAGTTGAATCCATAATTATTGCAATCTTTTCCACATTCTATCCGACTATCATTAAGATAGCTTTTCCTTTCTTAGAATTTTTCGATATTATAAAGTTCAAGTTCTACTTTGGTTTCTCTACCCATAAGCTCAATCATAACATCGGCTTTGTAGTTATGTAAGTCTAAGTTTACAACTTTTCCTTCCATATCAACGAATGGACCAGAGATAACACGAACATAATCTCCAACTTCAATATCAATATCTACAACATTTGATAGACCCATTTGTTGTAAAATAAAGTTAATTTCTTCTGGTAATAATGGACTAGGTTTAGAACCACCACCGTGTGATCCTACAAATCCAGTTACACCAGGTGTATTTCTAACTACAAACCATGAATCATCTGTCATTACTAACTCAACAAGTACATATCCAGGGAATGTTTTTCTATTAACTTCTTTTTTCTTTCCTGTTGGAGTTAAGATTGTCTCTTTTTCTTCTGGAACAACGATTCTGAAAATTTTGTCTTCCATACCAAGAGACTCAACTCTTTTTTCAATATTATCTTTTACTTTGTTTTCATATCCAGAATACGTATGTATTACATACCACTCTTTACTTACTGTATCGCTCATAATAACCTCTCTTATCTACTGAAGTGTCTAATTCCAGCAGTTATTCCTAAATCTACTACGTAGCTAAATAACATTAATATTCCAACTACAACTATAACAATTAGTGTTTTTCTAACAAGTTCACTAAAAGTTGGCCAACTTACTTTACGCATTTCTGTGGCTACATTTTTCAAGAATCTAATCATTTATTAACAATCCTCCACATAAATTTCTTTACTCTCTACATTTTATAAATTATAACATAGTATAATTTATAAGTCTATATCTTTAAATATATTGCATTCTTGTACAATATATTATTGTATCATTAAATCAAAAACATTTCAATTAAATAAAGGCTCAAATAATATCTAGATTTTCTTTAAATTATTTTTCTAGTAAATCATAAGTAGCCGTTAATGTATTTCTCATTAACATTGTGATTGTTAAAGGCCCTACTCCTCCAGGTACAGGAGAAATATAAGCAACTTTCTCCATAAACTCATCAAGATTTACATCTCCAACTAACTTACCATCTTTGTAGTTATTACCTACATCAATAATCGTACAAGTTGGTTTTACTTTTTCTTTTCCACTTAGGAAATGTGCAACTCCTACACAGCTTACAATAATATCAGCTTGCTCTATTAGCTCTTCTAAATCTTTAGTTCTAGAATGAGCAGTAATTACAGTTGCATTATTTTGAAGTAATAAAGTCGAAATAGGTTTACCTACAATATTACTTCTTCCAATTACTAGAGCAAGTTTCCCGGAAATTTCCTCACCAGTTGATTTTATCATTTCTAAAATCCCTAATGGTGTACAAGGAATAAGTTTAGCTTCTCCAATCACTAACTTTCCAACATTTATAGGATGGAATCCATCTACATCTTTTGATGGAGTTACAGCATTCAGAACTTTTTCTGCATCTATGTGTTTTGGCAATGGTAATTGTACTAAAATTCCGTGAACCTTATAATCACTATTTAATTTTTCGATTTCATTTAATAAATCATCAGTAGAGATTTCTTCTGGTAACTCAATTTTTATAGAATTTATATTATTTTCTATACACGCTTTATGTTTAGAATTAACATAACTTCTTGATGCTTTATTATCTCCTACTAAAACAACTGCAAGTGTAGGTTCAACACCTTTTTCTCTTAAAGCAGCTGCTTCATTTTTAATTTCTTCTCTTAACTCTTTCGCAAGTTGTGTTCCACTAATGATTTTCGTCATTCTTTTTTCCCTTTCCAATTTTTAATTTCGATTGATTTTCTGTCCCACTTATTAATCTCAGTATATTCTTTTTGTGCATATAAATAACAAAAATACACATCACTATCATAATCCACTTATCAAATCCAGTTTCAAACAGGCTAAGGTACCCAATAGCAGTTAAACTAATAAGTATGCTACCTAATGAAACATATCCTGTTAAAAATAGTGTTGAGAAGAATATAGCTAAAAGTAACAAGCTTAACATAGGATATAAGAAGATAAATACTCCTGAACCCGTAGCTACGGCTTTTCCGCCTTTGAAGTTTGCGAAGATAGGAAAAACATGACCTATCATTGCAAATGCTCCAAATATTGATAAAAAGTCTACTCTTCCTAGCATCAATGTTGGAAGAAATGTAGCGATTATCCCTTTTGATACATCACATATAAATACTGTAACTCCTGCCTTTTTTCCAAGACATCTAAAAGTATTTGTTGTACCTAAATTTCCACTTCCAAGTGTTCTAATATCTGTATTGTAAAATACTTTCCCTACTATTAATGCAAAAGGTATCGAACCAATTACATATGCTAAAACGCAAAATAATATTATTTGTGTAATCATAGACTACCTACCTAATTATAGCTCCGTACTCTGTAAGCGCAGAAAGTACTTTATCATGTACCGCTGTTACTTCTTCATCTGTTAAAGTTTTTTGTTTATCACTATATGTAATAGTTAAAGCTAGTGATTTCTTACCAACTAATAACTCAGCGCCTACATATAAGTCGAATAATTCAACTTTAGTAATTAATTTACTATTTACTGATTCAATTACATTATAGATATTTTGATATTCATCTTTAACATCAACTAACATAGCGATGTCTCTTGTAATTTCAGGATATTTAGTTACCTCTTCATACTTAGGTTTAACTTTACTTTCTGAAATAACTTCATCTAAATTAATTTCAAATACATATGTAGTATTTAATCCAAGTTTATCTGCAACTTGAGGGTGAACTTCTCCAATAAATCCAATACGTTTTTCACCTAAATATACCTCAGCGAAACGTCCTGGGTGCATACCTTCAAGTTTAGATTTTTTATATGTAACTTTTTCATCTAAGCCTAAACAATTAAAAACAACTTCTAAGTATCCTTTAGCCACGAAGAAGTCTAATGAGCTACTTTCTTTAAGCCATTTAGTCGCTCTTTCTTCTCCAGTTAGCGCAGCACTTAAGTATAGTGTTTCTTTAGGTTGGATATTATCATCTCCACTACCGAAGAATACACGTCCAATTTCAAGAAGTTTTAGATCTTTTTGTTTTCTAGCTACGTTATATTGAACAGTGTTTAATAATCCTGGAACTAAACTTTGACGTAATGTCGAGTGAGTTTCAGTCATAGGCATTAATAATCTAACTTTGTGGTGATCTTCTAAAGTATACTCCGTAGCTTCTTCTTCAGATACTAATGAATAGTTAATAGTATCGTTAAATCCTAAGCTAGCGTATACTGCGCGCAGATCACGTACCATTCTTTGTGAATAAGTTAAACCACCTTTAGTAGTTTTAGAGAATTTTGGTAATGTTGAAGCTAGATTATCATATCCATAAATTCTAATAACTTCTTCAACTAAGTCTTGTTTAATTGAGATATCAGGTCTTCTAGTAGGTACTTTAACTACTAAGTTTTCTCCTGTTACTTCTACTGAAAAACTTAATCCTTCTAAAATAGCTACAATCTCTTCAGTAGATAATGTAATTCCAAGGTAGTTGTTAATATATGAAGTAGTAATTTCTACAACTTTCTCTTCTTCTTTATTAACTACTCCAACTGAACTTTCAACTACGGCATTTGGACATAATTCTAAGATTAATTCTACTGCACGAGCAAGGGCTGCTTTTTGCATATTAGGATCAATACCTTTTTCAAATCTTGCAGAAGAATCACTTCTTAACCCATGAGCAGCTGAAGTACGACGAACTGATGTCGGATTAAAATATGCAGATTCTAAAATAATATTTTTAGTTTCTTCACTTACTTCTGTGTTTTTACCACCCATTACTCCTCCAAGAGCAATAGCGCGCGTTCCATCAGTAATTACTAAATCAGTTGTTTGTAATTTTCTCTCTTCTCCATCAAGAGTTTCTAGAACTTCACCTTCTTTAGCATCACGAACTACGATTTTATCTCCAACTAAATCTTTATCGAATGCATGCATTGGTTGACCAAATTCTAACAGTACGTAGTTTGTAATATCTACAATGTTGTTAATCGGACGAATTCCAGAATTCATAAGTCTTGTTTGTAACCATAGTGGCGAAGATTTCACTTCAACATTTTTCACTATTTGACCTACATAGTTTCTACAAGAATCACTTTCGATAGCAACTTGTAATGAAGTAGCTTCGTATTTTTCTTCTTTTTCTACATCATTAAAGTTAACTTTGTTATTGTATAAAGCTCCTAATTCATAAGTAAGACCACGCATACTTAATGCATCCGCTCTGTTAGGTGTAATTGATAAATCTAAGATATAATCATTTAAACCAAGTACTTCAACAACATCAGAACCTAACTCTTGCTCAGTCTCAAATACGTAGATACCTTCTTGATAATTTTTAGACACTACACTCTTACTTAATCCTAATTCAGCTAATGAACAAATCATACCTTGTGATTCTACACCACGAAGTTTAGCTTTTTTAATTTTAATTCCTGGTAATTTTGCTCCTACTTTAGCAACAATTACATATTGTCCAGCATCAACATTTGGTGCACCACAAACAATTTGTAGATTTTCTTCTTCACCAACGTTTACTTGACATACATTTAATTTTTCAGCATCAGGGTGTTTTTCTTTAGATACTACATATCCAACTACAACGTTAGATATTTCTTCTGCTAAATATTCAACACCTTCAACTTCAATACCACCACGTGTGATTTTTTCAGCTAATGCATTTGCATTATCTTCAACATTCGTATATTGTTTTAACCAATTATAACTTACTAACATTACTACCTCCTATTAATCGTTTCTATCACTATTGAATTGTTTTAAGAATCTTACATCATTTGTGTAGAAACTTCTAATATCGCTAATTCCATATTTTAACATCGCAACACGTTCTGGCCCCATACCAAAAGCGAATCCAGAGTATACTTCTGGATCAAAACCAGCCATTTTAAGAACGTTAGGGTGAACCATACCAGCTCCTAAAATTTCAAGCCATTTAATGTTTTCTTCATCATCTTCATTACCCCAAGATACATCAACCTCTACTGAAGGCTCAGTGAACGGGAAGAAGCTTGGACGTAGACGGATTTTTTTATTTTCTCCGAATACAGCTTTAATAAAGTGCTCTAAAGTACCTTTTAAATCACTAAATGTGATGTTTTTATCTACTACTAATCCTTCAATTTGAGTAAATTGGTGAGAGTGAGTAGCATCGTCATTATCACGACGGAATACTTTACCAGGACAAATAATCTTGATAGGTCCTTCTCCATTAGCTTTTAACATTTCACGTGCTTGAACAGGTGATGTTTGTGTTCTCATTAATAATTCATTTGTAATATAAAATGAATCTTGCATATCACGAGCTGGGTGATCTTTAGGTAAGTTTAACATCTCAAAGTTAAACTTGTCAGTTTCTACTTCAGGTCCTTCAGCAACTGAATATCCCATAGAAATAAAAATTTCTTCAATCTCTTCAATAATTTTATTTAATGGGTTAATTCCACCTAATTCAACTTTTTTACTAGGTAGAGTAACATCAATGTCCTCACTAGCTAATTTCAACTCTAATGCAGCCTTAGCTAATTCAGCTTTTCTCTCTTCTAAACTATCATTAATAAAAGTTTTAACCTCGTTAACAAGTTTCCCAAAAGTTGGTCTTTCTTCTGGCGATAAATCACGTGCACCTTTCATAACTTCCGTTAGTGCACCTTTTTTCCCTAAAAATTTAACTCTTAGGTCATAAAGTTCTTTTTCATCTTTAATTGTTTTAACTAATTCTAAATATTCTTTTCTTATATTCTCTAAAGTCATAAGTTCCTCCTTAAAAATTTAATATAAAGACATTACTATAAGTTCTATTATTTATCCAAAATAAAAAGCCCCTCAAGACTTAGTCTCAAGGGACGAATATATCGTGGTACCACCCGTATTTTAAAGCATAATCGCTTCCTTAATATAGTTGATAACGGGTACCACCCGATTGTACTCATAGTCTACTTATACAATTACTCATAAGCTGAAAATATATTCTCAGTTCATACAACTCTCTCAGTCACGGAGTTGCTCCCTGTTAAAAACATTCAATATACCGTCTTAATCATCGTTTTTTGAAAAATTCATACTTAAAATGATAATACAAATGTTCCCGAATGTCAACAGATATGGCTATTTGAATAATAAATTTCTTCCTGTTTTTGTATTTTTCACTATACAAAATTATAATTATATTATTTGGAAAACTTTACTTAGTATAAAAAAGACTTCCGATTTTCATCGAAAGTCTTATAATAATTATTTAGTATATTCTGCAACTAATGCTAATACTTCTTCAGTTGTTGAACACATAATAGCTTTATCAACTAATTCTTTCATCTTATCTAATGATAAGTTTTTGATTTGGCTACGTGCTTGAAGAATTGAAGTAGCCGACATAGAGAACTCATCTAATCCCATACCTAATAGTAATGGAATAGCTAAGCTGTCTCCAGCCATTTCTCCACACATTCCAGTCCATTTACCTTCTTTGTGAGATGCTTCAATAACATTTTTCACAAGACGTAAGATTGCTGGGTTATATGGTTGGTATAAGTATGATACTTTTTCACTCATACGGTCTGCTGCCATAGTGTATTGAACTAAGTCGTTAGTACCGATTGAGAAGAAGTCCACTTCTTTAGCAAAGATATCAGCGATAACAGCAGTTGATGGAATCTCAACCATGATACCTAATTCGATATCGTTACTTACTGAAACACCTTCCGCTACTAATTTTTCTTTTTCTTCTAAGAATAGTGCTTTAGCAGCTCTAAATTCTTGAACTGTAGCGATCATTGGGAACATTACACATAGTTTACCATAAACTGATGCACGTAATAATGCTCTAAGTTGAGTTCTGAATAAGTCTTTTTCTTCTAGGCAAAGACGAATTGCTCTAAATCCTAAGAATGGATTCATTTCTTTTGGTAAATCTAAGTATGGTAATTCTTTATCTCCACCGATGTCTAAAGTACGAACTACAACAGGTTTGTCACCCATTCCTTCTAATACAGCTTTGTAAGCTTCGAATTGTTCTTCTTCAGTTGGTAGTTGATCACGTCCCATGTACAAGAATTCTGTACGGTATAAACCTACAGCTTCTCCACCGTTGTTATTAACACCTTCTAAGTCAGCTGGTGTACCGATGTTAGCAGCTAAAATTACTTCATGACCATCTTTAGTAACAGATTTTTCTGAAACTAATTTAGCCCATTCAGCTTTTTGCTCTTCGAATTTAACGTGTTTTTCTTTTAATTCAGCTGTAGTAGCTTCATCTGGATTTACATATACAACACCATCTAATCCATCAAGAATAAGAATATCTCCATTCTTAACTTCTTCAGTAATTGTACTAGTTCCTACTACTGCAGGAATTTCTAATGATCTAGCCATGATAGCTGAGTGAGAAGTACGTCCCCCAATATTTGTAGCAAAACCTTTAACATATTGTTTGTTAAGTTGTGCAGTATCAGATGGAGTTAAGTCTTCTGCAATAACGATAACTTCTTCATCGATTAAGCTTGGGTTTGGTAAGTCTACACCTAGTAAGTGAGCTAAAATACGTTTAGAAACGTCACGAATATCAGCAGCACGTTCTTTCATGTAGTCATTATCCATTGATTCAAACATTGAAACAAACATATCTGAAGTTTCTTTTAATGCATATTCAGCGTTAATTTCTTTTGATTGAATGTCAGTTTTAACAGTTCCCATAAATTCTGGGTCTTCTAAAATTAATAAGTGAGCTTCGAAAATAGCTGCTTTATCAGCACCTAAATTTTCATGAGCTTTATCTTTAATAATTGTTAATTCTTTTTTAGAAATTTCAATCGCATCTTCAAAACGTTTAACCTCAGCAACAACATCTTGAACTTTAACTTCTTTAACTGTTAAGTTTGGTTCAACAAAAATGTATGCTTTAGCAAAAGATATCCCTTGAGAGGCTGCAATACCTTTTAGTTGTAACATTTTATGCTAATCCTTCTTTCTTCATTGTTTCTTCTAATGCTGCTAATGCTTCTGCTTCGTCAGCTCCATCAGCGTAAATTACGATATCAGCGTCTTTTCCAACTCCAAGACTCATAACACCCATAATTGATTTTAAGTTAACTTTACGTCCGTTGAATTCTAATTCAATGTTTGATTGGAATTTTGATGCAGCTTGTACTAATAAAGTAGCTGGTCTAGCGTGGATTCCTGTTTCATCGATAACTTTAAATTCTTTTTGTAACATAGTCATGTCTCCTTTTATTTAAAAAAATATTTACATTCAAATAATAACACATGAAAGCAATATTTACAAGTATTTTATACTTATTCCATAATAAGAATAGTGCTTATTCTACAACAAAGAAAACCGTTTCTTATCTATACAGTAAGCATTTACTACTCAAATTCTGAAAAAATCATGAAAACATTTTTTTCAGTAATAATTAACTTCAAAACATAAAAATAAAAAAAGTATCGATCACAAGGAAAAATAACGATACTTTTTTATATTATTTACATTAATTAATTTTAAAATTATTATGTTTTAATTTCTATATTGTAAACCTATTTATGAAAATTAAATCAATTCTCCACCAAGTTTAATTAATGATTTAAATTTCTCATAATCCTCATGATTTCTATTGAAGTCTCGAGCTTTTTTATTTACTTCTTTAAAATCAATACCTTGATCTTTAGCTGCAAATACACATCCACAGTAACATTGTCTATATATATTATAGTCATTACACATTTCTACAGATCTTTTATAACCATTATTCTTTTTAAAATCAGATGGTAGATAATATATTGAAACTTGTTCCTGAAGAACATATCCAGCTTCATTTATTACAGTAGCATTTTTTTTAGGACTAAGTGTCAAAGCAGAGGCAAAATAGTCATAACCTAGTTCCTCAGCCTTTTGGGCAGAAGAGTCTAAACGCATTTCATAACAAATATGACATCTATCTCCTCCTTCTCTATCCTCTTCATGTCCTTTTACAGCACTGATAAATTTGCTTGGTGCGTACTCATCAGCTAAGAATTTAATCTTTTTATCATTTCTTTTATTAAACTCTTCTACAAAATCTTTTTGCACTAACATACGTTTAATATATTCTTCTTTCGGATGTATGTTAGAATTTGAGAAAAATATTGTAATATCACTAATCTCAGATAAATATTCTAATACATATGTACTACAAGGAGCACAACAAGAGTGAATAAGAATTTTTGGACGAAAATTAGTCTTCTCCCATTCTTTTATAAGTTCTTTTAGTACGTTATCATAATTAATTTTTTGATTTTTGTGTCTTGTATTTATAAATTGTTTACTATCAATCATACAAATTTAATCCTTCTAATATTTCTAATATTTACTACACAAGTTTAATATACTTTAATTTATTTTACAATTAATATCATTTCTAATTAAAAGACATTATCAATAACTACTAAAAATAGGTTCCGAAATATGAAATTTTGACATTTCAAACTTAACGAAACCCATTATTTATTAATTATTCAACTTTATACGCTATTCCTAAATGCTGATATGCTTTAGATGTAGCACGACGTCCTCTAGGCGTACGTTCTATAAATCCTTCTTTTACAAGATATGGCTCATATACATCTTCTATAGTGATACTTTCTTCACCTATAGTCACAGCAATTGTTTCAAGACCTACAGCACGACCTTCATAACGCTTAATCAAACATTCAAGTATTTTATAGTCGATATTATCAAGACCTTTCGCATCTACTTGTAGTAGATCCAACGATTCAACAGCTAATTCCTTAGCTATAACACCATCATTTTTTACTTGAGCGAAGTCTCTTACACGTTTAAGAAGCCTATTCGCTATTCGAGGTGTTCCACGAGATCTCATCGCAATTTCATACGAACTCTGTTCATCAATATCACATTCAAAAATATCAGATGTTCTTTCTATAATGTTTTGCAATTCAGAAATAGTATAAAATTCCAGACGACAATGTACACCAAACCTATCTCGAAGTGGTGCAGTTAAAGCTCCAGCTCTCGTAGTTGCACCAACCAATGTGAATGGTGGTAGTTCAATCCTAATACTACGCGATTCTTCACCTTTACCAATTACAATATCAAGATAAAAATCTTCCATCGCAGAATATAGTATCTCTTCAATAGATCTACTTATTCTGTGAATTTCATCGATAAAAAGAACATCACCTGGTTCAAGACTAGTTAATATAGCAGCTAAATCTCCAGATTTTTCTATCGCAGGCCCCGAAGTATATTTTATTCCCACTTCCATCTCATTGGCAATAATTGTCGCGAGTGTTGTCTTACCTAATCCAGGAGGACCATATAGTAAGCAATGATCTAGAACCTCGCCACGAAGTTTTGCAGCCTCTATAAATATTTTCAAATTACTTTTTATCTGTTCTTGTCCTATATATTGACTAAGAAACTTCGGTCTTAAAGACTGTTCTTCTCGCTCTTCACCAAAATTTTGACTTGCAGATACCATTCTATCTTCCATAATTTCTTCCTTTCATCAATTATGCACTCATTAATAATTTTAATCCTTGTTTTACATATTCATCAACACCAGAGAAGTCGAATGCTGATAATTTTTTCTCGATTTTTGCAAGTTCTTTTTTGCTATATCCTAGAGCTTCCAATGCTAATATTGCATCACTTAGATAATTATTTACAGCAGTTGGAGCACTACTAATATTAGTCATACTAAAATCAACTTTACCTTGTAAATCAAGGATAATCTGTTGAGCAGATTTTTTCCCAATTCCCGGAAACTTCGTTAAATATGTCACATCTTGATTCTCGATAGCTCCAATAATTTCTTCACTAGTACCTCCAGCTAGTATAGCTAAAGCACTCTTAGGTCCTACACCTTTTACTTTTAATAATAGTAAAAATACTTTTTTCTGATCTTTATTAGAAAATCCATAAAGTATATTAGAATCTTCCCTTACTTGTTGGCTAATAAAAACAGTTTTTTCTTCATTCAATTGATATTCGTACGGATTAGCAACAACTATTTCATAGCCTATTCCATTGTTATCAACAACGATATTTGTCGGATTAATTTCCGAAATTTTTCCTTTAATATATGCGTACATTACATTCACACTCCTGATTGATTATTTAATTATAAAATTAATCGTAAAAAATCTCAAGTGTTTTATTTAATCAAAATATTTACTTGCTTCATAGATAAAAAAACTTGGTACATTATGTACCAAGTTCATATTTCTATTTTACTTTATCTAAATCAACATTCATAACTTTTGCAGTTGCTTCTACTTTTTTATAAGCATCTTGATCCACATCAGTAAATCCAGTGATACTAAACATCTTTGTGAATAATTCTTTCATTTTTGGATCATTTTCAACATCACGAAGAGCTTTTTCTAATTTATCCTGTAACTCTTTATCCATTTTGCTAGAAGTTGTAACCATAATACCAGGAATCATATCACTAGTTGCTAATTTTTGAATATCAGTTTTTGCCTGTGGGAAGTCTTTAGCATATCTATCTTCTACTCCATCGAATGTCGCAATTACATCAACATCTTTGTTAAGAAGTAATTGTAAACTCTTATCATGTCCACCACTAAATTGATAACTGATATCTTTATCTAAATTAAGACCAGCTTCAACTAACATAGCACCTGGATAAATATACCCTGATGAAGATGATGGATCTACAAATGCTACTTTTTTACCTTTAACATCTTGAAGTGATTTAATACCTGAATCTTTTCTTACATATAATTCAGCAGTGTATCCAGGTTTACCTGTTTTACCTTTAGAAGTTAGTATAGGTTTTGCACTACTTTGTTTTTGAGCAAGTAAAGATGAAAATGGTGGAATGATACCAAAATCAACACTTCCACTACCTAATCCCTCAACTACACCAATATAGTTACTAGCTGTAAAAGCTTCTACTTTTACCCCTAATCTTTCAGAAAGATAATCAGAGATTGGTTTAAGATCTTCAACAAGTTTTTCACTATTTTTCAGAGGAACAAATCCCATTTTAATAACTTTTTCTTCTTTTTTCGTTTCAGTCTTTGTAGTACATCCTACGATAGAGAAGACAAAAATAAAACTAAATAACGCCAATAATATTTTCTTCATATTATTTCCTCCTCGATTTTTTTTAAATAAATTTTATATAATTTTAACACAAAAAAAAAATATATCTAGCTTTTAAAAAGAAATAATAACAATTTTTAACGAGAAATTTTCACATTACTAAAATAATGTTCGGTTATTACTAATAAATGTTTGAACATTTTCATAATAATGGAAGAATAACAAAATATAAACCGTAACTTAGGTATAAAAAAAACACCTTATAAAAAGATGAGTAAAATTTGGAGGCGGCTACCGGATTTGAACCGGTGATCAAGGTTTTGCAGACCCGTGCCTTACCACTTGGCTAAGCCGCCTAAAGATATTAAATTTTTAATGGGGCGGCTGAGGGGAATCGAACCCCCGAATGTCGGAACCACAATCCGATGCGTTAACCACTTCGCCACAGCCGCCATATCAAGAACAATATTTATTATACATTTTTCATCAAATTATGTCAAGAACTTTTTTAATAATTTTCAAACAAAGAAATAATTCCCTTTAACACAATTGTTAAAGAGAATTATTTTGTAATATATTATTTAGTATTTTTTCTTTTTCTTAGTACGTATACTAAACAAATTAATGCAAGTCCTACAAAAGTTGTAGGTAAAGCTAATGTTCCTGTCTTAGCTAATAGAGAATTTGATTTTCCTACAGTTCCAAGATTTACTTGAGAATTGTTTGCTACCATTCCTTGATCTTTGGCTACATCTGCTAATCCAACACTTGCTTTATCTTTATCCTTATCTTTTTTAAATACATCGCCAAGTAATGTTGATAATTTAGATTTTCCTTTACTTACTTTTTCTGATGCTTTTTTAAGATTTTCTAATGCATTGTTTACTTCATCTTGTTTTGCATTTGCATTAGATAGTACTAAATTAGCCACTTTAAGAGCTTCTTTATATTCTTTCTTAACTACTTCATCTGCATCTTTAAAGCTATCTTGTGATGTTAGGTCTCCATTTTTCTCAACCTCAGACGCAAGTTCTTTTTTATCTACACTTGATGCTTCTGCTTTTGGTTGCTCAACTTTACCAGTATATTTTTTTGGAGCTTCTACTTTCTCTGGCCCTACCACTGCTCCAGCTTGTACTCCTGTATACTCTTTAGGACCTTCCGCTTTCTCTGGCTCTACCACTGTTCCAGCTTGCACTCCTGTGTATTCTTTAGGACCTTCCGCTTTTTCTGGTTCTACCACTGCTCCAGCTTGTACTCCTGTGTATTCTTTAGGTGCTTCTGCCTTCTCTGGTTCTACTACTGCACCAGCTTGCACTCCTGTGTATTCTTTAGGTGCATCAGCTTGCTCAGGTTCACCTTTTGCATCTTTTGGTTTAACACCAGTAAGTTTAGATATAGCTACATTTAACTCCTCAACAGCTTTATTTACTTCTTCTTGTGTTACGTGTTCATCTTCTAACAGTTGTTTAGCTTTATTAATTGCTTTGTTGTATGCCTCTTTAGCATCTAATGACGCATATTCATACTTATCACTATCAGTTGTAACTTTGAAATTATCAGAAGCTAATTTTAATTGACTCTTATCTACCTTAACCTCTTCTTTAGGTGCATTTTTCTCTATAAGAGCCACAAAATTACTAAATCCATCTACTGTGAAGACAAATTTACCGTCAACTACTGCACCGTTTACTGGCTCAATTGTTCCATCTTTTTTCTCATGACCAAATTTCGCTGGCATTTTATCTAATGATAGAGTAACTTTTCTAGTTCCATCAACTTCTACTGTTTTATTATTTCTATCTTCTAAATGGATATCATAAAATACAACATCATATTTAGTTAAATCAATCTTACTGTCAGTTAACTGTTTAATTATTTTTTCTTTACTAGTTTTTTCAACATCACTAACTACAAGTTTATAATCATTATAAAGTTTAGCTTCTCCAAACTCAACAGTTGCTGGAGTAGTTACACCTTCTGCAGTTGTAACGCTAGCTACTTTTTGAGCTACACTCAATTGTAGTTCTTTTATATTACGTCCGTTCCCTACTACAAGTTCAAAGTTATTTTCAGAAGATCTATATCCTTCAGGTAATACTACTTCAACAATATATTTACCATTGTTTAAGCGTTTTTGGAATTCTTTTTCACTATATAAACTTCTTGATAATTCTGTTTTTTCACCTTGTTCATTTGTAACAAATACTTTTGCTCCAGCAGGTATAACTTTATCAAATTTAATTATTGTCGTGTTTCTCTTTTGCTCTTCAAATGTAAATTCTACTGTTTTAGTTGAATCATCTTTAGTAATCTCAAAAGCTACTTCTTTAGGACTAGTTAATTTAAGAGCTTCATCAGTAAGAACTACTTGTACAGTATATTTACCATATGGTAGAGCTGTTAGGTTCTTCCCATTCTTCGTGAAGTCTTCTCCAACTAACTCACCTTTTTCATTTTTTATAGCATATCTTACGTTAGTAGAATAATCTCCTGTTCCATCTTTAGCTGTAGTCTTAACCTCTACAGTACCTTTTTCAGTATTTTGAACTTTTGAAATTCCAACACTATCTTTATTTCCTGCAAAGTCACCTACTTCATAAGTAAATTTATCAAGAGATACTTTTTCTGGAAGAGTAAATGTACCATCTATATTTGGTTCAACAACAACTTCATTTTCTACTGTTTTTCCATCTTTACCTTTTTTAGTGACTTTATAACTTAATTTCTTATAAAGTACTCCACTTCCGTTTTCTTTAACTGCATACGGTTTAAATGTTCTAGTTTTTTCGTCATAAACTCCGCCTGTACCAACAATTTGCGGTGCAACTCTATCAAGTGTAATGTTAAATGCTGTTTCTTGCATCTTCGCACCTGTTGCTACAGGGCTATAACTAACTACATATTGATATTCACCATCTGGCAATGGATTTCCATTTTTATCTTGTCCCTTCCAGTTTGTTTCAGTAACTAACACGGCTTTTTTATTAGTAGACTTGTTATGGAAGAAGTTCTTTTTACCAGAAACATTACCATTTTCATATAATGGATTTTTACGTTCAACATCGTCTTTGGCATAAACTGATAATTTAAGATTCTCATAGTTTCTTAAGAATGTTGCTTTAAATCCAACCTCATCATGTTGTCTATCACCATTTGGAGAAAATGCCAATTTACCAAAATAATTAGACTTAGTCTTAGGATCATTGTACTCTCCTAAAACTTTAATGTTCTTTTCTTCACCATTTACATCAACAGTAACTAATGAAGTAAAGTTATTTTTATCATCGCGCTCTGTTGTATTAGGTTTATAGTAATAGAATGGTTTTTCATTTCCTTTAAATTCATATATTGGTTTTTCAACTACTGGAAGATTTTGGAACTCACCTTTAAAACCAACGTATGGAATTCCAGCAACTGCTGTATTCGTATCTTTAGGATCAAAGAATCTTACAAATCCTTCAAGATAATAACCATTTGGCATTTGTCCTTCTAATTCATTTCTAAATTGTGTAGCATCAACAGTAATCGTAACAGATTTTTCACCTTTAGCAGGAACTACTACAGTCTCTCCTCCATTACTTTCTGATAATTGTCTTGGTTTTAGTGTTATTTGTCCATTTTCTACACCATCAGTATTTAAATAAGACTTGTAAACAAGTTCTTTAGGTTGATCTGATAAGTTATGTAATACTACATTAAACTTAAATGTATCTTGGACATTACCTAAAGAGATACTTCCATAATCATTGTCACCAGTCACATATAAATCACCAAATGCCGCTTTAGAGACATCAATAACTCCAGCTCCTTGTTGTCTAGGTGACGTAAATGCTTTTGTTTCATTATTATAGTTTGGAACCGCAGTACTCATTAATAGATGTTTTATTAATTTCTGTAATTCTTCACCTTGAAGGTCAGGATACCTTTCCTGGAATACTTGTTTCATTAATGATACAGCTCCTGCTACGTGTGGTGAAGCCATACTTGTACCACTATCTAATCCATACGTTCCATTATTGAATGATGAATAAACATCACCACCTGGTGCTGTAACATCAGGCTTGAATAGTCCGTCTCCAGTTACTCCCCAACTCGTAAAATCAGCAAGTTGATTTGCTTGTGGGTGAGGTCTCTTACTGAAATGTCCAGTAAATTTTAATTTATAATAATCTGGATAAGTTGCTAATAAATTACCGAATTTATATCCAACGAACACTACAGGAAAATCACTGTCATAATTATTTAATGCAACATTAAGTAACTCTTCTCCACCTTCTTTTGTATTATATAAAACAGCACCAGCAGCTCCTGCTTTTTTAGCAGCTGCTACTTTATCCGCGAAAGTATTTCCACCTCCACGCATCATTACTGCAATTTTACCTTTTACATCTTGGTTTTTAAAATCATTTTCTAAACCATAGCCAGCATTAAAGTATGAGTACTCAGTTTTCGGATTAAATCTTTTAGCAAATGGTCTGATTGTAGCTTCACCATTATCCCATTCTTCATTTCCTTCTAATCCAACAACAGTCATTACTTCAGTATTCATGACACTATTGTTTATAGCCGCTACAGCTATTGAATCAGGAGTTACAGATGGTGTTCCGATTAATCCGTAGTCTGGATTAGATGCATTTGGTTTACTTTGACCATTTCCAAATACATTGTCATTACCTGCTGCGACTACAACATTGACCCCAGCCTTTTTAGCAAGCGCAATCGCATCGATAGTACCTTGACCAACTTCTGTTACTGCACCTGCAGTAGCACCTAAACTCATATTAATAGAATCAGCCCCTAATTTAACAGCATCTTCTATAGCTTTAACATATAAAAATGTACTAGTTTTCGCTCCACCTTGTTTATCCGAGAAAACTCGCATAAAGATTAATTGTGATTCTGGAGCAACACCCGCAACATACTCATTATTCGGTGCTTTTTTCGTTGGATTACCAACTGAAGTTCCGACAACGTGCATACCGTGTGATTTATCTTTTTTCTCTTTTAAGTTATTATCCCAGTCGTAGTAGTTAAATGCATAAATCAGTTTATCACTATACCATTTTCCATAATCAATTCCAGCTTTTTCTCTTACAGATTCTAGTTCAGCTTTATTTTTATATTTAGCTTTACTAGCATCAGTTAGATGTAATATATCATGATTAGGATCTAAACCTGAATCAATAACTGCTACTACTCTTCCTTGTCCTTTATACCCTTTATCCCAAAGACCTTGAACACCAATAATTCTATTACTATCGATAACTGTATTTTTTAAAGCAGTATCATCTTCATCATTCTTTGTAGTAGTTTCAGGAACTTCATAATCAACACTCACTTCAACACTGTTTACAAAGTCCATCGCCTGAATTTTTTTAGCATCAGCATAAGAAGTTTCTAAAGAAAATCCATTTAAAAGTGTGTCATATTCAAATAATACTTTGTAATCAACACCTTTATCTTTAATTTCTTTTAGTGCTCTTTCACGTGGTTCTTTAGTACTTTTTTCACGTTCTTTTCTTCCTTCTTCAGTTTTCAATGAATTAGGATCTACTTTGTCCTCTTTTAAAGAAACAATAATTTTAACTTTATCCTCATCTTTAAAAGTATGTGCAGAAGTATTAGATACAGCATCAGCCTTTCCATTTTCTTCAGCATATACCCAATTCTTCTCTAAATTATTAAAATTCATTACATGTAGATTAGTTAGTAGTAATGTAGCTGTTACAAATGATACAGCGGCTTTTTTTCCAAATTGCATTATTTCTCTCCTTTTTTTAAGTATATTTTAATTATATTTCTCTATTTAAACATATATTATCTGTAAAATCAATAGATTTTTCTGTTTAATTATAAAAAAATAAAGAAGAAACTTAGTACCCTAAGTTTCTTCTTTATTTTTATTCATGTATTTCTAAAGGTAATCCATCTGGATCAAAGAAAAATGCCATTTTCCTATTATCGAAATCATCGTATCTTAATTCTCCATGAGGAATATCTAATTCATCAAATTTTTTCAGAACCGCTTCTACATCATCTACTTTAAAAGCTAAATGTCTTAATCCACTGTATTCTGGGCTTGGCATCTTAGGTCTCAATGGAGCATCTTTTTTAATAAAAATTTCTAATACTAGATTTCCTTGTTTTACATTTATAATAATATCATTCTTCTCTGGTCGATTATGTTCACTAATAATACTAAAACCCAACTTATCTACGTAAAACTCCTTTGTTTTAATATAATCTGTTCCTATAATCGCTATGTGATGTACATTTTTAAACATTTTAATACATTTCCTTATTTAATTTTTTTACTATGTTTATCGCCAAAGCTAACTCCTTAGGATTCACTTCTTCATAGTCTCCTTTGTCTGTATATCTATAAGTCACATCCACTCCAGTTGTCGTTGGATCAACTCCGTATTTTTTAAATGTTCCATGAACTTGAGTAACTCCGGTTTCTTTAATAATATATTCAATATTCTCTGTAGTTACACCCGCACCAGCAAGAATCTCAATTTTATCCCCAAACTTTTCTTGAAGCTGTTTCAAAAGTTCTACACCTTTATTAACATTTGCACCCAGTCCACTAGTTAATACTCTTGTACAACCTAATTCAATCAAGCGTTGAATATTATATTCTGGTTCATCTGAGCAATCAAACGCTCTATGAAAGACACTTTCCGCTTCAAAACTTTTACATAAGTTTATCATTTTCTCAGTATCTTCCCAGTTAATTCTTCTACTTTCATTCAAAAATCCAAATACTATTCCTTTTGCGCCGTGTTCTAGCAGTTCCCTAGCTTCTCTAAACATCTGTTCTTTTTCTAATTCCGAATAGCAAAAACCACCTCCCCTAGGTCTTACCATCGTCATTATAGGTATCTCGACTCCACTTTCAATTGCCATATCTAACACTGTCAATGTCGGTGTTAAACCACCTAGATAACTAGCACTAATTAATTCTATTCTATCTGCACCTTCATTTTGTGCTACTAAACAATCTTGTACACTATTAGCACATACTTCTATTTTAATCATCTCAAAATCTCCTTTAATATCTATAGCTTAATTATAACATAGTTCAGAATAACTCATATAACTTATACTCTAGTAAAAATTTATTTTCATCAATAATTTATAGTAAATAAGGATATGCGAACTATACTCACATATCCTTATTTATGTCTACATTGTAGATTATATTATTTTCCACCAAATATAGATGTTCTAAAATCTTTAGTTTGATCTAGATAAGCTTTAAATATTGCTTTTTTCAGTTTAAGAACTCTACTATTTGTATCAGGGTATACTTGTGCTGTGAAATCTTCAGCATCTTCTCTAACTGCTGTTTCAATCATTTTCTCAAGTACACTTATATTATTAACTGTTACATTTTTTTGTCGTCCCCATGGGCCATTAGGATCAAAGAAGCTAACTCTATTTAATTTACTGAATTGTTCTACTCTTTCTTTATACATATCCTTCTTGAATTCAACCCAAGAACCATATTTTTTATTAAATACTTTCTCAAGCACTAAGTCATCAGTAACTAAGCCTATTTCTTTACCATAAGATCTTATCTTACTTCCTCTATCTTTTGCTTCTTTTTCATATTGATTAGAAATGTAAGGTACCATACCTTCTTTATAACCTTTAGCTGCTAATAGTTCAAATGCCATACGGCGTCCCATTAAGTCACCCGGAGTTCCTATTTTACTACTTAAAGCAGAATAAATTGGTGAGAATAGATTAATTGTGTGGTATCCATTTCTTTCATACTCACCTTGGTCTATATATCCTCTTCTTGTAATAACATCATTTTCAATTAATTTATCGAATGAAGTTAAATTTTTAATTTCATCAGAAGTTAATCTACGAACAGCATTTGTTGCATAAACAGAATTACCATCTGGATCTTTCTTATATATATTCTCAATTTTTCTTAATAGATCATTTTTCTCATTATAATCTAATTTAGCTACAGCACGACCTTCTAATATTTCAAGCGTATATATTAAATCAAACATATTATGCATATAATTATGTAAGTCTTCTACATTAGTAAATCTTTGAGTTGGATCCGCTATTTGAAGTCTTGTTGAATTTTCTGAATCATCATATTTCAACACAGAGTTAATTGTTATTGTTGGATCATATGAATGGTCAGGAGCTTGTAGTAATCCTTTTGCATAAAACTCAGGCCCTAATCCGCTTCTTCTTCCATATCCTCCAAGATAGATTTCTCTATCAGAGTTATGTGTCATTTCATGAGTATATGTTACTGCACCAGATTTATCCAGCATACGATAAGCCATATAGTAGAATGCATCACCTGTTGCATATGCACCATGTTTATTATGAACAACATTATTTCCAGCAGGTCCAAAGAAGTTTTTTATAACCGGATTATTAGTTTCAAAATTCGCTTCTTGTGTCTCTTTATTTGTATCATTACCAAATCTGAATGCATCATAAACTAGGACACTTCTAAATAATTTTTCTTTATTTTCTTTATCTAGAATTTTATACCAATAATCATAATGATCTCTAAAGCGTTTAGCCGCTGCTTGTGCATTCTCTTCAACAAATCTATTTAATTTGTCTCCCTTAGGATATTCAGAACTTCTATATCTATCATAAGCACCAAATCCTATAGTTGAAATATTCGCAATCATAAATATCATTTTTTCTTCTGGTAAAGTTAATAACGGTAAGACCATACTTTGATATTTCCATGAAGGACTAGTTAATCTATCATAAACACCTATCGAATGTTCTGTTCCTTGTTTTGATTGTTTAGAACTAACTTCAGGAATTGTAGATTTTTCCTCAACAATATATGCTTTAGATTGTGTTTTAAACCAGTCGTTATTAGAAACATTTGGTAGGAATACTTTCCTATAACCTTCTAATGCTTTAAATAAACCTTCAGTTCCATAATTTTTAGATAATAATACATTATATGTAATTACATTATTTTTAGCTAATAAATTGTTAAATCCAGATTTACCTAGCTCAATAACATTATCTAATGCAGAGCTATTAGATTTACCAAAGAAATCTAAATGATATAATACTAAATCTTTTGCACTCGTATTATCATATTTAAAATTATACCAACGTTCTAGATATGTTAAACCTAGAAGTAGCGCTTCTTTATTATTCTTAATTTTTTCTATTACATAATTATCTATTATTGAATTACTATTTTCAGCTATTACCGCATCTGCCGATAGAAGTTTTGATAAACTATCTTCAATGTTTGCTTTTGTTTTCGTAAATTGTTCATCTAAATATAATTCTGTTAATTTTATATTACTAGAAATATCTAATACTTTTCTAACAGCATCTGAATCATATTGAACAGATTTCAAATCATTTAAAACAGCTTTTACAATATTATTATAACTATGTAATAATGTATTAGGTGTGTATATTAGTTTTGTATTAGCTATTTCATATTCTGCTACTTTAGAGAAATCTTGTAGATATTTTATATCTAATGTTTGAGAAGTATTATCTGAATAGTGAAGTAACAACTTATTAATGCTAGTTTTATTTTTATTAATATCAGAAATTACTTCTTTGTCTTTCATCGGAACTACAGACACAAGATCCTTAGTATATAAAGTATTATTAGCATCTACTAAATTACCATATTTAACAATTGTTTCTCTATTATAGAATGGTAACAATTTTTCAATATTTTTATATACTCTTAATCTAGAAACATCAGCATCTTTTAAGTTTTTATAATCTGTTTCATATCTAGAAGAGAAATTAAAGTCTTCTATCTTAGTATTTTTCTTAGGAACAAGTTCAATTTTCTTCTCAAGAACTATATTATTTTCTAATACCGTTCCTCTTTGTTCTTCTGAATCTTTACTAAGTACTTCGTCATCTACTTGAACTACTTTTACCACCTTATTATTTTTATTACTATAAGTGTTAGTTGCTTTTATACCATTAAAATCATAACCAGCAATAGCATTACCATTCGTTACATTAACATCACTTAAGACGTTTGTAAGGTTACCCGAGTTACTTACCTCTGAAGTTTCCCTATCCCAAAGATTACCTACAACTCCACCAACTTTACCAAAAGGCTTAACATTATTAAGATTTCCTTCAACATAACTATTTCTGATTGTTGCTTTTTTATCAACAACCCCTGCTACACCACCAACAACCTGATCTCCTGTATTAGCATTCGTAGCCATATCGATAGATGAAATTGATTTTTCTATTAAAGCACCAACACCTGAAAGTTTACCAACTAAACCACCTATTTGATAAGTAGCCGTTGTATCATAAGTATTAGTTATTCTTCCAGTAAAACTACTATTAGATATTGTAGAGTCAGTTACTTGTGAAATTAAACCACCTATGCTACGTTCACCAGCAATTACACCAGATGAATGAACATTAGCAATTGTAGTATCATTTTTCGCTTCTTTCGCAATTGTTGCAGCATCTTCTTTCGAAGAAACATTTGCTTCTTTTATTGAAAGATCTTGAATAGTAGCATGACTTAAAGCTTTAAACAATGGTTTTTTCAAGTTATATATAGCATAATACTTACCTTTGTTTTCACCTATTAATTTACCACTAAACTCTTTATTAATATAGCTTTCTTGACCATCTGAAAGTTCTACTTCACGAGCATCCATAGTCGCCCCTAAACGGAACGTACCATATGGATTAATATTCATAGCATCTACTAGATTTTTAAATGATGTATAAACTCCATTTTCACTATTTACTGTCTTAGGTAGGTAGTAAGTATAATTTTCTAAAGTAATATTGTTTTCATGTTGAATCAAATCATTAGCTTGTCCTACAATTTTGTATACATCTTGATTATCTTTTCTAGCACTCTCAATACTCTTAACTGGTAACATAACATCTTTAAAATTCTCCGATTTTACTTTCATAAAGTAAGCTTCTGGATTAGTTGGAACACTCGAAAGTGAAGATACATGTCGATACTTATTATTTTCTAAAGTATACAATTCTACATTAGAAATATTTCTAAGTTCTAGTTTTTTATCAACTTGCTTTTCTTCTTTAATATCGTCTTTTTTCTCATCTTTATGACGTTCTAAAGCATCATAGTTAGGTGTAATCTCTTTACCTTTTATAATACTTCTAATCCAATCTAATTGTGTTGGAGATAGTATTAATCCCCCTGATCGGTTCTCAGCTCCATTTTGGTGTAGTCCAATCACTTCTCCTTTAGAGTTAAAGATTCCTCCACCACTCATACCAGCTTTTCCACCTTGGTACTGAACACCATAAGTATTATTCGCGTATTTTTGTTCTATTTCAACAGTTGTATCTTTTAAGTGCGCATACTCTCCTCTAGGATAACCATAAACATTTAACTTATCATTAACATTTACTTTCGAGTAATTTTCTACTAAGTTCGCATGTTGTCTTCTTGTAGATTGAGGTAAGGTAATAACAGCCAAATCATAGATAAATCCTTTTGGATAGTCTTTTTTATTATAAAAGTGAATATCCTCTGAAGTAAATGAACCTTTTTGTCCATCAGGTGTTTGCCATTCATATGTATTTTTAGACTTATCTCCTATAAATTCACCCGTACTGTTGTCTGCAGAATTATTAATGAAATTGTGCGCTACTGTCAACAATACATTAGGCGCTATAAATGTAGCTGAACCCGTTCCAGACAATACTTGATTACCTTTAACAAAATTCATTCTAAGTAGGGCACTGGCATTTTTTGGAACATTATTTATTTCTGCTGTATTGTTATTTTCTACAGTAGGTTTTGGATTTTCTGTTTTCAGTGGCTCAATTTTTCCAGTATACTCCTTCGGTGCTTCTACTTTTTCTGGTTCTACTATCGCTCCGGCTTGCACTCCTGTGTACTCCTTAGGCGGTTCTACTTTTTCTGGTTCTACTATTGCACCGGCTTGTACTCCAGTATATTCCTTAGGTGCTTCTACCTTCTCTGGCTCGACTAGTGCCCCTGCTTGTATTCCTGTGTATTCCTTAGTTGTTTCTACCTTCTCTGGTTCCACTATCGCTCCAGATTGTTCTCCTGTGTACTCTTTTGGTGACTCGATTTTTTCCGGTTCGACAATCGCTCCAGCCTGTACTCCTCTGTATTCCTTCGGTACTTCTGCTTTTGCTGGTTCTACTACTGCACCAGCTTGCACTCCTGTGTACTCTTTTGGTGACTCGATTTTTTCCGGTTCGACAATCGCTCCTGCCTGTACTCCTCTGTATTCCTTCGGTGCTTCTGCTTTTGCTGGTTCTACTACTGCACCAGCTTGCACTCCTGTGTACTCCTTCGGTGCTTCTATCTTTTCTGGTTTTACCAACGCTCCAGAAGTAACTCCACCATATTGAGGCTCCACTTTTTCTGGTTCTACTATTGCCCCAGCCTGTACTCCTGTGTACTCCTTCGGTACTTCTGCTTTTGCTGGTTCTACTATCGTACCAGCTTGCACTCCTGTGTATTCCTTCGATACTTCTGCTTTTGCTGGTTCTACTATCGCCCCAGCTTGTACTCCTGTGTACTCCTTCGGTGTTTCTACTTTTGCTGGTTCTACTATCGCTCCGGCTTGTACTCCTGTGTACTCCTTCGGTACTTCTGCTTTTACTGGTTCTACTATCGCTCCGGCTTGTACTCCTGTATACTCTGGTTTAACTTCTACTGCAGGTTTTACAAGTTTTTGACCCTTAGTAATAACATTACTTACAGCTTTTTTTGTTCCTTTTTCAATTATTTCTGAAACAGGTTCCTCTGTTTTTGTAGAAATTAACTCTCTAGAAACTTCTTTCCCCTCTACGGTAAACATCCTTATAACTTCAGTTTTCTTACCTTCTTTTCCTTGTTGTTTAATTCTTGTTGTTCCTTCAGGCAACTGATCGTTACTTTCTATAATCTGATTATATTTTAATGGTGTTTCTATGATTTTATCTGAGTATAGTAATTCAGGTTTAGTAAGTTTTCCTGCTAACACCTCATCTTGTGGATTTACAGTATTCACACCCTGTACTTTTTTCTCATCTTTTTTATTAATATTTTCTATTACTTTCTTATCTTCTTTTTTATCTGAAATTTTTAGTGTTGTTTTATTTTCTTGTTTATTTTCTATTACATTTTCATCTGTATTTTCTTTTAATTCCGGTTGTTTTTTATTATGTTGTTGTGAAGTTATTTGTTCTTTAACTTCTTCATTTTCTTTTTTAGTTTCAGCTTCATTTTTAATAAATCCAACAAAACTATATCCAGGAATTGAAGAAATTTCTGGCAACTTATCTCCAACTTTTAAGTTATAATCCATATTGTAGACTGATAACTGTAAGTCCTCCATTGCTCTCGCAGGTAACTCTAGAGTAGTTGCACCTAGACTCGTTACTAAAAGGATTGATAGTATTTTACGTGATTTATTTTTACCTTTTGCTACAACGACTACTACTAGACCAAGCATACCGCCTAGAAGCATACTTCCTACTCCATAATTTAAACCGGTATTTGGTAATTTGTTTAGTTGTGTTGTTTTTGTCGGTTTGAATACTAAGTAATAAGTCTCTTCTTTGCTACTTACAACACTTGGTACTTCTTTTTTTATTAATTCCTTTTCTTTATCAGTAAGATTGTCTTCTCCTACATATTTATAGTGAACAATAGCATTATCTGCTGCCTTCACTACATAATCTTCAGGTTGAACAGTCGACACTAAGAAAAAAGATCCTATCGTCATCGAGCAAACTCCAACAGTCAATTTTCTTAACGAAAACTTATTATATTTTTCCTCTAAATATTTTCTCAACTTTATATCCTTCTTTCATATATGATACTAAGATTAATTTTATTTATAATTAATACATTAATTGTAAACTTTTTCTATACTAAATGCAAGAAAACAGATATAAGTTTTATACTTTGATTTATTAGTATTTATTTTTAATATAAAAAATTACACACAATGATTAATACTTTAAATTTATGTTAACTAACACTATATATAAATTTATTTTTTCTGTAAAAAAACTAGAAGCTACTTTATTCACTTCTAGTTTAAATTCTATTTATTTAACATACCTGCTTGAAGTTGGTACATTTTGTAATAATTACCTTTTAACGCTATTAACTCATCGTGTGTTCCAGATTCAATAATTTCACCTTTATCTAACACGTAAATACAGTTAGAATCTTGAATCGTAGATAACCTATGAGCAATTGCTATTGTCGTTCTACCTTTTCTCATTTTTTCAAGAGAATGTTGAATCAACTCTTCCGTTTCAGAGTCGATATTTGCAGTAGCTTCATCAAGAATAAGAATCTTCGGTTTACTTGCTATAGTTCTTGCAAATGTAAGAAGTTGTCTTTCTCCAGATGAGAAAGTTGAACCTCTTTCTGTAACTAAGCTATAATACTTATCTTCTAATTTATCGATAAAGTTATGTGCATCAACAAACTTCGCCGCTTCAATAACATCTTCTCTTGTTAAACTTTCATTATACATTTTAATATTAGACTCTACTGTTCCGTGATATAAGAATGGATCTTGAAGTACTAATCCAACACTGTTTCTTAATTCTTTAGAACTATAATCTTTAATATTAACTCCATCAATTAAGATTTCTCCTCTATCATAATCATAAAATCTTAAGAATAGGTTCATTATAGAAGATTTACCAGATCCAGTAGCTCCTACAAACGCTATACTCTCTCCATTTTTAACACTAAACGATATATTTTTAAGAACATCGCGTTTACCATCATAAGAGAAACTAACATTTTTGAACTCGATATCTCCACGTGAAATTTTATGATCACTATCTTTTTGCTCTGGCTCATATTCTTCATTGTCTATTAGTGTGAAAACACGTCCTGCAGAAATTATCGAAGTTTGAAGAATTGAGAAGTTTTGCATAAGTTCAATTAATGGATTAAACAGCTGATTCGTATATTGAATAAACGCATAGATTATCCCAGCTGTAAAACCAGCACTTTCAAAACTTAAACCAAAATACATTACGATAACACCATATGCTAATACTTTAAATAAAGCCATAGCTGGTCTTAATAATAAACTATCAACCTTTAATGATTTAGTGTAATAACGAAGATGTTCATTATTAACCTCTCCAAATTCATCAATTAGGCGCTGTTCCTGATTAAACGCTTGGATAATCTTCATACCCTCTATAGATTCAGATAATTTAGTATTCATTTCACTAATTTTAGCACGAGAAATTTCTACTAATCTACTAGAAAGTTTCTGGTATAAGTATACCGAACCAACCATTACAGGAATAAATAGTATCATGTAGATTGTTAACTGCCAACTTAAAGCAATCATCGCAGAAAGTGTTACTACAAACATAAGAATCGTATTTAGGAAACTTGAAAAAATTGTTCCAAACATATCCGCAACAGCCTGTGTATCATTAGTTAATCTTGATACAACAGAACCTACAGGAGTCTTATCGAAGTACGACATCCCTAATTTTTGTAAGTTAGCAAAACTATCATTACGTAGATCTCTAACTATACTGTGAGCCACCTTTGCGAAGTAATACTCTCCTAAAAATGTAAACACAACTCTTAGGATAAACAATCCAAAATAAATTATTAAAATATATAATCCAGCTTTAGCAATATTTTTTGTAATATAATGATCAATATAGTATTGAGCTAAAAGAGGAATTGCTGTTGCGACTATCGAAGTCATTAATATAAATAATAGTGCCAATATCGATAATCCTTTATAGCGCAACATATAGCGCATTAATCTAAAAAACGTCTTACTTTTCGACATCTTCATTTCCTCCTTTCAAGCTTTCTTCCATTTGTTGACTTTCATATGTCTCTTTATACCAACCATTATTGGCGATAAGTTCGTCATGAGTTCCTTTTTCAATAATCGTGTTATCACCTAAAACAATTATTAAATCAGCTTCTACTACTGCAGAAAGTCTATGTGCAGTAATGATATTAGTTTGACCACTACGTTGTTCTTTTAAGTTCTCTAAAATAATATGTTCAGTCTTAGCATCAACTGCAGATAAAGAATCATCAAGAATTAAAATTTCAGGATTAATAATCAAAGCACGACTCATTGCTAAACGTTGTTTTTGACCACCTGAAAGACTAACACCTTTTTCACCAACAATCGTATCAAACTTCTCAGGCATAGCCATAATATCATCATATAGACCACAAATTTTTGTAATTTCTTCTACTTGTTTATCATCAATTAAAGGATTTGCAAAACGAATATTCTCTTTAATCGACATAGCAAATAGTACTTGATCTTGTGGTACATATCCGATAAGTTTTCTAAGGTCGTTAATACTATATTCAGCAATGTCTCTATTGTTAAGCATGATATTACCAGATTTAATATTAAACTCTCTTAATAATAACCTTAATAATGTAGTTTTACCAGCTCCAGTAACACCTACAATACCCAGTGTTTGACCTTTTTCAATAGCGAACTTAATATCTCTTAGAACACTCTTACCTTCTTCAAATTCGAAGTTGTTGATATTATATTCAAGTCTACCATTTTCAGCTTTAATATTACTATCTAAGTTAGTATTTACCTCATTAGCTTCCGCTAATAAACTCTCAATACGTTTATAAGATACTTCACCACGTTGCGATATATTGTATAACCAACCAATGGCTTGAAGCGGCCATACTAACATATCAAGATAAGTCACAAAAGTAACTAACTCTCCAACAGTTAAATCACCATTTGAGATAAAAATACCACCAAAGACAAGAGTAAGTGTATAAGATAACCCAACGAAGATAAGAACCATTGGATTAAATAATGAGTTATACTTAGCAGCTATAACATTCTTACCAAATACTTTGTTATTAACTTCTCTAAAACTCTTAATTTCATCATTACCATAACCAAATGATTTTGTAACCTTTATCCCAGAGGCACTTTCTTGAACCTTGTTATTTAAATCTGAAAAAGATTCTTGAGCTGCTTCAAAACTCTCATAGTTTTTATCCCCAATATAATTAGTAGCATATGCTAAAAATGGTAAAGGAATAATTGCTATTAGAGTTAACTTGAAATCAATTAAAAATATCATCGTAAATAATGTCACTAAAGCTGTAATACTCGCATCAACAGCTGACATTACTCCTCCACCAGCAACCATTGCTACTGAGTTTATATCATTCGTTGCATGAGCCATTAAGTCACCTGTACGGTATTTTTGGAAGAACGATGGAGACATCTTAGTAAAGTGTTCAAATAATCTTGACCTTAAGATTCTTCCTAAGTTATATGCCGCTCCAAAAATATACACACGCCAGACATAACGAAGTGCGTACATCGCAAGGGCAGCTAATACAAGATAACCAACATTTAAGAATAACTCTCCATTAGTTAAATTTCCAGCCTCAATTTTATCAATAACAGTTCCGATAACTTTCGGTGGGATTAAGTTGAAAATACTTACTAAGATAAGGGCAATTATTCCAATAATATAACGCTTTTTTTCTAGCTTCATAAACCAAGCTAATTTTCTAAATAAATACATCTACACATCACCTAACCTTTCTCCTAATTTTGAAAATACTTCTCCGATTTTACCATTAATTACTAAGTCAGCTGTACTATCCTGCGGAGTAGACGATTTATTAATAACGACTAAATACTTTCCTCTAAAATAATGTAAGAGATTTGCTGCTGGATAAACACTTAATGAAGTTCCACCGATAATCAGCACATCTGCTCTTTCAATAAAGTTAATCGCAGCGTTAAATACCGTCATATCTAATTCTTCTTCATATAAAGTAACATACGGTTTTATTACCCCACTACATTTATCACAACTCGGTATTTCTTCAGTTTTAGCTAAGAAATCTTCTAAATTGTAAAAACTTTTACACTTAGTACAATAATTTGCATCTATACTTCCATGAAGTTTAAGAACATTTTTACTACCCGCTTGTTCATGTAAAGTGTCAATATTTTGTGTGATTACCGCTTTAAGTTTCCCTTGTTTTTCCAAGTCAGCTAAATAAAAATGAGCTCTATTTGGTTTAGCATCAGGATAAACCAAATGCTTCTTATAAAAATCAAAGAAATCTACAGGATACTTCACAAACATAGTTCTAGAGACGAGTTGTTCAGGTGTAAAATGGCGATTTAGTTTTACACTAAACACTCCATTTGCACTTCTAAAATCTGGTATATCAGATTCAGTAGAAACACCCGCTCCACCAAAAAAGACAATATTATCATTTAATTCTATTATTTCTTTTAGTTTATCTATATTATTCATAATACTTGCCTCCTTATAAAATATTATAAAGCTATGAAAAGAAGGAAACCTTTATATAAGTCTCCTTCTTTCAATTAACTTCTAATTAGTTTCTTTTTCTTTTTGAGCTTTTAACTCTTTAATACGTTGTTTACGCTCTTCGATTCGAGCTTTTTTCTCTTCACGAGATGCACTCTTAATTGGACCACGAGCGATATGTTCTTTACTATCGTTAGTTACAAGGTTAGTTGGTTCTTGTTTCATTTCGATTTCTTCATGACGTTCTACTCTAATACGCATTAAGTTAGTAACAACTTCTACTTGAATATCATCAATCATGTCCTCGAACATTTGGTAACCTTCTGTTTTGTACTCACGAAGAGGATCAATTTGTCCATAAGAACGAAGGAAAATCCCTTTTCTAAGTTGATCCATTTGGTCGATGTGATCAGTCCATCTATCATCGATAGCATTAAGAAGAATGTATTTCTCGAATGAATTCATAGTTTCATCACCAAGTAACTCACGTTTCTCAGCTAACTCAAGATTAATTCTGTGTAATACAAGCTCACGAATTTCATCATCAGACATAACATCTGAGTACTCACTCTCAGTAATAGGTTTTTGACCTAAGAACTTCTCATTAAGTGATTTAATGATTTCTTCAGTTTCTTCTTTTTCACTGTGTGCCTCTAAGTTTTCAGTGATAAATGCCATAGTTTTATCTACTGCTTCACCAATCATCTCTTGGATAATTTCAGTAACAACATCATTTTCTAACACTTCATTTCTTTCAGCGTACATGATTTCACGTTGTTTACGTAATACATCATCATATTGAAGTACTTGTTTACGTGAGTCATAGTTATTACCTTCAACACGTTTTTGAGCACTTTCAACAGATCTACTAACCATTCTACTTTCAAGTGGTGTATCTACATCTTTACCCATGATTTTTTGTAATCTATCAGCTCCGAAACGAACCATAAGTTCATCTTCTAGTGATAGATAGAATCTACTGTAACCTGGATCCCCTTGACGTCCTGAACGACCACGTAATTGGTTGTCGATACGACGAGATTCATGACGTTCTGTACCGATAACGGCAAGACCACCTAATTCACGAACACCTTCTCCAAGTTTAATATCCGTACCACGACCAGCCATGTTAGTCGCAATAGTTACTGAACCACGTTGCCCAGCTTGTTTAATAATTTCAGCTTCACTTTCATTTTGCTTAGCATTAAGTACTTTATGTGGAACACCGTATTTGTATAGTAATTTAGATACTAATTCACTCGTTTCAATAGAGACAGTACCTAAAAGAACTGGTTGTCCTTTGTCATAACGCTCTTTAACTTCTTGTGCTACCGCATTGAACTTAGCTTCCATATTTGAGTATATGAAGTCTGGTGCATCAATCCTTTGGATTGGTCTGTTCGTAGGAATTGTTGTAACAAACATGTTATAAATGTTTCTAAATTCTTCTTCCTCTGTTTTACCAGTACCTGTCATACCACTAAGTTTTTTATACATTCTGAAGAAGTTTTGGAACGTAATAGTCGCCATTGTTTTACTTTCTTTTTGAATTGGCACACCTTCTTTAGCTTCGATAGCTTGGTGTAAACCTTCAGAGAAACGACGACCTGGCATTGTACGACCTGTAAATTGGTCAACGATTAAGATTTCTCCATCTTCAGCAACCACATAGTCAACATCTAGCGCCATTGTATAGTTAGCTTTTAACGCTTGGTTAATGTGGTGAGTTAAATCAACATTTTTTAATTCATAAAGATTTTTTAATCCGAAGTAACTTTCTGCTTTATCAATACCATTTTCAGAAAGTTGGATAGATTTAGTTTTAATATCTAAAGTATAATCTCCATCACTTCCATCTTCTTCCTCTGCTTTTTTCAGAGTTTTAACGAAGGCATTTGCAACTTGATATAATGAAGTTGATTCTTGACCTTCACCAGAGATAATAAGTGGTGTACGTGCTTCATCGATAAGTACTGAGTCAACCTCATCGATTACAGCATAGTTTAATGGACGTTGAACACGAGCTTCAACTGTTTTAACCATGTTATCTCTTAAGTAGTCAAACCCTAACTCATTGTTCGTTGAGTATGTGATATCAGCATTGTATGCTGCTCTTTTCTCTTCAGAGTTAAGAGAGTTTAAGTTAAGACCTACAGAAAGTCCCATGTAGTTATAGAAAACTCCCATCTCTTGAGCGTCACGTTGTGATAAGTATTCGTTAACTGTAACAACGTGTACACCTTCTCCCGCTAATGCGTTTAAGTATACCGGCATTGTGGCAGTAAGAGTTTTACCTTCCCCTGTTCTCATCTCCGCGATATCACCACGGTGAAGTGCGATACCACCCATGATTTGAACTTTATATGGTTTCATTCCTAGAGAACGTAATGCACCCTCACGAGCTGCTGCGAACGCATCTACTAAAATTTTATCTAATATATCCGGTGTATCTTTACCTTTTTCTTTTTGTTCTTGAATATAAGCTTTAAATTCTTCTGTTTTATTTACTAATTCTTCATCGCTAAGATTTGAATATTCTTCATCTTTAGCTAATACTTTATCAGCTAATTTCGATAAGCTTTTTACTTCTCTTCTGTTAGCATCAAATATTTTTCCTAAAATAGCCATTGACATTTTCCTTCCGACATATTTTTCTATTAAATGATTTTATAATCATATTATAATTCATCATTTAATTATAACATTCATTTTCTATTAAAGCAACCACATTAGCATGATTTTAAGTTGATATTAACTATGTATTACATTTAACAAATAAAGCTAAATAAATTTATATATTTTTTGATTTTAAACAAGTAAAAATTCTAGTAAAATTCCCTCTTAAAATCCTACTAGAATATTTTTATTTATATTTTATTAGTAAACTCTCCACTTTCTCCACATATAATTCTCGTACATTTTGAGGTGCTAGTATTTCAATATCACTACCTAGAGAGAAAATCCAACCTAAGAAATGACTACTACACATAACTTCTACAGAAGTTTGATAAGAATCATCTTTTTTATGAATCATAATATCTTTACCGAATCTATCGACGATCGCTCCAATTAACGATTCTTTAAACTCCAAAGTCACCCTTTCTAAAGTTCCACCATACATACCGAAGATTTTCTTCGAATAACTCGATATATCTTCTTTTTGGAACTTATCATGACCTAATCTATCATTCTCAGCAATAGCAACATTTCTCATCTTATCAACACGATAATTCTTGATTAAATCTGTCTTAGCATCGTAAGCAACCATGTAATAATTCTCATCATTCCATACTAGAGCAAATGGACTTACATTATAAACTTCACCGTTTTTCCTATCAATCATCTGTTTCTTATAATTCCATTGCCAATAATTAAAATTAATTTGCTTATTTTCTGCAATTGCATTATGAATAGCATCGACATTATAATAAATATTTTCGTTTATATATTTATTCTCTTCGAAAGAATATACCTGTCTTTGTATTTTTTGTGCTTGTTTTTTGCTCGCTAATTTCTTAAGTTTTAAGATTAGATCTCGTGATTTTTTCGCTGTCAAAAACTTACTAGCCTGTATAACATCGATTAACATTTTCACCTCTGCAAGCTCAAATTCTCTTTCTACTAAAGCATAGGTATTTTCACGACCACTTTTTCCAACTATGATATTAAATCCATAATCTTGTAGTAATTCTATATCTTTATATAGAGTTTTTCTCTCAACAACTATTTCTTTTTTTAAGAGTAAAGAAGTTAATTCTTTTACACTTAAATAAGTATTTTCATCACTATAGTCTCTCATTATTTCTAATAAGTACAATAGCTTTAATTTTTGATATCTTCCTTTTTCCATAAATTTTGCTCCTTATATACACTTATGTATATAATAACAACTATTTACGAATTTTTCTATTACTTTTATGTATTTTTACATCTTTGTTAACAACTTCTGCAATTACAGAACCATCAGTAACAAAACATACTCTTACAAAGAACTTATCTCCTACTTTATCATAAATTCTTCCTGCACTTTTCGTACCTTTTGCGACAGTTCTGCAAGAATTCCCTACATAACCAACTTTACCGAAAGTCTTCATCATAACTTTAATTGCTTCTTCGTCATAATCGTTATCAAACTCTTTCTCACAACTTATAACATCTCCTACTTTAAAAACTGTTGTTCCGAAATAATGTTGCATTCCTGTAATTGTAATATAATTTTTTTCCATTTTAAATCACCTCTTCGTTTTGTTATTTAATTATAACAAGCTATCTGTCCATTTTTTTGGACTCATAATATAAAATTATAAAAATAATATAAAATTATAAAAAAATAGAACTTAGATTAAATTTAACCTAAGTTCTATGTGTAAGTTATTCTTTTATTTGTTTAAGATGCTAGCACAACGTGGACATAAACCTTCTTCGTTTACTTCGTCAACGATGTTCCAACAACGTTCACAACGGTGTCCTTCAGCTTTTGTTACTTTAACAGTAGCAAGATCATAAGCTACACCATCATTTTCTTTAACCTCTACTTTACTTACGATGAAGAATTGGTTTAAGTTAGCAACAGAGTTTAATAACTCAACCACTTCTGCATCATTGCTGTATACTTCAACAGCAGCTTCTAGAGATTTACCGATAACTTTCTCATTACGGCTTTCTTCTAATGCTTTATTCACGTCATCACGAACTTCTAGAAGTTTATCCCATTTAGCTTCTAAAGCAGCGTCTTCAATTACGTTTTTAGCTGGGAAGTCAGTTAAGTGTACAGACTCAGCATCTTCGTATGGCATATTGTCATATACTTCTTCAGCTGTGAATGAAAGAATTGGAGCAAGTAATCTAACAGATTTACTTAATACTGTGTAAAGAACTGTTAACATACTTTGACGTTTGTGAGAATCTTCACCTTCGATGTAAAGGATATCTTTACCGTAGTCAAGGTAGAATGAAGATAATTCAACGTTAAAGAAGTTAATTAGTTCAGTAGTAATACTGTTGAATTGGTAGTTTTCGTAGTAGTCTAATACTTTTGCTACAACTTTTTCGAATTTAAGAACCATGTATTTGTCTAGTTCTTCAAGGTTTTCGTACGCAACTAAATCAGTTTTGTTGTTGAAGCTTCCGTTGTATAAGTTTCCTAGTAAGAAACGGAAAGTATTTCTGATTTTTCTGTATGTTTCAGATACTTGTTTTAAGATATCTTTAGAGATACGAACATCTTGAGTGTAGTCTACACTTGCAGACCATAAACGGATAATCTCAGCACCTAATTCTTTACCTACATCGTTAGGAGAAATAACGTTACCTAATGATTTACTCATCTTGTTACCATTACCATCCATAACGAATCCAGCAGATACTAACTCTTTATATGGAGCTACTCCAGATACCGCTACAGAAGTGATAAGTGAAGAGTTGAACCATCCACGGTATTGGTCACTTCCTTCTAGATATAAGTCAGCTGGGTATGTTAAATCTTCGCGGATTGCACAGCATCCTTGGTGAGATGTTCCAGAGTCAAACCAAACGTCCATGATGTCCATTTCTTTAGTGAATTCACCGTTTGGACTTCCTGGGTGAGTATATCCTTCTGGTAATAATTCCTTAGTATCTTTGTAGAACCAAACGTTTGATCCCTCTTCTTCGAAGATTTTCGCTACGTGTTCGATTAATTCGATATCAAGGATAGCTTCTCCGTTTTCAGCATAGAATACAGGAATTGGCACACCCCAAACACGTTGACGACTGATTACCCAGTCACCACGGTCACGAATCATGTTATATAATCTTGGTTTACCCCACTCACTGTAGAATTTAGTGTTATCTACAGCTTCTAATAATTCAGAACGGAATGCATCTACAGAACAGAACCATTGTGGTGTAGCTCTGAAGATAATTGGTTTTTTACTTCTCCAGTCATGTGGATATGAGTGAGTAATATCTTCTTGTTTTAATAACGCTCCAGTTTCAGCTAAGTGAGCAATAATGTCTTTATTCGCGTCGAATACGAATTTACCAGCAAATTGTCCAGCTTCTTCTGTAAGAACACCTTGGTTATCAACTGGTGATAATACTCCAAGTTTGTATTGTAATTGACCTACAAGATAGTCATCAACCCCGTGTCCAGGCGCTGTATGTACTAAACCAGTCCCTGAATCAAGTGTTACATAATCAGCTAAGATTAATGTAGATGTTCTATCTAAGAATGGGTGTTGACATAGTAAGTACTCTAAATCTTTACCTACTAATACTTCACCAGTTTCATAGTTTTCCCAACCGAATTTTTCAGCTAAGAACGCTACTCTTTCTTTAGCAACTAAGTAGCTTTCACCATTGTATTTAACAACTTGGTATTCAAAGTCTGGGTGAACAGCGATACCTAAGTTCGCAGGTAATGTCCAAGGAGTAGTTGTCCAGATAACAAACTTAGTTCCTTTTTCAACTGCACCATTTTCACTAACTAGGTCAAATGCAACATAGATAGATGGTGAAGTGTGATCGTGATACTCGATTTCAGCCTCAGCTAGCGCAGATTCTGAAGATGGTGACCAGTAAATAGGTTTTAATCCTTTGTAGATATATCCTTTGTCTACCATTTTACCGAATACACGGATTTGTTCAGCTTCAAATTTTGGATCAAGAGTTAAGTATGGGTTATCCCAATCTCCTAGTACTCCAAGTTTTTTGAAGTCAGCACGTTGTTTATCAACTTGTTTTAAAGCATAATCTTTACATTTGTTTCTGAATTTGTTAGCTGGCATAGATTTTCTATCAACACCATTGTTTACTAACACTTGCTCGATTGGAAGACCGTGAGTATCCCAACCTGGAACGTATGGTGAAACAAAACCATTCATGTTTTTATATTTAACGATAAAGTCTTTTAAGATTTTGTTTAATGCGTGTCCAATGTGGATGTTACCATTCGCATATGGAGGTCCATCGTGAAGTACATATGAAGGTTTCCCAGCATTTTTTTCTAAAATTTTATTGTATAAGTCCATTTCTTCCCAGCGTTGTAGGAACCCCGGTTCTTTATTTGGAAGATTTCCACGCATTGGAAACTTCGTATTTGGCATTAATAATGTATCTTTTAATTCTACCATTTTATCTCCTTTCAAAATAAAAAACTCTCAGTAAAAGTTATAGAGGGCGAAATGTATCCACGGTACCACCTCTTTTAACTCCTACCAAGAGCACTTGTTTGTTCTATATTAAAATTATTACACAATAAAGTGATAACTCCTATGCTTCTATAAAACTTTTCACCAACCAGTTTCTCTCTAAAACTCCACATAGATGTCTTGTCTTTATTTACGATATGTTTATTATATTACATTAAGAATAAAGTTTCAAGCATTTTATGTGAATTTAACATAAAATTTTCTGAAAACATTTTTAAATTTATAAAAAGACTTTAGTAAAACAATATGTGAATGAGACATGAATAATCTTCTCGTCCTTCTATAGAGTTTTTCCAAAGTCTTAATATATTTTTTATCCTCTAAAATAATTTTTTATAGCTTCAGAGCCATATTGTAAGATTTGTTTTTGTGTTAGTGAGGCAGTCACATTAACATTTCCACCTGAGACTTCCACATTGTCGATCATAACCGGAACATCTAGTGATTTAATCTTAATTATGTTACCACTCACCCCAACGCCAGTCCCTGTTAGTGCTTCTTTTAAATATTTTTCCAAAGCAAAATCAGGTATAGGCACTTTACCGATTTTAGCATCTTCTAGAACTAAGTCCACAGTATTATTTGCACCTACTACTTTAACATTAGTATTTATCATAGTATCCCAAAGTCCTAGTTTAACCGGTAACTTCGCTTCAATATGATTTCCAACTAATTTATAACTTCCGTTTAATAATTCTGAATCTTTTTCAACTGCTTTTTTAAAGATTGATAAAAATGTACCATTATCAATTTTTAGTGACGTAGACACTTTTGAATTAGCATAACTAATGTTAGAAAGGAAGTCTCCATTCAAATCTTCTAATGTAGTTGAGGCTTGAACATTTGCTAGTTTTTCTGAATTTTTAATGTTATTATCTGGTGTTAATGCGTATGTTATACCACCACCAAAAAGAGCTAATACTATTAATAACGATAGTAATTTTCTTAAAGCTTTCATTTGAATCTCCTTTGTTATAACTTTCCTTATAATATAATTATACACTATACAGAAAAAAGTTAAAACAAAGTTAAACCTCCTATAGTGAATTACTCTTAAACTCTGTAGTTTTTTCATATACAAACAATATATTTTACGTTATAATAATTAGTAACCTTTTTAGGTTGCGAATACATAAAGGAGATGATGTATATGAAAGAAAATATTACTATTAAAAAGTTCACCATGAACGTTCTAAACGGTATCGCCTTAGGAACTGTACTTTGTTTAGTACCTGGTGCGTTACTTGGTGAACTACTTAAATATATAGGAAAGCTATATCCATCACTTGCGTTTTTATCATTATCAATAACTATTTCCAATGCCATGATAGGATTAGCTTCAGGAATAATAATCGGATTATTCTTTAAATTCACACCCGTACAGAGTGTTTCAATCGGATTAGCTACATTATTTGCTGGTGGATCAATAATACCAACACCAGATAAGACAGGACTTATGCTAAAAGGTTCTGGAGATATCGTAACGATGATTTTCACAGCTGCACTGGCTACAGCTTTTATACTTCTAATCGGAGATAAAGCTAAAAACTATGCAGTAATTATACTACCACCACTTACATTAGTAATTATCGGAGGTATCGGTAGATTCACACTTCCATTTTTCTCAGGTGTTACGAAATTACTTGGGGATGGAATTAAACATTTACTTACTTTACAACCGATTATCCTAACTATTCTAATCGCGATGATTTTCGCTTGTCTAGTAGTCTCTCCTATTACATCAGTTGGAGTTGCTCTTGCGATTAATATAGAAGGTATTGCCTCAGGTGCTGCAAATCTTGGAATTTGTGCATGTGGATTTACACTTGCAATTGCAGGTTGGGCTGTTAACTCTAAAGGAGTTTGCTTCGCACACTTTATCGGTTCACCGAAAATTTCTATGGCAAATATTTTTGCAAAGCCAAAAATCATGCTACCAGTTCTTTGTAGCGCAGCTGTCTCTGGAGTTTTCGCTACCATATTAAATATCCAAGGAACACCAATGAGTGCTGGATTTGGATTCAGTGGTTTAGTTGGACCATTAGCTCACCTTTCGACTACTGACGGAAGTACTTTAGAAATATTAAAAGCAGCTATCGTCTTCGTAGTAATTCCTGTAGTTTCTGGTTTCTTCTTTGTAAAATTATTCACGAAAATTGTACCAATTATTAAACCAGAAGATTACAAACTTAACTTATAATATACACAGATGTGACTCGACAAAATTGATTTCTTAAAATCACGATGTTCGAGTCATTTTTTTATAATATGTAATTCATTAAAGCCTTGCATAAATTAGTCGCATAACTTATAATTATAAAGTATTAATTTTTAAGCTATAAAATATTATCGACATGTTAAAGGAGTAGCTATGCTAGATCTTATTCGAAATAGAAAATTCAATGTTTATAAAACTTTAAATATTGTGAATCCCTTAATCCCTATTGCTACTGATGAAATGTTCTTACGCACAGTATCTAATAGTGATGATTGTATATTACATTTATATACATTACCAAACTCTGCAATAATCGGTGCACCGGATACACGCGTACCATACTTTGAACAAGCATTATTTGCATTTTATAGAAATAATATAATTCCAGCAGTAAGAAATATCGGGGGGCTTGGTATTATTTCAGACAAAGGAATTCTAAACTTATCAATCGTTATGAATAAACCAAAAGATAACTTTTCTATTAATGAAGGTTATGAGCTTATGACATCATTTATAAAAGCAATTTTCCCAGAAGGTGCTAACAAAATCGAAGCGATAGAAATAGCAAATTCATACTGTCCAGGGGATTACGACCTAAGCATAAATGGAAAGAAATTTGCAGGGATCGCTCAAAGAAAAATTAAAGAAGCGGTAGTAGTTTCAATTTACATAAGTATCTTCGGTGATCAACAAAAACGTGCAAACATTATGAAAGATTTCTATGAGATTGGAATTGACGATCAAGAAGTAAGATACAAATATCCAAAAGTTGATCCAGAATGTATGGAAACACTAGAAAATTTACTAAATAAAAAATTCACTCTTGAAGATGTTTTTGAAAGAGTGGAAAAAGTACTTTATGGTTTAGACTGTGACTTAGAAAAAGGTGAATACACAGAAGCAATGGTAGAAGAATACAACGAAATCTTCGAACAAGCAAAAGAAAGAAACGAAAGTTACTTAGAAGGAAAATAAAATAAAAAAGTGGAATATACTCATAGCATAATTTTTATAGATTATGTTGGAGGTATTCCACTTTTTATTATTCCTTAATTTAAATCAATTTATCCTTATTTTTTAAACTCTCTATCATAAAGACACCGACATCTATAATATGAAGGTTAGTTATTTTCTCAAGTTCTTGTTTGATATAAGGAAAATGAGTACATCCAAGAACAACAGCTTCTACATTCGTTAATTCAAAATAATTAAACAATGTCTTGAAGTTGAAATCTTCCAATATCTGTTCAGGTTTATTACCCTCTTCAATAGCTTTAACAAGCTCCAACATCGATAATCCAAGTACACGTAGACGCGGATTCGAGACATAAAGATTGTTCTCAACACCTGTAAGACCATGAGAGTTTGCAGCCATAACAGCTAGATACTTATACTCAAAACCAAGATTTCTATACATCTGCATAGGAGTAATAATAGAAATATTCATTTTTTCTGCCAATCTATCGAAATCGACAACCGAACTAAGTGAGTTACAGTATACAAAAATTGCATAACAATCTTTCTCCTTTAGTTCATCAATAATTTTTACAATAATATTTTCACGTTCTTCGTCTTCTAATGCTTGAAACGTAGTTTGCTCTACTGGATTATTAGAAATTGGCACTAAAACTACATCATCATAACCATATAAATTTAGTAGCTCCGCACCTAATTTCGAATCAATTGGTGTTCCAGCCATAACCGCTATTTTCATTAAAATTCCTCCTACAACTTAACCATTTTTCTCAAAATCACACTTAACTATAAACTTCTCTTCGATGTTTAAAATTAATAGCGATTATAATAAGTCTATCATCTTCTATTCTTGTTATTAACCGATAATCCCCTATTCTATATCTCCAATAACCTTTTTTATTGCCTACTAGAGCTTTTCCCATACCGCGTGGATCATCCGTATTACTCAAATTTTTTTCAATCCAACTAAATAAAATCTTTAAAGTTTGTTTATCTAATTTCTTTAAATCCTTTTTTATCGCTTCATCAAAAACAATTTTGTACATTATAAATCAAACTCTTTCTTTAAATCATCAAACTCTATTAGAGTTACTTCACCTTTCTCCTCACGACTTTCGAAATCTTTTATAAGTTGAAGATCATACTCATCCTCAATCTTCTCAAGTGCAAGTTGCTTAATAGTAGTAGATAGTTTACCACCGTATAAGCCAGAAATAGAATTAAAAATCTGTTCTTCCTCTTTATTTAGTCTTAATGTTAAAGTAGTCATTCTTTCCACCCTCTTAATGTGTTACTTTTGTAATACAATTATACACCTAAAACTTACAGTAATCAACAATAATCACTTATAATTTAATACAAAAAAAGACCCCAGGATTTCTCCTGAGGTCTATAGTTATTTGAGAGTGACTCAAAACTTACGATTTAAGATAAATCGAATTCATCAAATCATTCTCTGTATGGGGCTAAATAAATATATTATTTTATATCTATTTTCAATTGATCATCTACATAGTCTAGGTGAATTTCCATTCCATCTTCGATACCGTGACGGATTAATTCAACTGAAAGTTTGTTTTCGATTTGACTTTGGATGAATCGTTTAAGTGGACGAGCACCAAATTTCATATCGAATCCTGCAGTTGCAACCCAGCTAGAAATATTATCAGTATAAGTTAAAGTAATATTTCTATTAGCTATACGCGCAACAAGTTCGTTAAGAAGTTTATTAGCGATTCCTTTAATATTATCTTGTGTTAATGGTTTGAAAATAATTATATCATCCATACGGTTAAGAATTTCTGGTTTGAAGTATCCGTAAAGTTGGTTAGTAACATTTTTACGAGTTTCTTCAGTAATCACACCGTCTTTAACTTCTTCTAATAGTTCTAATGAACCGATGTTAGAAGTCATGATAATAATTGTATTTTTGAAGTCAACTACTACACCTTTAGAGTCTGTAAGTGTACCTTCATCTAATAATTGTAATAAGATGTTGAATACATCAGGGTGTGCTTTTTCGATTTCATCCATTAAGATAATGCTATATGGATTACGTCTTACACTCTCAGTAAGTTGACCACCTTCTTCATATCCGATGTATCCTGGAGGGGCTCCGATTAAACGGCTAACTGAGTGTTTTTCCATGTATTCACTCATGTCAATACGCACGATGTTACGTTCATCATCGAACAAGTTAAGAGCTAGTGCTTTAGCAAGCTCAGTTTTACCTACCCCAGTAGGACCTAAGAATAGGAAGCTACCAATCGGTCTGTTAGGATCTGCGATACCAGCACGAGAACGTAAGATTGCGTTAGTTACACTCTCTACAGCTTCATCTTGACCTATTACTTTTTCATGAATAGTATCAGCTAGATGTAATAATTTTTCTTTTTCAGTTTCTACTAGACGAGTTACTGGAATACCAGTCATTTGACTTACGATAAATCCAATCTCATCTTCAGTAACTTCTTGTTTTAGAAGTTTATATTCTTCGTGTTTAGATTTTTCTTCTAATTCTTCTAACTCTTGAGTTAATTTTGGTAAAGTAGAATATTGTAGCTCAGATGCTTTTTCTAAATCATAGCTATTTTGAGCTTGTTCTAATTCTAATTTAACTCTGTCGATTTTTTCACGTAGATTTTTAACAGCTGATAATTTTTCTTTTTCACTATCAACTTGTAATTGAAGTTTATTTTGTTCTTCTTTTAGATTAGCCAACTCTTCTTTTAAGTTTTCTAAACGTCTTTTAGACACATCATCATCTTCACCACTTAAGGCTTTTTCTTCTATCTCAAGTTGCATAACTTTACGATTAATTGTATCTAATTCAGCTGGGTTAGAAGAGTTCTCAGTTTTAATAGTTGCACAAGCTTGGTCGATTAAATCGATAGCTTTGTCCGGTAAGAATCTATCAGTAATATATCTATTAGATAATTCCGCAGCTTCTACAATCGCACGGTCAGAGATTTTCACACCGTGATAAACTTCGAATCTTTCTTTAAGACCACGTAAAATTGAAATTGTATCTTCTACAGTAGGCTCATTAACAAGAACTTTTTGGAAACGACGTTCTAATGCAGAGTCTTTTTCGATATATTGGCGATATTCATTAAGAGTTGTAGCACCGATACAGTGTAGTTCACCACGAGCAAGCATTGGTTTTAAGATGTTACCAGCATCCATTGCTCCATCTGTTTTACCAGCACCAACAAGCATATGAATTTCATCGATGAATAGAATGATTTTTCCATCTTTTTCTTTAACTTCTTTTAATACAGCTTTTAGTCGTTCTTCGAACTCACCACGATATTTAGCTCCTGCGACTAAACTAGTAAGGTCAAGTTCGAATACAGTTTTGTCTTTAAGACTTTCAGGTACATCACCGCGTACAATACGTTGAGCCAGTGCCTCAACAATCGCAGTTTTACCTACCCCAGGTTCCCCTATCAACACTGGATTATTTTTTGTTTTTCTTGATAAAATTCTAATTACATTTCTTATTTCTTCATCACGTCCTATTACAGGATCAATTTTACCACTGCGTGCAGCTTCTACAAGATCACGACCATATTTCTCTAAAACTTCGTAGTTGTTTTCTGGATTTTCGTTCATAACTTTTTTACCTCCTCTGATATTATCGATAACAGCTACTAAATCTTTTAATGTAGTCACCTTATCGATATATTTTTTTACTATACTATTTTTTAAATAACTCGCAAGAACAATATGTTCACACGAAATAAATTTATCTTCATATTTCTCTTTATATTTATTAGCTTCTATTAATAAAGCATTCAAATCATTGCTTAAATAACTAGCGTAGTTGATATTATCTCCTTCTACACTATTTACCTTCGCAATCTCATTATCTAACTCATGAGTTAAATTCACCTTATCAACATTTACTCTTCCTAATATATCACTATATAAATTACTACCAGTAAGAGCCGCTTTTAAGAACATCTCACTCGTAATACTTTGACTTTTTTTCTCAGTTGCAAATTCGGAAGATTTCGCTAAGATTTCTTTCACACTATTTGTAAAACTATTAATATCCATTGTAAATCTCCTTTGATTAAATTATTAGATCAAAAGGTACTTTTATTCGTTAACCAGTATCTCTATTATAATAAAGATACTGATCTCATAAGATACACCTAAATATTTAACAAACTAAAAGGTTTTATGGAATATATTTAACTTTTATCTTTTTGACCTTCTTTGACCTTAAATAAATTATAACATGTTTGACCTTTTTTGACAATAGTTTTTTTGAAAAAAATAAAAATACACTTTTTATTTGATAACAGTAGATATTTTAGTATATAATTTTATATGAATGTGACTTAAATAAATTATAAAATTAAATAATATAGTAACTCTCTAAAAATAAGTTATTTGGAAATATAATAAATATAAAAAAGAATATCGGAGGATTTAAAAATGGGAACTCAATTAACGAATAATCAAATATTACTAAAAGAATGTATTAATCAAGAATTTAATGAAAGCAATGGATACAAAGATGTCAATAATTACTTTGAACATTTTGCAGCTTCACAAGTACTAAAAGATTTCAATCTTAGTGATGAAGAGATTGATAATGGTAATACTGGTGGAGGAAATGATGGCGGTTGTGATAATTTATACGTTTTCTTAAATAGTGAATTAGTTACTATCGATCAAATAGAAGGACTGAATGCTACGAAAGGATCATACTTAGATTTTTTTATTTTACAGTCTAAAAATACAACCTCCTTTAATGAACAAACTATAACAAATTGGAAGAATGTATCAAATAATCTTCTAAATATGTCAAATAAATTGAATAATTATTCAAAAAGATATAATGAATTAACCATTGAAGTGTTTGGTCTTTTTAGGGACGCAATAGCTAAATTAATTAGAAGTCAAGTAAAAATAAGATTTTACTATTATTATATTACATTAGGAACACAGGTTCATCAAAACGTTGAGATGCAAGCAAATGAATTAAAGGAATTAGTCAAGCGTTATTATCCATCATCAGAAGTCCACGTGTTATTTATTAATGCAGATCAATTAATGGATATGTATAATACAGATAGCGAAATAAGAGTAAATTTAGAATTGTTAGACCAACCAATATCACGAAGTGAAAATGAATACATTAGTCTAGTTAAACTAGGAACATATTTTAAATTTATTACAGATGATAATCTATTTTTACGAAAATCATTTTTCGAATCGAATGTTAGAGATTATCAAGGACATAATAGTGTAAATTCAAGTATTGCTGATACTTTAGAAGGAAAAGGAAAAGAAGATTTTTGGTGGTTAAATAACGGGGTAACAATTCTTTCTACAGATATTAAATTAATTACAAATAAGTCATTACAAGTTGTTAATCCTCAAATAGTTAACGGATTGCAAACATCAAGAGAAATATACAACTATTTTTCTGAAAGATCACAGAAGTGTGATAAAGATACTAGAACCATTTTAGTAAGAGTAATAAAACCTGAAAGTGAAGAATCTAGAGATAATATAATTTTTTCTACAAATAATCAAACAAGTATACCTAAGTCATCTTTAAGAGTAACGGATACAATACATTTACAGATTGAAATGTATTTTAAAAATAGAGGCCTATATTACGACAGAAGAAAGAATTACTATAAAAATCAAAAGAAAAAAGCAGTAGATATAATCAGCGTCTCTTTTCTTGCTCAATGCTTAATTTCTCTAATTTTAAGAAAACCTGACTTCGCAAGAGCAAGACCTTCAACTTTATTGACAGACGAGGGCACATATAAAGACTTGTACGAAAAAAACTTGGACTTAGAAGTGTATTATAAGGCAGCACGAATAGGGAGATATGTACAGAATACTTTAAAAAAGTGTACACATATGAAAAATACAGAAGTTAATGATATACTATTTTATGTTATATATGCAGTTGTTGCTGATGAGTTAAAAAAGAAAGAACTAAGTTTTCTTGATTTAAAAGAATTTGATTTAAATAAAATTACAGAAAATATAATAATTCAAGTTGCAAACAAAATATATAATAAGTATAAAGCTCTCGGAGGAAATAGTAGCATTGCCAAAAGTAAAATATTTATTGAAGATATATATTCATTATTTAATTTAAATTAATTTACTTTAATCCGAAACACAATACTTCCTACTGTTTGTTAAGTGAGCAAGATAATAAAACTCTATAGATTTTTTATACTAATCAAAATATACTCGTTTATAAAAGCTCAATTCCATTTAAATCACTAAAATTTTTTGAAATTTCAAGGTATTATTTGTCATGAAGAAATGCTTCACATTGACAAATAATACCTTGAAATCTACTTACAGAAATAGAATTATAGCTATACTTAATCCTTAACTCTATATATAATACCTTCAAATTCTTATAATTCTCCCCCATTTTTTGTGATAACCCCTTTAATTTAATAATGGCCAAAATTAATCTTTTATAGAATATTAATTTTACACTTCACAAAATTTTAGTTCTATAAAAAATATAGTTTGCAATAAATAACAGCTATATTTATTTTTGTTTAAAATGAAAATTCCTTTATAACATTATCTCTGATTTATATTTTTTCACTTTAATACACCACATATATATTATTAAAATATACATGTGGTGATTACTTTATTTATTATTCCTTCTCACTCACAAAACCATTTTTCTCTAATAGTTCTTTCGTTACTTTTTCTATTCCTGAAGGTTGTGCATAGAAGTCAGCGAATTTTTTAGTCCATGTTTTTGTCTCACGTCCTTCAGCAAAGTCTACCATTGTTTGACGGTATTCTTTTAATACTTCTACATTTGATTTAGGGAATTCATTATATCCTACATTAGCTGCTTCTGGTAATCTAGGTTTAACTTTTTCTGTTGATAACTCTTCATCTATAACTCCAATACTTAAACCACATACAAATAAAGCAGTCTCAGGAATATTCAATAATTCTGAAATACTATCGCCAAAATATCTTAAACCACCACAATACACGATTCCATATCCTAAAGACTCAGCAGCTAAAGCGGCATTTTGCATCGCTATACCAACATCTAAAGTACCGATAAGTAAAGGCTCGTATTGATTAGAAATATCAAACTCTCCACCTTCAATATCAAATGATAATTTAATATTAGTATAATCTAAGCAATACAGTAAAAGCGCCACAGAATTTTCGATATGAACCGCATTACCAGGTGATTTTTCACGGATTAAATCAGCAATTTGTTGTTTAGTTTCACCTGTTGTTACGATAATACTATAGTGTTGACCATTCATCCAGCTAGATCCTTGTTTAGAACTAGCGATGATTTGCTCAAGATGTTCTTTAGGTAGTTCTTTTCCTTTTACAAAACTACGAGTCGTACGATGATCTAGCATCGTTCTAATTACTTCATTCATATGTTACCTCCGAAATTTTCTAGTAATAGTAACTTAATTATAACGTGAAAAAGAATAGAATGAAAGGAAATAGGTTGATAAGATACAAGATTTTTAATCTTTTATTAGATACACTATATCCATTCCATCTTTAATATTCTCTATCTCACCTGTTCTCTTATAACCCAACTTCTCATATAAATAAATATTACCTTGTTCTTGTAATATTGTATCTAATTGCCAATGATGTGAACCATATATTTTTTCCACTTCTCTCATAGCAAGTTGAGCAAGTCCTTGATTTCTATATGTAGGCATAATCCAAATAGGAGCTATACGTTTCCTACTTCCATCTTTTCTATCCATTACTCTAACCGCTCCAACTTTTTCATTATTTCTAACAATAAAATAGTAACTAGTCCAAGGTTGTTTATATTTATTCAAAATATTCTCATAACTTTCTGTCGCTGGGCTCATATCATAATCCTGATATTTTTCTAATAAACTCTCAAATGCCTTTACTTGCATTTCCCATATTTCTATCATATCGGATTCTGTTGCTTTTACTAATGTAATACTCATTTATTATTCCCTCAATTCTCTATTCACCAACTATAACACTATTCGAAACTTGAACAAAAAAATACATTTTTTTTAGATAATTATAATCCTCTTTTTTCCCATTCTTTTATAATTCTCTCTACCTCTTCTTCAGTCCAACCATCAACAAATCTTGTTGCTCGTAATTCCTTATCTGAAAGATTTTCAATATCAGTTGGTTTATATTTATCTCCAAAAATTATCTCACTAAGTTTTTTACCTTTATTTTTCTCTTTTTCTGTCATAACACTGACCTTCTTATTCATAAATTTTTAAACTAATATATTTATATGTTGGAATTTTACTGCTATACTCAAGTTACACTTTAATCTACTCAAAACTCAAAGTAATTCTAACACAAATTTTCAATACACCATACAAATGCTTTAGCTACACGTAAATCTGAATCGCTAAAATGACCACCTTTATTCCACTCTAATATTGTATTTATCTTATCATTTTTTAATAGTTCTTCCAGTTTTCTAATATTATCTCCTACTTTTGACATTACTTTGTTTTTCGTTTTCTCTTCAGTATAACCTAAACTTAGATAAATAGTGTTACTTAATGGCGTATTATTATTCATAAATTCTTCCCATCCATTAAACCAAACAGACGGAGAAGCTGCAGCAATACCAGAAAATATATCTGACTTATATGCGCTCCAAAGACTGAATAAACCTGCCAAAGAATACCCACCTAGTATAAATTTAATATCATTATCTAGATTATATTTTTCTTTAACCGTTGGTATTAATCTACTTTCAATAAATTCTAAAGTTTCTGTAGCACCTGAACCAAAAGATTTATTTCTAAATGCTGGAGGTGCTTCCCAAGGAGAAAGTTCACTATTCCAATCCTCTATTTTAAAAGCAATAAGCGAGAATTGTTTGTCTGTATTTTTTTGAATTTCTACTACTTCATTATCCAATACTTCAATATCATGTTCATCAACAGGTTGAATCAATAAGTATTTTGTAGTATCAGTTATATATCCAATACACATCTTATTATCTATTACAAAATTCTCTTTTCTTTGTTTCATTAATTTCTCCTATAATGTTTATTATTTTATATTCTCATATATAACCAACAATAAAATAATATATTCTTCTCTTAAGACATATTTTCCAATATAATCTCTTTAACAATTTTCAAATGTGCTTCAATTTTCTTAACATCCGTTTTTATATAATCAATTAACTCTTTACTAGATACATGTTTTTTTATAAGTGCATAATCATAAAAATCTCGTTTATCATATGTCTTCCATTTCTTTCTTGAAGATGATTTTTGTAAAATTGGATTATCCTCTAGATTAAAATGATATAAACAAGTCTTCTCTTTTATACTATCGCATATACTTTCTAAATCACCTAATTTAGCTTTATCTTCAAGAGAAAAATTAACCTTATGCCTATACTGATTCCATTGTATCTGAATATCAAAAGATGACGTAGTACCTTCGATAGGAAGATCAATCCCAAAATGGTGGCCTCCCCTTATTCTACCAGAGTATGTTTTATACCCTAAATCAGAAATCTTATTCTGTAAATTCGCATAGTGAATCTTCTCAATAACCGACCTCAATCTCATACCATCAAGTACCTTATTGCTAGATTCTTCTAAAAAGTATGATTCACCATAACTTATCTTTTCAATAAATTTTTCTACATTTTTCATATAATCAATATAATCTATTAAGAATAATCTAAAAGTCTCATCTACTTTTTCAAGTAAATCATTATAATAATCAATTAGCTCACGATAACTTCTTCTAAACCAACTTTTAGGAAGCTCAAATCCAGGTTCAACTAAACTAAGAAGTATCCCTTTAGCATTAGAATCTTTTTCAGAATAACGAATTAATTGATTCTCATCAGGTAAAGACTTAACCTTATTTTCTATAAAAATTACATGAGTCTTTCTATCCTCATCAATAACCTCGATAGTTAAATCAATCGAGTTTTTTTCTCTGTATACCTTCAAGTCTATATATTTTTTATTAATATCAATAACATCATTAAAAAACTTATGATTAATAAATTCAGACTTCTCCAAAACAACAGCAAATAGATTGCTGTGATATAATTCTAAATTACTTAGTGAAAGTTGATAATTTAGTGTATTTTCTATTTTATTCCTAAGAGTTAATAACTCATTATAATTTCCCATTTAACAATTCCTTTACTTTGATAATTAATATAATCTACTTGTTCTCATTATATCATACATATAATAAATAATTTATAAATTTTTAAATTGCATATCTTAGCAACATCTTTTAAATAAAAAAATCTAAGATTGATATTCTACTATCATCTCAGATTTTACTTATTATGTGATTTATTACAAAAGAATAAGTACTGATACATATATAATTATACCAATTCTATTCACTTTAAGAAATTTATTTTACTTTCCTCTTAAATTTCCTATATAATAATAACCCTTTGTCTTGACCATATTGTTTAACAAACTCCCTATACTTTTTATGAAGTTCCTCTCCACTTAGTTTAACTTTTTGGTTTATGTCCCCTGCTACTATTTCAATCTTATCTACTTTTTTATTATTTTTCACTTCAATCTTTATAGGTATACGTTCTATATTAATACTTCTTTCATTCCAAAATTTAATCGCATAATCAAATCCAGAATCTTTACTAATTATAACAAAATTATCATTCGGGTATCTTTTTATTACACTACCTAAATATGTTGACAATTGAAAATCAAGAGCGTTTTTTCCTCTCGAATCTATTTTATAAAAATAGTACTTATTCTTCTTATCCTTCAATATCATTTTTACCAATTCTAATGACATTTTTCCATTATTATGAGAATAAAAAATATTAATGTTCAACGGCTTAGGTAACTCTTTTATGAATTCGAAAAAATTCCCCTGTACATTCTCATAGTCAACAAAAACAAAATATCTCTTTTTTCTAAATTTAATTCTTATCATTATTTTTTTCCCCTATAAATTATTCATATACTCCTCGATAGTACCTATATACTTCATTGTACAGCTAATTTTTTACTAATTCAATGCATAATAATAGTAAATAACCCGTTTCTAGAAAATCTCTCAATCTGGCATACTAAATACAAAACAATCCCCCTTTATTTGACTATCATCAAATAAAGAGGGATATTATTTACTTTTCATATTTTATTTCACAGCAAATTCTTGACTACCTAATTCGATACCACCAATACCTTTATAAGCTGTAAGTTTTACAGGTGTAGTTAAGTCAGTTAGTCTATAAGCTATAGCACCAGAAAGTGTACCATCTTTTTTAATTTTTGACATTTGATCTTTTACTAAGTTTTTATCTGGATGCATTGCTACTTCTAATTTATTCACTTTATTTTTATCATTATCTTGAATTGCTCCTTCGGGGAATGAAGCAAACCAAGCAGACATTGGATTAATTATATCTTTCCCACTTTTGCCAGTAGTATCTATATATTGCTTTCTTTGATACCATTAAACTTTTCCTTTAAACTCTGAAACTTTTTATTTTGGATATAGAAAAAGACGGTATTGCTACCGTCCTAAATTTATATGATATAGCAAAATGAATATATAACTGACTTTAATTTATCGTCATTGCCAACTATCTACCCACTCTTTTACTTCATTTTCTGAAAAGTTTGTTCCAAATCTTTTAATAGGATTTCATATCACATTAGACTTACAAACAGAATGCACTCTCTTTTCAACTCCATTTGGTTCACTACTGTGTGATGTACAAACTGGAATGAGTATTTTGCCTGTAAAGTCATATGATTCAAGGAAAGTACAAATAATACGCGACGCATCTGACCACCAAAGCGGAGTAGCAACAACGATTGTATCATACTGGCTGATATCTAGTTTTTCCCCTTCAATTTCAGGTCTTGCATTATCATCATTTTGTTCTTATATTACCCTACTATTACTGTTGTTGTAATTCAAATCCTCATTAGTATACGGAATCTTCGGAGTAATTTCAAATAAATCTCCATCAACTTCTGTAGCAACTTTTTTCCATATTCTTTGTTGTTCCAGTCGCACTGAAATATGCTACTAATTTCATAGTTTCCGCTCTATTTTCTGGACTTATTACAGACTGATAATTGAGATAAGTTTAGGATTAGTAATAATTAATTAACTATTTCTGTCCTAGTTTTTCCCTGTTGGCTTGAACTTTTCCACCATATATAGGGAAAGATCCAAATTCACCATAGTTTTCAATTCTTTCCATATTTTTTAGTGTATTCATATCTTCATCACTAATCACAAAGTCTATTGCCATATTTTCTTTTTGATGATCTGGATTAGCAGTTTTTGGTAATACAATCATACCAAGTTGCCAATCATAACGAATACAAAGTTGAGGAATGCTTACACCATATTTTTTTGCAATTTTAGCTATTTTTTCGTTTTGAAGTGCAAGACCATGGGCAATAGGAGAGTATGCTTCTATTTCAATGCCTACTGATTTGCAGTAATCAATAAGTTCAAATGGTGTATTTGTGATGTGTGAAAGGATTTGATTTACCATTGGTTTAACTTCACAACTAGCCAAGATATTTTCAATGTCCACTTTAAGAAAATTAGATAGTCCGATGGCTTTTACCTTGCCCGCTTTATAAGCGTCCTCAAGAGCTTTCCATACTTGTATATTTTCTTCAAAGTATCTATTTTCAGATTGATTTACTTCAACCCAAGGCTGTGGGCTGTGAATAATCATCATGTCAATATAATCAAGCCCCATTACACTTAAACTCTCATCAATAGATTCCATTGCTGATTCATAAGATTTATTCTTTGCAGCAATTTTTGATGTTACAAATAGTTCTTCCCGAGGTACTCCACAATTTCTGACAGCAGCACCAACACCAGCTTCGTTTTTATATGCTTGCGCAGTATCAATATGACGGTAACCCATAGCAATTGCAGATTTAACTGCGGCTTCTGTTTCTTCTTCTGGAATCATCCATACACCAAGGCCAAGTTTTGGAACTTCCACACCGTTTTCTAATTTAATCGCTTCATTTGTAATCATATATTTAATCCTCCATTTATTTTAAGTTCAGCACACTATATTGTTCCTCAGATAGTGGTTCTAACCATTCATTTAATCCATTTTCTCCCGAAACTTCAATTGCAAGATGAGAAAACCAGCTATCCGGCGCTGCACCATGCCAGTACTTAACACCAGCAGGAATATTAATACAGTCTCCAGGATTCATTTCTATAATATCCTTACCCCATTCTTGGTAGTATCCTCTTCCTGCTGTTTGTACTATTTTTTTCTGTCAATTTTTTCTTCTTTACTTTCCTTTAAAGATTCAGCTATTTTGTTTAGCATAGAAGCAACCTGTTTTTCATTAGCATCAAGCATGTCATAAACTTTGGCTTCTATTTCATATAATTCGGAAAGGACATCTTCAGCATATGCCTTTCCTAGATTTGTCAGGACTATATTCATTTCACGCTTTTTTCCTTTAATTGGAATCAAGTCAATATATCCATTTTTTTCTATTTCTTTTACTACAGTATTAACCGTAGTTCGTGGTAGCTCCCAGTCCTTACAAATTTCAATTTGAGTGTGAGCATTTCCGTCATTTAAGACATACAGCACCCATAACAAGGTAGTAGAGATGCTACTTTGTTTTGCAAAATCATCATAAAATGAATCTACATGGTACATAGCTTTTCCAAAATTATAAAAAAATTGCTTTGAATTCATCTATCCTCCTTCTAATATCCTAATTCGTATTTTATTATAATACGAAACAGGATTTTAATCAATACTTTTTTTACAAAATAAATACATCACCAATTTTAGTGGGGAGGATAATAAATTCAAAAAAAATTCGGACTGACATAATATCAATCCGAATAAAATTTATTTTATTTAACTGTAAATTCTTGACTACCTAGTTCAGCTCCACCTACACCTTTGTAAGCAGTTAGTTTTACCGGTGTAGTTAGATCTGTAAGTTCATAAGCTACAGCACCAGAAACTGTTCCATCTTTTTTAATAGTTGCTGATTGATCACGTACTAATGTTTTATCTGGATGCATAGCAACTTGAAGTTTATTAACTTTGTTCTTATCATTATCCTGAATCGCTCCTTCAGGGAATGCTGCAAACCATGCACTCATTGGATTAATTATATCTTTCCCACTTTTGTTAGTAGTATCATACCAAAAGGCTATGACTGGAGAATCTCCGTATTCATTACCTTCAGCTCCTACTGGTATAACTTTATATTTAGTGATTTTTAAATCAATATCTTCCATTGATACTTTTCCATCTTTAAATGTATACTGACCATCTCTGCTAGAAGAATTCACTTTATCTTTATCAGTTTCATTTTTTACTGGATTTTCTTTCTTCTCTTCCTTCATTGTTGAACATCCACTTATTAATAAGCTGGATGCCATTAATGCTGTTAATAATTTTTTTGATTTCATAATATTACACTCCTCTACTTTTCAAAAATATCATTAATTTTTATATATTTTATTTCCCCTTCTAATTCTTCTACACAGAAGCACAAATCTTCACAACTTTTAAGCTTACTTTTATTTTCATGATAAAATTCCGCTACCCATTTAAGATCCACTTTATATATTTCAATAAATTCTGCTGGCATAATTTTAATTTTTTTATTCTTATCTATATCTAAATCCGTAGACCATATAGAATATTCTTCTACGACTTTATAACATTTATTAAATAAATATCGCTTTCTTCTTACTACTTTATTTACTTCAATGAATACTGGTAATTTTCCATTATTATAACAACTAATAACTATTATTTTATTCCCACCTATAATTTCCACACCATTTTCAAGAATAATTCTTTTTAATTCAACTATTTTTGTACAACTTCCATATTTTTTTGTTATCTTTTCTGTAATATCGTACAGTAAAAAATGAAGCAACAAGTATTCCTAAGAATGATATTACATTTCCTATCCAATCTGCTAAAGTTCCTGGCTCTAAATTCATCACTTTCACACCACCCAAACAACTATTATTTTAAATTACTCTTATATACCTTATTACAGTTTCTTTATCCCACTCTGCGGTATCAATACTTACATCCGCATCTCTACACAACTCTAACAAAAAAACATATAAATTTTCATCTGTACGTTCATTTATTAGTTTTCTATATGCACTTAAAACACTTTTATTATCACTAAACATTATTGGAACTTGTCCCAACAAAAAATTTATTTCCCATTCAGTAGATTGTTCTTTCCTATCACTCCCTAATTGATATCTATATCCATATACTTTTCTCACAAATTCTCGTTTCGTTTCTTTTTTTAAACCTTTTCTTTGTACTTTATTTGTAATTAAAATAGTTATAATACTCGTTATTATTCCAGTAACTAAAACTTTTAAAACATCATAAAACATATTTAATTCTCCTTTCTTTTATAATTATACTTTTTATACAAATTATATGATTCTTCAAATTCTCCCATTATCTCTTTAACTTTATCTTCTGTATTAGCTAATCTCATTTTTTTTGAAAATTCATTATCAAAATAAATATATTTCTTATGTACTACACCACATGTCATTAATAATTTTCTTCTTTTAAATTTATTTATGTATTTTATATCAATTTCATTTTCCCAGACAAAATTGTCTTGTATCTTACAACATATTTTTTCATAATCATTTAAAATTATAAAAATATAATATAGAGGGCAACATAGAATTGAATATATAAATGGAATTAAAAATTTAAACCCAGTTTCCTGTGTCAATAGAAGATTAAAACTTCTGTATAATTCTCTTAAGATATAGACAAGAAATATCAAGTTTAACAATGAAAGAATTTTCTTTAATACATTTTCCGTAGCTTTATATTCTAATTTAGTTTGTGAAACTAAAAATAGAAAATTAATCGGTAAAAAAATCCCAATTAAAAATAATTCTAAATAATAGCTTAACGTTAATTCACTTAAAATAAATTCTACTAATGCAGACATTGTAATATTAGTTAATATTAATTTCTTAAAAGAAAATATTTTATTTTTATCGAAAACACTTATTGTAGAAGTAACACAAGAAAACACAACCCAAAATACTATGTCTTTTATATAAATATTATTCCAATACCTACTATATGAAAGTATTATCGTTAGAAAAAGATTATATAAAAGTATTGATATCCACAGTATATTCAGCTTCTTATTAAAGAAACTTTTAAATACATCAGTAAAATTAACTTTCAATATAAAAATAGTAAAACCTAGATAAATAATAATCCAAGTTACAATTGCCCATTCTCTAGATGAAAGTATATCCATCCAATCACCTCTACTATATATTTTTAATTATCATCTATTCTACAATTATACCATTGTATATTACAAATACTCAATGTTATGGCAGAAAATGACCTATTAAAAATTGATTACAAACTGTGTTTTAATGAATTATTTGACCTCTTGTATTTTTAAATACATTAAAACCGCCGGTAATAAATTACTGACGGTTTAAAACGATTGTTTAAGTACATAGAATATTTATTTAATAATAATATAAATAAATAAGTTTTTTATTATAAATTCAACAAGTTTATATCAAACTTTGTTTTCTTTAAATATTTACTATATATAACTTCAGCAGGAAGTAGTCTTACTTGAATTTTTTCTAACCCTAGCGTTGTTAACATCTCCATACTTACACTACCAAATTCTTCAACTTCTGAATTTTCCGTTGGCAGCAAGAAACAATTTCGTATATTATTCTTTTCAAATCCATGTTCTTCTAAAAATTTCTTATATGCTAACTGATATAAATATTGTTTAGTTACTGATTCTATGCCTGGTTGCCCTATTATAGATTTTCCATTTATTTTAATTGTATAATATTTTGCATCAAAAATAATAAATTTATGTTCTTGATTATTGTCTTTATATATACTTATTAAATCTGGTATAAGTGTATCCGATTCAAACTCTCCATGTCTATTATTCCAATTTGGTTTTTCAATTATAGAAATTAACTTGTGATTTCCATTATATTCTCGTTTTAATTTTAAAGGTAATCTCAATTCACTTAGTTTTTTGTTCAGCATATTATTAAACACTTCTGAGCAAACATTTTCCCAAATAACATGGAAACTATTTGTACCATATAAGCTAAAATCACTATTAGTTCCTAAGTCAGATTCACAAGATATATACGCATACATTGTTTTCAATAATAATTGTTTTCTTGTATTAAATTGAACATTTAATTCTTTTAATATTTTGTTTAAAATATAATCTTTATCACCTAAATCATCAATTTTCTTTTCTACAAGATTTAATTCTTCAAACTCAAATAATTCTAATAGACCTGTTTTTTTCAATTGTTTAGAACATTGTGTTAAAATTACCTCATGAAGTATTTTAAAATAGTCATTATCATCATCGATTTTCTTTCTTGTTATTAATTCAGGATAAAATGGTTTATTATTACTAATCAAAGTAAACGTCTCATTAATAGTTTTATCCCAATTTATTTCACCATTTCCATTCACTTCGAATATATTTTGCGTTGTTGTATAGATTCCATATTCATTATAATCATTATATAAATATAGAATTGTCGCAAGAAGATTATACGATGTATTTTCTAAACTCTCATTATGGAATTTTATAAATTGTTCCTTTTTATTTTGTTTTTCTATCACTTTTAAAATTTGTTTTAATTGTAATATAGGTGTATCACTTTTAAATATATATTTCGGATAAATTTTCAAAACTATTCCAGATACTATCATAATACCAACAAAAGTAAAAATATAGTAATATACATTTTCACTATCTGAATCAATGTCTGATATTTCATCATCAACGTCTACAATATCGCTTAATTCTTTTTTATCTTTGGATTTAGATACAATTTTCAACACACCATAACTTCTTAGAAGTTTTAAGAAATCTTTAGTTTTCCTCTCATTAACATTAAACAATTTACTTAACTCTGAAAGAAGATATCTTTTTTGTTCTTTTATGTATACAGACTTCATTAAATTTTCAGACATAATTAGTCCTCATCTTTAAAATTAGTTTCTGCTACTTTTTCATATCCAAAATTCCCATTATTTTCTTGATATTTCATATTTTCAACCTCATCTATTACAATAGGTTTGTTTGGAAATTTTTCTTGAACTCTTTCTGAGAATATAAATATACCTTTTTCATCAAACTCCTTACAGATTTCAGAATATATATTATTAGTATCACAACCGCTAAAAATCATAGAACGCTTATGTTTTGCTGCATCATCAAATAAATACATTATTATCTTATTTTTAAAAACTTTTACAAATTCCTCATTATTTTCTAGATAATTTTTAGTTACAAAATATGGTCCTAATAGTTTATCTTCATTTACTTTACATTCTTCTAATAATTCAATATTAATAGCTTTTCTTAATTCATTCCACTCAACTCGTCTCTCATATATTCCTTTACCTAAACATACTTCTTTCCCATAAAACAAAAAATAACCATCTTTACTTTGACCAGGAAAGATGATTATTCTTTATAAATAAATTTATCTGGATCACCGTTATAAAATCGATAGCCTCAGTTTTATATTAATATTTAATGTTTTATTTTTCAATGATTCAATCACTGTTTTTTTCTATCTTCTTAAAACTATTCAATACTTTAAGTATTAAAGTAGAAATTTTAATATTATCACAAAGAAAAGAATTATTTCTACTTTAATTCTAAAATAGCTACTATCTCATCTCCATCTTTTTCATCAGTTTCTACAAAACCAACTGATTTATAGAGCTCGCGTGCTACATTATTATCACTTTCATAAGATAACCAGCAATATTTTGCTGTTCCACAAGGAAATGTATTAATAAATTCTAAAGCTAAATTCATGGCTTTTTTACCAAATCCTTGCCCTTGGAATTTCTTATCTACCATAAGTCGCCATATATTATAATTCCCTTTAGCTATTTTTGGAGCACCTTCATCATCTAAATTCACATCAAAACCTATCATTAGAAAACCAATAGGTGTATCATCTTTATAAATACCAAATGTAAATACATCATTATTATCAGTAATTGCTATATACGCTTCTATGATACTACTATTATTTGTAGCTACAAAACTTTTCTGATTATCAAAAACCTCTAATTTCAGAATCTCCCCTATATTATTTCTATTAATCTTTTTCAATTTAAGCATAATCTATTCCCCATTGATTTTTTGATTTTAAATATGAAGTTTGTTTTTATGATTATATAATAATATCTTAATTTTAATATCCTATTTTTTATATTCCCACCAAACTTCCTACTTAATAAACTTCGTTATTTTACCTTCTTTTTTGTATGTCTCCACTGCTTTTTGTAATAATTCTAAGTTAATAAAGATTCTCTTGATACTATTATACTGAGTATTATTATACCATACTTTATATAAATTTTTCTGATACTATATATATTTCTTTTAAATTTAATTGTTATTTCTATTTTCTTAATCTTTTTATTTAATATCCCTTGTAAAATAAACTATTCTACGATAAAATAAACTTAAAAACATGAGATATTTATATAAGTAAATCCAAAATCGTTTTAACTATTTAATATAATACTTACGAATTGTTCTTTTTAAATTAATAAAATTTGACAGGTTTGAAATATAAAATTATAGGGAGGAAAATTATGGAATTACAATTAACTGATTCTGAAGCAGAAAAGCTTTTAAATATGTTAAAAATCATAATAGAAAATCATAAAAATACTATTAAAGAGAATGAAAATACTCAAGGTGATATATTAATAGGTTCATCATCTAAAGAGAAATTCATTTTATCATATAAGTATTCTTTAAGAAGTAAGGTTTTTAATTTGCGTGAAACCAATTACAATCATACTTTAGTAAGAATAAATTTAAACTCCAATTTCCACAAAAATGCCGATGGTAGTAAGGTATACGGGAATAGGATAAATATCTTCTCCGAACAAGAGTTTTATGACAAAAACGATGGACAAACTCACTGTAAAACATATCCACTACCTTTTAAAAATATAGAAAATACCGATGATTTTTTGAGAACATTAGATAATTTACTAATTTTTTCTAATATAGATAAAAATAATAATCTATCTATACATATACAAGGAAATCTTATATAATAAAAAAAGGAGGTATCCCCTGCTATGAATGGCCAACAACTTAAAGAAGAATATGTAAATTACGTAAGAGAAAATACACACTTTAATTTATTAGCAGGTGAAAGTTACGAGGTAGTAACACCATACACTAATACATATGGTGATGGAATTTCTTTTACTATAAAATATGAAGGTTCTCATTACATAGTGACAGACGATGGCTTTACTATTTGGGAACTACAATTAAATGGAATAAATTTAACCAATAAAACTAAAAGGCAACAACTACTAAACTCCATACTTAATTATAATGGATTTGAATTGTCAGGAAATGAAATTATAAAAAAAGCTAAACGTACCACATTAGGTCAAACTATTCATGATATGACCCAAGTTTTACTTAATATCTATGATTTATCTGCATTACATCCTCAAAATATCCAATCGCACTTTTTAGAAGATGTAAAAATGTATTTTGATAAAAGTACAGAGTATAATGTTTTTCCTGACTTATCAATAACTGGACGTTCTAAATTAGAACATAAATTTAACTATTTAATGATGTCAAAAGGGAAATATAAATTAGTTCAAGTACATAATAAAATTAACAAAGAAAAGATGGATTTCATTCTTGCTAGTTGGCTAGATACCACAGAAAATCGAGCTAAAACATACTCTCGTCAAGAAGATTTATATATAATTATTAGTCCAGAAGGCTATAAAGATTTAAAAGAAGAATATAAAGCTGCCTTCAAGCAATATGATATAAATATCATAAATTTTGAAAACAAAAGAAAATTAGTATCTAAACTAGGTGCTTAAACGTTAGAGTTTATAGTGTTTAATCAAAATAAAAATGTTTATATTTACAAGATAAATAATAAAATGAGGTACTATTATTATATCCATATTAATTTTTAGATACTAACTTAAAAATAAAATCGTCCACATAATTAATTAAAATTTTAGTGGGCGACTTTTTGATTTATATAATATTAACAAATACAGATAACTTATAAAATTAATTAAAGGGGCGTACCCAAAAATCCTAAATTTTAACAAAGTATATATGATAACTCATAGACGTAGAGGTCTATTGACATCTATATTCGCTTTTTAAAAGCTTTTTAGAGATCTAATAAACTCTTCTGATTATCAAAAACCTCTAATTTCAGGATTTCCCCTATATTGTTTCTATTAATTTTTTTCAATTCAAGCATAATTTATTCCCCATTGATTTTTATATTATAAAGTTTTTTTATGATTATTAAATAATTTCATAATATTTATTTCTCATTTCTTAATATCTCTACCGAACTCCCTACTTAATAAACTTCGTTATTTTTCCTTCTTTTTTGTATGTTTCTACTGCTTTTGCTACTCTCTCGAAGTCACGTCTTAAGCTATAAGAATAGATATCTCTAAATAGTCTATAACCTAGTTTTTCATTTACTTCAAATGCTAATGTGTACAGTTCATATGTTTCCATCGAGTCGAAGTTTTCGTGGGCTTTTACTACATCTACTAATATATCGTCACAATGTTCGACTAATGCTTTTTCTAGTCTATCATTTAAGAATTTTGATTTATCTAGAGTATATTTATACATTTCTCTTGATGTAGTTGAGAAGTCTGCTACTAAACTTTCTTTATCTAGTTTATCGTATAGTTCATATCCTAACTGTTCATTTACATCTTTTGCAATTTCTACTAATCTTTCATCTGATACAGGTTCTAAACTATATGCTGCGTTATTAACTTCAGATAATGCATTGTAGTTTTCTTCTATCGCTTTTTTTAATAATTCTAATTTCATAAAGGTCCTCTCAATCCTAATTTCCTTACATTCTTCTATATAATATCTTAAATAATTTATTTTATCAAAACATATATTTCTTATAGATTAATAAAAACTTCTTTTATCGACTTAAAATATTTTTAGATGACATTTGACATCTATCTTTTTTTAAAAATCCAATATAAATTATTTACTCCTCTCATCATGGAAAAAATAATGTTTAAAATCATAAAAATTTCCAAAAAAAGTCCTACAAAAGATATTGACTTGCTATAAAATAGGCCTCGTATGTATTGATTGAATAGTAATATTAATAACAGAATCAACTCATTTAAAAGTGCGTACGTAAATAAGGTGTGTAGCAAATCAAATAGAGTTACTTTTTTTCCGTATAAAACTTTCTCTGTCTCTTTTTCTCTTAAAGACTTTATATTTTTATTTTCAGTTGTTAAAAATAATGTCACAAGTATCCCAGTAAAACCTATTAATACTGAAGTAATATTTAATAATTGTTCAGTAAAAATCTTCAGTGTACTTACTACATCTTTATATATATAATACGATACTGAAGCAACAATAGAAATTATTATTGGAAATATAATTTCCATATTTTTTTCCTTCTTATTAGAAACTGATAAGTAGTCAATTATAATCCTTATCCATTCAATATTCATATTATTTCAGACACTTTCTCAAAATAAGAAGTCGAATCCACTATGCCTTTTTCATCCAGTTCTACATATATTTGTTCAAACTTACTTTGATTTAATGAATCCAAAAGTACATTAATATTATCAGAATCTCGTCCTCTAACTCTTATTCTCTTTGTTACTTGACCATTTGTTCCAATCTTATTAAAAATGTTCTTAATATTCTCAATAGCAAGTGTTTTTTTCCTCTCAGCTTTCACTGTAACAATGACTTCCTCCTGAGTGTTTTCAGTAGGCTCAATTAAATTCATGTATTCAGAACCAATAATTTCATTTTTTACATATAATTGAATATTTTGAATCGTTTTTAATGAGTTTAAATTATTCAGAAAATCTTGTTTTAATTCTTTGACAACTTTAATTTTATCTAGCTGTATTTTTTCATCTCTAATAAATTTATTAACATACCTTACAAAAGCAGCAGAAGATACTCCACTTTTTCTATATTCAATAATTAAAGTTGATTCTTTAACATTAATAACAACATGAGTTTTTTCACATTCTCCTTCATCAAGATTCTTATCAGATACTCTTTCAACTCCATCTAATCTTGATATATAATTAGGAGAATGGTTGTATTTACCAGATTTAAAAATCAAATAAAAAAGGTCGTTTTTCCTGTTTACACTATCCAGTCTCCAAAATTTGTTCGATTTAGCATCATCAAATATAAAATTTTTATCAAAAGATTCAATCAAACGGATTAGATTATCTGTATCTTCATATTCACTCTCCTTATTATAAAAATAAATTCCGTAAAATTCAATTTTTCTTAAACTTAAACTCAAATTTTTTCTCCTCTCTAAAATAATTTTTTTGTATAAAAATCTAACTTAAACTTTACATCTTAATTTTTCATAATTTTTCTAAGATTATTACATTTTTTACTTAACACCCTCCATTCTTATACGATATTTATCTTCATTTTAACTAAATTAACTACCGTTTTGATATTATTTTACCATAACTATTCGTCAATTAGTAGTATACTTTAAATTTTAGTAAATCATACTCTTCTTCTATCGCTTTTTGTAATAATTCTAATTCCATAAAGATCCTCTCAATCCTAATTTTCTTTCATTCTATTATAACATATTTACTAGTAATTCTTATATCTCTTTACAACTTTTCTTCATTCTTGTATATATCCTTGAATTTAACTTTTTCGTATAAAGTTCTCTTGAAAAATTAACCATTCTACGATAAAATTAATGTATTAACTAAGGAGAGTTTTAAAAATGAGTGAATCGAAAATTGTTTTAACCATTGATGATGAATTAAAAAATGATGCTGAAGATTTATTCTTTAATCTTGGATTAAATCTGGAAACTGCTATTAGCATGTTCCTTACAAAAGCTGTTAATGAAGGTGGAATACCTTTTGAAGTGAAACAAACAAAATATGTTGAAAGTCCTGATTTTATCTCTAGTCACTTCACTATTAAATCAGCTGTATATGAGATTAATGAATACATAAAAGATAGATTCAATGAAGAACCTTCATTTTATTTAGCATGTGAAAATAGAGGTCTTACAGATGATGAAGCTAGTAAATTATTCATTCTATTTTCTAATAATACTGAAGAGATTGATCAAGAAGAGTTCACAGAAAAAAATATTGATAACCTAGTAGAATTGTCTACAATCGCCTTCCCAGCATTAAGACGACTATCTGATGAACAACTGCGCGATATCGTGAATGCATATATCACAAACTACTATTTAATTAGATAGAATAACTAAATAACCAGCTTCAGGAGTACCTTAATAGATTTGAATTTAAGGTGCTCTTTTTTTATTTATTGGAAGTAGGCTTCCAACTTTCTCTATTTTACCTATAATTGGAAGTAGACTTCCAACTTTCTTTTTTCCTTATTCCTTTTCTTCAGATTTTTATTTTTACAATCACTTTATTTTCTGATAAACTATATTTGTAAATAAATAAAATACTTACATTTATGTAAATAAGAGGAGATTAAAATGGGAAAATTTAATAAAAAAGTTGTTTCAGTAGCTTCAATTGCCGCAACATTACCTGCATTAATAGGTAGCTATGCAGGGTATCAGAAATTACGTTATAAACGTAGTGCAAAAGCTGGTTTAATCGAGTTATACCTTGGTAATAAATATAAGAAACTAAGAGATATCGATGAAACTAAGAGACTAGAAAAACAAAAAGAAGACAAAAACGAAGAAACTGTAAATGTATATGAATTTGATACTAAATCTAAATTCTATACTAGAATTGTTTCTGATAGACAGGTTTGGCATTTAAATAGTGTAAATGACTCTAATTCTACTATTTTCTATATTCATGGTGGTTCTTACGTTCATGAATTCGTAGATATTCAATGGGCGATGGCTGATAAAATTGCTCAAGAAGCTGATGCTGAGGTTATTATTCCTGATTACGGATTAGCTCCATTCTATACTTATAAAGATAGCTATGAACTACTAACAAAATTATATACAGACTACGTTACTGAGAATCCAGATAAAGATGTCTATATTATGGGAGATAGTGCTGGTGGTGGCTTAGCTCTAGGATTAGTTCAAGATTTTGTTCAAAATAATATTAAACTACCTAAAGGTCTTATTCTTCTAAGTCCATGGGTTGATTTAACAATGTCAAACCCTGATATTCAAAAATATATCAAAAAAGATCCTCTACTACATGTAGATACTCTACTAGCTGATGCTAAATCTTGGGCTGGTGATGCTGACTTATCAGATTGGAAAGTTTCTCCATTATATGGTGAGATGAAAAATCTACCAGAAGTATTGTTATTCTCAGGAACTCGTGAATTATTATATCCTGACATAGCATTATTATCTGAAAAACTTCGTGAAGCAAATGTTAAGACTGAATTCGAAATCGGTAAAAACTTAAACCACGTATACCCTGCCTTCCCAATACCAGAAGCAACAAAGGCTATTTCAAAAATAGTAGAGTTTGTGAAGAGTAAATAATTAATATTAAATATAAAAAAGATGTACTCAAAATTTTGATAAAAAAAATCTATTTTTGGGTACGTCTTTATTTAGTAATATAATTTACTACGCACGTATCAAAGTCCACTTTTATTCCTCATTATCCACTTTTTCAACCATGAAAGTCCAGTTATACTCCCCATTGTCCACTATTTTCATCTGTGAATGTCCAGTTTCATTCCTCAATGTCCACTTTTTAATAACGAATGTCCAGTTTCATAAATTAATATAAAAACTCAAAACAAAGATTTCCCCTTGTTTCGAGTTCGTATATTTTTATCATTTTGTGAGTTCTATAAATTTAGCTCTATTCTAAATTTATATTTTCCTTTTCCATACCCTTCTACTTTTTCAATAAGTTCGTGTACTAGCATCTCTTTTATTATTTCTGATGCTCTTGATTTTTTTAGTTTTGTAACTTCCATCACTTCTTTTCTTCCAAATACAGAATCAAAATTGAATTTATCATAAAGGTTCTTAATATATTCCTTATTTTTATCAGAGAAGTTTTCTAGTTTATCGTTATAATTATATGTTGAAATCTCTCTATCTTCTTTTATCCAATTGATATGTAATTCTCTATTTTTTAATGGTGTACTTTCATCTAGTAGTAAATTTCTTAAAAATAACTCTACAAATTCAAATGTTGAATAGATTTCTTTCTTTAAATTTCTGTAGTTTGCTCTAACTAATGAATTTCTAAAATACCAAGAGTTAGCAGCGAATATATCATTTGTTACATCAAAACCTAATGTTCTTAGATATTTGATAAAAAATACAGCTGTTGTTCTTGTATTCCCTTCTTCAAAAACATGGATTTGCCATAGTCTTGAGATGAATTCTGATAAGTGTTCTATTATTTCATTCGTTGATAAACCATTATACTTGAATTTTTTCTCTTGCTCAAAGTTATACTCTAGAGTTCTAACTAATTCACTTGCACTTCCGTATATTACTGTTTCTCCGTCTAAGACCCATTCTTTTTTTGTAATATTATAAGTTCTGATTGTCCCTGCATGTTTATATATTCCTTCAAATAACTTCCTATGAATAGCTAAATATTCCGTTGGGGAAAAGGTAAAAGCTTCTTCGGATAAGATTCTAGCTATTCGAACAGACACTTTATCAGCTTCTTCTACACGACTTTCTTTATTTAGTTCTGGATTTTCTTCATAATATGAATGAAGCAGTATGTCGGCTTCTTCTAGTGTTATTTCACCTTCTATGTTTCTCAATGCTGTATTAATTAAATATTGAGATGGAGTTAAACCATCAACTTCCTGCAAACCTATTGCTGTCTGCCATGCATAACCTTTTTCTCTCTTAGAAGGTTCTGATTGTATTAAATATTCTTTAAACGGATCTTCAGTCATTTCATTTTCCTCCCATAAGTTATTTTTCAATAATTACACATTAACAGATTTGATTTTAACATTATATAGTAAATGTATATTGTTTAACTCAAAAAATTATATTTCTTGTTTTATTTCCGTAATATTTATTATATATAACAATTATATTCTTTGCAATACATAAGAGACTTTTCTACGTTTTAAACACTAAAAAACTCGAAACAAAGATTTCTCCTTGCTTCGAGTTCGTTTATTATTTTCGTTATTATCGTTTTGCGATTTCTTCTAATAACATTTTGTTGATCATTTGTGGGTTGGCTTGTCCTTTTGAGGCTTTCATGATTTGACCTACTAAGAAACCAATCGCACGGTCACGACCATTTTTGTAGTCTTCGATAGATTTTGGATTGTTATCTAATGCTTCGTTTACCCAAGCTAATAATTGTCCACTATCTGATACTTGTACAAGACCTTTTTCTTTAACGATTTGTGCAGCATCTCCACCGTGTTCGATAAGTTCTGCAAATACTTTTTTAGCGATTTTACTTGAGATTGTTCCGTCAGTGATTAATTTAATCATTCCTGCTAAACCTTCTGCAGTTAATGCTGTGTCTTTAAGTTCTTGTTGAACTTTGTTTAAGTATGCATTTACATCTACCATTAAGTAGTTAGATGCTAATTTTGGATCTGCTCCTAAAGCTACAGTTTCTTCGAACATGTCTGACATTTCTTTAGTTAATGTAAGAACGTGTGCATCGTATGCTGGTAAACCAAGTTCTTCTTGGTATCTTCTTTGACGAGCATCTGGAAGTTCTGGAATAGTTTTTCTTACTTCTTCCATCCATTCATCAGAGATGATCATAGGTACGATATCTGGCTCTGGGAAGTAACGGTAATCGTCTGAACCTTCTTTAACACGCATAAGTTTAGTTGTTCCTGTTGTTTCATCGAAACGACGAGTTTCTTGATTGATTACTCCACCTGAAAGAATAACTTGTTCTTGACGTTTTTCTTCGTACTCTAAACCTTTTTTAACGAAAGTGAATGAGTTTAAGTTTTTTAGCTCAGTTTTTGTACCGAATTCATCTTGACCGTAAGGACGGATAGATATGTTCGCGTCACAACGCATTGATCCTTCTTCCATCTTAACGTCAGATACTTCGATATATTGAATGATTGAACGTAATTTTTCTAAGTAAGCATATGCTTCTTCTGGAGTTCTGATATCTGGCTCAGATACGATCTCAATAAGTGGTGTACCTTGACGGTTAAGGTCAACTAGTGAGTAACCATTTTTGTGAGTTAATTTACCAGCATCTTCTTCAAGGTGAGCACGTGTAATACCGATACGTTTAGTTTCTCCGTTTACTTCGATATCAATCCATCCGTTTTCCCCGATAGGTTGATCAAATTGTGAGATTTGGTATGCTTTCGGATTATCTGGATAGAAGTAGTTTTTTCTATCGAATTTTGACTCGCGAGCTACTGTCATGTTAAGCGCCATTGCTGCTTTCATTCCCCATTCTACCGCTCTTTTGTTTACTACTGGAAGTACCCCTGGGTATCCTAAGTCGATAACGTTTGTGTTAGTGTTTGGTTCTGCACCAAAGTGAGCTGGAGATGGTGAGAATATTTTTGAATCTGTTTTTAATTCTACATGGACTTCTAGTCCAATTACTGTTTCAAAATGCATCTTGTTTCTCCTATTATAATTCTATTTTTTTATCGTGTAAGTTGTAGTGTTGTTCGAAGTTATACGCTACATCGTATAGTGTAGATTCTGCGAATGGTTTAGCAATAATTTGCATACCGATTGGACGGTTACCTTTGAATCCACATGGAATACTGATACCTGGTAATCCAGCCATGTTTACTGGGATTGTTAAGATATCGTTAGCGTAGATTTTAATTGGATCTCCTACTTCTTCTCCAATGTTGAATGCTACTGTTGGAGCAGTCGGTCCAATGATTACATCGTATTCTTCGAATACTCTATCAAAGTCTTGTTTAATTAATGTACGTACTTGTTGTGCTTTTTTGTAGTATGCATCGTAGTATCCTGAAGATAATACGTATGTTCCTAACATAATACGGCGTTTAACCTCAGCCCCAAATCCTTCTCCACGTGTTTTTTTGTAGATTTCTTCAAGGTTTGTTGCGTTTGGACTTCTGTATCCATAACGAATACCATCGAAACGAGAAAGGTTTGAACTTGCTTCTGCAGAAGCGATAATGTAGTAAGTTGAAATAGCGTAGTCTGTATTTGGAAGACTTACTTCTTCTACAATAGCTCCTTGGCTTTCTAAGTATTTAACACCTTCAAGTACTGCTTGTTTAACTTCTTCGTCAATTCCTGCACCGAAGTATTCTTTAGGAAGAGCGATTTTCTTACCTTTGATGTCTCCAGTAATGATTTTGCTGAATTCTGGTACTTCCACAGGTGCACTAGTCATGTCGTTAGCATCTAATCCAGAGATGATTTCTAATACACGAGCGTTATCTTTAACTGTACGAGTCATTGGTCCGATTTGGTCTAATGATGAAGCGAATGCTACTAATCCAAAACGAGATACACGTCCATAAGTTGGTTTTAATCCAACTACACCACAGTAAGAAGCTGGTTGACGTACAGAACCACCTGTGTCACTTCCTAGAGTGAAGCTAACTTGTCCTGCTGCTACCGCTGTAGCTGAACCACCACTTGAACCTCCTGGTACTGCATCTAAGTCGTGAGGGTTACGAGTAAGTTTATAGTAAGATGTTTCTGTAGAACCACCCATTGCAAACTCGTCCATGTTTAATTTCCCTAAAAGAATTGGGTTTTCTTTGTTAAGTTTGTTCATTACTGTTGCATCGTAAATTGGATTAAATCCTTCTAAGATTTTTGATGCACAAGTTGTTTGAATGTCTTTTGTAACAATGTTATCTTTGATTCCCATTGGGATACCGAATAATTTACCTTCAACGCGACCTTCTTCTTGAGCACAGTCTAAAGCTTCAGCTTGTTTTAATGCTACTTCTTCAGTTACTGTAATGAATGAACCTACTTTATCATCAGTAGCTTTAATTCTGTCTAGTGATTCTTTTACTAAATCACTTGGTTTAATTTCTTTATTTTTAAGTTTAAGTTCTAAACTTTCAATTGATTCATGTAATAAACTCATTAAATTATCTCCTTATTTTATTCAATAATAGTAGGTACTTTGAATTGTCCTGCTTCAGTTTCTTTAGAGTTTTTAAGAACTTCTTCTCTATCCATTCCATCATGAGCTACGTCTTCTCTAAATACATTAACTAAGTCTAGAACGTGATAAGTTGGTTTTACATTTTCTGTTGGTGCGCTGTTGATTGTATTGAATAAATCTACAACTTTTTCTAATTTTTCGATGTACCCATCTACTTCACTTTCTTGGATTTCTAATCTAGAAAGATGAGCGATGTGAGCTACTTGTTCTTTCGTAATTGTTGTCATAAGTGCCTCCATATTTTTATCAATTTTAACTTCTAATATTAGCAAACCTCGTATAATTTGAAATAAAAAAACGCCCCATATAGTCATTTAACTACATGGGACGATTACTAGTTTCGTGGTGCCACCCGAATTCATATCAGTTTCCTGATACCTTTCAATTCATATTCGGTTTTATAAAGAGTGTTGCTTATTTCAATCATTATTATTTAATCTTTCAGCCTCTGGATTAAACTCTCTTCTAAAAAAACATGAAATAAAAGTCTCTTTACTAATATTTTATATTACGGTTTACTTAGTCTATATTATACTAAACGACCGTTATTGTCAAGGATTTTGTAAAAAATGTTAGAGTGAGTGAAAAATCATTAATTTCTATAATTGTTTTTTTCAAATTGCTCTATGCTGGATATATATTTACTTTTTTATATTAGTTGGGCAAACTCGACAAAATCGACTTTTGAATCACTCGCTCTTTAAAATGCTACTTTGTTCTTCTAGGTTTTAAGGCTGATAAACCATGTGTCTTAAGTATAATTATTTTCTAACAAGCTACTTTTAATTAGTTTGGCTTCTTATTCTCCTAAAAATTCTATTAACTCTTTTGAAAATTCATCTGCGTATTGGAATAATGATCCGTGTGCTGCGTTTGGATAAATTATTAATTTACTATTTTCTATTTTTTGATGCATATTATATGAGTTAACTGTAGGAACCATTAAGTCTTTATCACCATTTGCGATTAGTGTAGGTTGGGTAATAAATTTTAAGTCATCAAATCCTACAGTACTCCAACGTTTGATTGCTTTTAATTGTCTTAAAAAGCCTGGTACTTTCATATCGTCATCTGCATTTTCTTTGCTACGACTTGCTAATCTTTCTAGTACTTTATTCGCTTCAATTTTTCCTTTTTCATCGTGGTTATAGAAGATAAATCTCTTAGGATCTACCCTATTTAATCCTGCTTTTAGCATGAATTTGAAAGTAGTACTAGTTACAGATCCGATTCCTTCGCCGTCTCTCGGTCCTGTTCCTACTAGGATTAATTTTTCTACTAAGTCATTATTTAATCTTGTTACTTCTTGAGCTATCATTCCACCCATTGACAATCCAAGTAGGTTTATTTTGTTATAACCTAATGCTTTAATAATGTCGATAGCTTGTTGTGCCATCCCTGGAATTGTTGTAGCTACTTTTCCTTCACTTCCTCCAACTCCTGGTAAATCTAATAAGATAATATGATGTTTTTCTGCTACTAGGTCAATAAATTTCGGATCCCAATTATCCATTGTCGCCGCTAAGTGTACTAACATCACTAATGGTCTTTCTGATTTACCTTTATTAATTTCTCTATATGCTATTTTTAATCCATTAACATTAATGTATTCATTTCTTTTATTTATATATAACATAATTGTCTCCTAACTTTATTGTGTTTGTTGATATTTTGAGATAATTTGAGCGACTTAAAAAATTGATTACTAAGAAATCATAATTTTCTAGCCGCTCCCTTCTCTAGTTATTTCTATATTTTTATATTATTATATTATTTAAAACTTAAAACTGTTTTACCTCTTGAACGTCCATTCGCTACTTTATCTAATGCTTTATTTACATCTTTAAAGTCAAATACCGTGTCTACTGATGGTTTAATTTCTAATTTTGTGAAAATGTCAGCTACTTCTTGAAGTTGTTTACCATTTGATTCTACGAAAATGAAGTCATATGATACTCCATATTTATTTGCCATTTTATCGAATTTTCTACCAGCTAATCCTAAGACAAATTGTTTCCACCAAGCTAAGTTCATACGTTTAGCGAAATTTCCATTTGGCATAGCTCTTAGCGACACTAATTTACCACCTGACTTCATAATAGTCATTTGTTTTTCTGTTTCTGCTCCACCTAAAGTATCAAGCACATAATCAACATCTTTTAATACTTTAGTGTAATCTGTTGTTTTATAGTCGATGAATTGATCAACACCTAATTTTTCAACACGTTCTTTATTTTCTAAACTACCATTAGTGATTACTGTTAATCCTTTTGCTTTGGCGACAGGAATAGCCATACCACCTACTCCACCTGTTCCACCTGAGACGAAGATTGTTTTTCCTGATTCTGCTCCCATAAGTTCTAAAGCTTGCATAATTGTTAATGCTGTTAATGGAACGGCTGCAGCTTCTTCATCAGTTAGATAATCTGGTACTTTAGCTATTGCATCTTGATTAATAGCTACATATTCAGCAAAAGCCCCGATTTTATCTAATGGTAATCTAGAGAATACTCTATCTCCAATCTCAAAATTAGCTACATTACTTCCTTTTTGTTCAATAATCCCCACTACCTCATTACCTGCAACTTGTGGAAGTGTATAAGGTACGATAATCTTTACTTCACCACGTGAAATCATATTATCTAGTGGATTTACTCCAGCTGCTGTAACTTTTACCAACACTTCATTTTCATTTATTGTAGGTACTGCTACTTCTCTAATTTCAAGTTCTATATTATTTTTATTATATTTTGTGTGTACTGCTGCTTTCATTGTTTATTTTTCTCCTATTATGTATAATTCTTTAATTAATTTTTCTAATGTTTTACCTTCAAGTTTTTTATAAAAAGCTTCTTGTGCTTCATTAAATACTGGCTGTAATAAGTTTTCGATATTTAAACCAACTGGGCATTCTTTATTAGCACCTTCATGGATATTTACTAAGTATTTATCAGGATAAATGATTTGATAAATTTCTGATAATGTAATGTCTTTAGGCTCTTTTGCCAATGTTATTCCAGTTTTTCCTTGTTGACTTTCTATTAGTTCACCTTTTTTCAACACTACAAGAATCTTTCTTATGTGACTACTATTTGTGTTAACACTTTTAGCTAGTATCTCCGAAGAAACTACTTTATCTGTTTCTGAAATATATATTAGTATGTGTAATGCTACTGAAAATTTTGTATCCATATTTTTCTCCTTTAACTGTCTTTTCTAAAATTATCCTAATTCAATTTTTCAACTTGTTCTCGTATCTGATACAAGTATAAGTTTAACATCGAATTTTTTATATGTCAACTACTCTTTCAATTTTTTTAAGAAATATTTAAAATAGCTACTTTATATCTCAACAATAGAGATGAACCACTACGCCCTTACCATAAATATTTTCTAATTTCATGTCTCGCTACAATTTTTAGAATATTTTACTGGATAATTATTTCCTCGTGTATTCTACACTCGAAATATTGACGACTACCCCACCTTATCAGTTGCTTAAATATTGAAAATAGTATAATATGTGTAGGTATGTAGATTACTAGAATACTCTAGTTAATATGTAAAATTAAAATATTTGTGAGGTATAAAATGGAAAATTGGGTTGAAATTACAATTCATACTACTAATGAAGCTAGTGAAATAGTTGAGTCTATTCTTCTTGATTATGGTTCAACTGGGGTTGCTATCGAAGATCCTACTACTCTTGAGGAGAACTTACATGATGATTTCGGTACTATCGTTGAGCTTAGTCCTGCTGATTATCCTGAAGTCGGAGTTATCGTTAAAGGATACATCAATGAGCTAAATTTTGATGAAGAAACTTTCAAACGTTTTGAAGCTGAGCTTCTTGCTTTAGGTGAAAATATCAATATTGGAGATTTCTTCAAAATTGAAACTACTATTATTCAAGATAGTGACTGGGAAAATTCTTGGAAAGATTATTTCGATATTCTTAATATCGGTGAAAAATTCGTTATTGTACCTACATGGCGCGAACATGAAAATACTGAAGATAAATATATTATAAACATCGATCCAGGTATGGCTTTTGGTACTGGTGGACATGAGACTACTTCTCTATGTATTAAAAACCTTGAGAAATATGTTCAAAGAACTGACAATGTTATCGATGTTGGTTGCGGTAGTGGTATTTTAAGTATCGCGGCTAGTTATTTAACTGACGGTAATATAAAAGCTGTTGACTTAGATAAGCTTGCTGTTGATGTTTCTTACGAGAACTTCGCATTAAATAATCTTGAGAAAAGAATCGAAGTTGATCAAGCTAGTCTTCTTACAAAAGAAACTAAAAAATATAACATTATCGTATCGAACATTCTTGCTCACATTATCGAGCTTATGATTGATGATGCGTATAACTTATTAGAAGATGGTGGTTACTATATCACTTCTGGTATTATCGAAGAGAAGAAAGATGAACTTCTTGAAAAAATGTTAGAACGTGGTTTCAAACTTGTTGAAGAAACTTCTGATAACGGATGGTATTCATTCGTAGTTACAAAATAAAATAATATAAAACTCTTGATTCCTTATAGTCATAAGGGGTTAAGAGTTTTTATTTTTCTTTAAAATTATCAAGTTTTATTTTATAATATTTATGAAAGATAATTTTAGGAGAGTTTTATGAATAACAATAATAATCAAAATAATCGTAATTCAGATAATCAACATTATTCAAATTACGAAAATACTAACAATCAACAAAATCTCAATCAGCAATATTCTAATAATAGTTCGCAAAACTATAATCAACAGTATCAAAACTACAATAATGCTGGAAATCAAGGATATTACAATCAAAATTATAATAATCAAGGATATTATCAAAATAATACTCAAGGATATAATATAAATAATATTCCACCTAAGAAAAAACGTTCAAAATTAATACCAATAATTGCAAGTGTTCTTGGTATTATCTTTCTATCTGGTGGTGGATTCTATTTTTACAATTCTAATAGTAAAATTTCTAAAGATGATGAATTGTATTCACCTATAATAAAAAAATATAAAGAAGCAATGGATACTGGTGAAACGAAGTTTGATTACGAACTTAATAACTATGCTATTGAACGTTATAATTCTTCAGGTAAAAATAAAGATTATCTAAAATTTACGTACTTTGATATGGATAAAGATGGTCAAGACGAAATGTTAATTTTCGAAAATAGTAATTTAGTGAGTCCTATAGCTATCTACAATATTGATAAACAGAATAAGCTTAACGTACTATACAAAACTAATTCAAGGAGTAGTCAACCTGTAGCGACTTTTTATAAAGATAAGACTATGGTTGTTAATGAGAATGAAAATTTTACTGATAGAATTACTACATATAAAATCAAAGATAATGAAATCAGATATGAAATAACTCATGATATTGACTTTGGAAAATATAGTAATCTTAATGGGAAATATAAAGATATAGTTACTAAAGAGGATTTCACTTCTAAAGAAGAGTTCTTTAACAAGTATCCCCTATCTAATGATAAAATAGACTTATCAAAAATTGAGCTTAAGTCACTTTATAATTATAATAATAAAGTGAACACACAAAATGAAGAGAAAAAAGATAGTGAAAAAGCCACTGAAACACCTGAATATAACAACTTACAGCTTGCTTTAATAGGACGTGCTATTATAGCTGGTGGCACTGATCCTCAAGTAGGAACATTAAAATATGATACTAAATTCTCTATACGTGGTGATGACGATACTATTACTTCTGATTTCGGTAGTAAAGCAACTGTTGTTATTGTAGATAGAAAATCTGACAGTATCGAAATTAAAATACCAGATTATTCTTCAACTAATCACAAACTAAAAGTTATAAAAACTTTAACCTATAAAGAAATCCAAGAAACATTCAAAAAAGACGATATGGATAAAATTAACAGGATAATAGAAGAATATAAAAAAACTAGAAACTACGAAGAACATAAATATAGAGTATAACACTCCTTCCCTAGCTCCAACATTCTGGAGTTAGGGATTTTCATAACTTTTTGAAAAAATATGTAATTTAGTCTATAATATAAGCAAAGTATATATAATGTAAAATAAATAGAGGAGAAAATTTATGAATAAAAAATATAGTCAAGGGAAAAATCAAAATTACCCTAGTCAGAATTATAATAACTATAATCAAGATGATTTAACTAACCAGCAGAATTACAGCAATCAAAATTATGAAAAATATGAGAGTCAGCAAGGATTAAATCAACAATATCAAAACTACAATAATTATAATGAACAGCAAAATTACAATGGTAATTTTGAAAATCAACAATATACTGGACAGCCATATCAAAATTATAATAATCAACAGTACTATAATCAAGAAAATCAGAATTATGCTAATGCGAATCAGCAAGTATATAACCAACAATATCAAAATTATAATAACCCTAATCAGCAATATCAAAACTATGAAAATTTAAATCAACAGGGTTTAAATCAAAAATATCAAAATTATAATAATTCTAGTGAACAAGAATTTAATCAGCAATACCAGAATTATAGAGATGCAAATCAGCAAGGTACTAATCCTCATATTCAAAACTACGAAAATACGAATCAACAAGGGTTTAATCATCAGTATCAAAACTACAATAATATAAATCAACAAGGGTTTAACCAACAGCAACCAAACTTCAATAATACGAACCAAAACCCTAACATGAACTCTAATACTCAAGGTGCTGAAATTAGTAATTTTGAACCAAATAAGAAAAAACAATCAAAACTTATTCCAATAATCTCAACTGTTCTTGGTCTGGTACTAATTAGTGGTGGTGGCTTGTATTATTATTCAAATTATACGAATAAATCTATCTCTAGCATATTCTCTTTCAGTAAAAACAAATCTGATAAAGAAGCTTACGCTCAGGTTCTTGAAAAATATAAAGAAGCGATGGATAAAGGTTATTCAGATAATGATTCTGAAGTAAATAAATATGCTATTAAAAATTATAATGATAATGGAAAAGATAAGAATTTCCTACAATTTAATTATTATGATATCGATGGAAATGGTACAAACGAATTATTTATTACTGAAGAAAATAAACCTAATAGTCCTGTTGCAGTTTATTCATATGACTCTAACAATATTAGGGTACTTTATCAAGCTCAATCTGATAGTGATATTCCACGTGCTGTATTCTATAAAAACCAAACTATTTGGATTCACACTCAAGAAAAAGATACTGACAGATATGTCGTTTATAAATTAAATGATAAAAAAGACAAGTATGATAAGATTCATGATGTAAACCTATCTGACAAAGAAAAGAAAGATGGGAAGTTCAAAGATACCGTGTCGAATACTCAGTACGGTTCTAAAGAAGAATTTTTAAAAAATCGTCCACAGTCAAACGAAAAACTAGAAATACCTAGATCAGTGCGTAAAACTGTTTATACATACAATGAAGTTAAACAGGAAAATTCAGAAGATAGAAGAGACGACAACAATAAAAAGCCAGAATTTACTAATTCACAACTAGCATTAATCGGTCGTGCATATGTTAATCAGTCTACTGATCCTAAAGTCGAAACTTTAAAACCTGATACTTTCTTTAGCATGCAAGAACAAAACGGTGCTTATATTACAGACTTTGGAACTTTAGGTAGTAGTATATTAGTAAGAAAAGTAGATGATGGTATTGAAATAAAAATTATAGATTATGATAAACCTGTTGGTCAACGTGATTTTAAATTATTTAAAAAAGTAACCTACAAAGAAATCCAAGAAAAATTCAAAAAAGAAGATATGGATAGAATTAATAAAACTATAGAAGAGTATAAAAATACTGACAAGTATAAAAAAGGTATATACAAAATTAATGATTAATATCTTCTCTTAATTTTATTATTTCTCTAAAAAACCTTCAAAACAATTAAAGTTTTGAAGGTTTTTCTCTTTATTACAAATTATAAATTATTATATGATTTTGATGATACGTTATTATAATAATTTTTCTAATCTACTTTCAGATACGACTGTAAATACTGACACAGGTCTTCCTGATGTATAGTATTCAGCATCTTCACTAAGTATGTTTATATTAACTAAGTGATTTAAATATTTTCTAATAGTTATTCTAGAAATATCTAACTTATCTGCAATTTGTTGAGTAGTAAATCCACTATTATGCTGTTTTATAGCCTCTAGTACTTTTTTCAATGTGATTCTTGATAGTCCTTTAGGTAAATTATCTTCATCTTCTTCTATTCTACCAGAATTTAAATATTCATCGATTAAATCTTGATTAATTTTTTCTTTTGATAATAATTTCACATAGTCTTGTACTTTATCAATTGCTTGTGCAAATCTTTCATAAGTAAATGGTTTTACTAAGTAATCTACTACTCCATTAGATAATGCAGCTTCTACAGTTTGAACGTCATTTGCTGCTGTTATCATAATAATTGGATATCCTTTTAATTCTGGTAAGTACTCAATTCCTTGTCCATCAATTAAATAGTTATCTAAAACTATTAAGTCAACATCATTGTTTGCTAAATATTCTCTCGCATCTTCTATTGATGTAACATGATTTAAATCATCTGTTAATTCTTTCTTTTTAAAATACTCCTTGTGTATCATCGCTACCATTGGATCGTCTTCTATTATTAGTACTCTCACTTATTATTCCTCCTCGATTGGTATCTCTATTGTAAATTTTGTTTTGCCTACTTCGCTTTCCACGTCTATTAAACCATTATATTTTTTCACAATAGTGTCAACGGCATTTAATCCGTATCCTCTGTTTTCCCCTTTAGTTGAATATCCTCTTTCAAATACATTCTCCAGTATATCCTTACTAATTCCACAGCCATTATCATACACATTACATAATAGTATATTTTCATCTGTATTTAGGTATAAGTAAACAACAATTTTCCCATCTTCTTTTTCCCCTATAGATTCCATTGAGTTGTCTATAAGTACTCCTAAAATTATTAAAAGTTCATTAAATAGTTCATCTAAACCTTCTTGATTTAGAATCATTGAATCTGAATCAATTAATAACGATATATTTTTTTGTTTAGCTTCTCTTACTTTTGCTAGTAAAAAACCTGCTATTGCTGGTACTTTAATACTCTCAGATATGTATCCAATTTTATCATGATAGTCATCTTTTAGATAAGTGATAAATTTTTGAACCTCATCATAAGACTTCATCTCAATTAAACCATGTAGTACATGCAATTTATTCATAAAGTGATGACTCTGTTCTCGAAGGCTATCGTTATATTTTTCTGTACCGCTTAATTCTGTGATTAATTTTTTCATTTCACTTTGGTCACGTAGTGTAACTACAGCACCATATAACTTACCATTTTGATAGATTACATTTCTATTAACTAGAACTTCGATGTAATTTAGAACTATCACTTCATCTCTACTTTGAAGATTTTCTTCGATTATACTCTTGAAGAAAATTTCATACATCTGATCAGGAATTTTCTTACCTTTTTTAACTTTAGAATACCCTGCTTTATCCAATATTTGATTAGCACTACTATTCTTAACGATAACTTTCTTATCTATATTTATTGCTATAATTCCTTCGGAAACATGATCGGATATAAGATTTTTCTCTATATAATTGTATGCTATTTCTTCTGGTTCATAGTTTAACAATATACGCTTAAGTCGTCTATTATACACTACTGCTAACGTAATTGCAACTGCTATACCTATCAATAATCCAAATAATATTTTTTCTTGTGAATGTAGTATTTGTTTTTTTACTGTTTCTTTAGTATATCCTACACACACAACACCAATATTTTCACCATTTTCATCTTTTATTGCTGTGAAAAATCTAAGTCCGTCTCCCAGAACACCACTTTGCTTACTATAGTGATCTCCAGATTGGAATGTCGAACTAATATCTTCTATATTAGAAAATTTTTCACCAACAAATTCATTTATTGGATGACTGTATCTTGTAAAAGTATCATCCGTGATAACTACAAAGTCGGTTCCTGTTTCTTCCAATACTCTATTAGCATATTCTTGAATTCCCTTGGTTCTCCTGTGATGTTTTACATCGTCTATGACACCTTTATCATTAGCTACCACCTTTGCAGTTGAATATATTTTTTGACGAATAATCTCATCTTCTCGGTTTTTTATATATTCCGTAACAAAAAATGAAGTTACTAATAATGAAACTACTACAAGACCTGTCATTATCACCATTAACCTAGTTAATGATTTATGTTTTTTCCTCACTCCTTTATCACCCCTTATCATTTATAAAAATTATCTTTTACATCTGTTTATTATAATTCAAAAATATATGTATTTCAAGTGGTGTCCTCTTTTGTCAACTTTATATATACTTTAAAATATCAAGATTATGTAAATATATTTTCATAATGTAAATTTACATTTTAAATCGTTATCAATTAAAATATTTTCGGAAGTATTTGCATAATTATTGAACACTATGTTTTTATATATATTCTATAAAATAGTATTTTATTTTCAAATAAAAAAATTTTAATTTAATTTATTTTATTTTTACTTGAATAATCATGTAGTATGTGCTAGTATTTTAGTAATGCAATTATGCAGTTATTAGTATATTTTATATTTTAGGAGGTTCTCAATGGAGAGGGATGCAAAAAAAATATTTTGGTACACCCTAGCCTTCATGGCATTCTCAACTGTATGGGCGTTCGGGAATGTCGTTAATGGATACTCTGAATTCGGTGGATTAAAATCTATAGTTTCTTGGGTTTTAATTTTCGTAATTTACTTTATTCCGTATTCATTAATCGTTGGTGAGCTAGGATCTACTTTTAAAGATGCCGGTGGTGGTGTAAGTTCTTGGATTAGTTCTACACATGGTAAACTACTTGCTTATTATACTGGATGGACAATGTGGGTAGTTCACATGCCTTATATTTCTCAAAAACCATCTCGTATTATCGCAGCGTTTAGTTGGACTGTATTTCGTGATAACCGTATTAGTAAAATGGATATCACATACTTACAAATCGCTTCTTTAGTTATCTTCTTAGTTGCTTTATTCTTAGCAACTCGTGGAGTAAACTTAATTAAGAAAATGGCGATGTTAGCCGGATCTTCAATGTTTATTATGTCATTATTATTTGTAGTTATGGCTATTACAGCACCATCTATTACTGGTGCTAAAACATTTAACATCGATTGGTCATTAGATACATTTATGCCAACATTTGATGTTAAGTATATTACATCTATTGCTATTTTAGTTTTTGCGGTAGGAGGTTGTGAGAAGATTTCACCTTATGTTAATAAGATGAAAAATCCTTCTAAAGACTTTCCTCGTGGAATGATTGCTCTAGTAGTTATGGTTTGTACTACTGCAATTCTTGGGACTTTTGCTCTAGCATTAATGTTCGATACAAATAATATTCCTAAAGACTTACTTACAAATGGAACTTACTATGCTTTCCAAACTTTAGGTAATTACTACGGTGTCGGTAACTTATTCTTAGTTATCTATGCAATCGTTGATTTAATCGGACAAGTTTCTGTTGTTATTATTTCTATCGATGCTCCACTACGTATGTTATTAAGTAGTGCTGACGAGAAATACATTCCTAAGAAATTATTAGTTAAGAACGAAAACGATGTATACGTTAACGGATTAAAACTTGTTGGGGTTATCGTTTCTATCTTACTAATTATCCCAATGTTTGGAATTAAGGAAGTTAATGATTTATTCAGATGGTTAGTTAAACTTAACGCTGTTACAATGCCATTACGTTATCTATGGGTATTCGCAGCATATATATTCTTGAAAAAATCTGCTGAGAAATTCCAATCTGAATACAAATTTGTTAAAAATAAATTTGTAGGTATGGGACTTGGAGCTTGGTGTTTCTTCTTAACTGCTTTTGCTTGTATCTCTGGTATGTACACTCCAGAAAGTACTTTCCAAACAGTTATGAACATTGTAACTCCAATCATTCTACTTTCATTAGGATTAATCATGCCTTACTTAGCTAAAAAATATAATAATAAATAATTATTTTAAGTTACATTAAAATTAATAAGATTCACCACTGAGTTTAACGGCTCAGTGGTTTTTATTTACATGTTTTTAGATAATAACTTAGGATAAAAAGTTTTCTACTAGAATTTTATCTTATATTATTTCTATCATATTACTCCCCTTTTCTTGATTTTCTTTAAAAAACTTTTTATAATATTAATTATAAGATATTAAGGAGAAATGTTTATGACTAAAGATAATAATACTTCCCCAAATAATAAGTTTAATCAAAATAGCGATTATCCAAATAATTATTATAATGGTGAACAAAATACCGAAGAATTTTATCAAAATAATAATCAATATTATAATAATTATGAGGGATATACTGATTATAATACACAGAATAATGATATAAATAATTATAACAATGAAAATTACTATAATTATGACCAAGACTATAATACTAACCAGAATTATAATAACTATAACAATGAATTAAACAATAATAATTATAGTCAAGATGAGCAATATGGAAGTTATGATAATACATATTATAACAACTATAATCAAGGTCAAAATTACAACTTTAATAACCAAAATTACAATCAAAACTACTATAACTATTCTCAAAACAATCAAAATTTTGGTTATGGTGAAAACAACTACAATCAAAATTTTGAGAACTATACTCAAGATTATTCGCAAAATAACTATAATAACGAAAACTATAATCCTCAGACTCTTCAAAATAATTATAATGAACAAAGTTTTGAGAATGATAAGACGTTTGTCTCTCAGTCATATAATCAAAGTAATTATGAGAAACAAAATCTTAATAATTCACACCTAAATAGCAATCAAGAGTTTGAGCAAAACACATACTTTAATAACCAGAATAATGAACAAGAATTCATTAATGATAAGAACATCGTTACTGAACAATATATAAATAACAATTTAGATAATAATAACGTTCAATCTGAACAGTATAATGGCCAGAATAATGATAAAGGAATTTTTGAAACAGTTCCTCCAGTACCGCCTATTAAAAATAATAAATCAGAAGATAATCTTCCTTCTAAGAAAGAAAAGAAATCTAAGAAAAAATTAATAGCAGCTATATCTACTTTACTTGGAATTGTATTATTAGCTGGTGGCGGTTACTATTATTATTCTAAAAAAGCAAAAACTAAAGTTGTTGATGAAAATGAAGTTTATGGATCAATTATTCAAAAATATAAAGCGGCTATTAATAATCCAGATAGTGCTGATAAATCTATTAATACTGAAGCTTTAAAATCTGCTCTAAAAGAGAAGAAAAATGATGATTACATAAAATATGTATTTTACGATATTGATAATAATGGAAGAAAAGAGCTTTTAATTTCTAGAAATGATAAACCTAATAACCCTATCGATATCTACACATTCGATAAGAACAATAAGGTAATTAGATTATTTAATCCTGAAACAATCGATAGAGCTATACTAGATAAACTTGGAGTTGATGGTTCTAATAACAACTCTGGTTCTGCAGTGTTCAAAGATAAAACAATTAGAATTAGAAAATTCGATAAAGATTCAGGAGAATACAATTTCTTAAAATTCTCTAACGATGGAAATAAACTTGAAAAGACTAATGTAATTACGTTCACTGGTTTAGATGTTGATAATAGTAAGTATAAAGACATAACAACTGGAAAAGAATATGATTCTAGAAATTCATTTAATAGTACTTTCCCTCTTCCAGAAATACTGAAATTCGATAATGAAAATTGGAAGTCAGTTAAAAACTTCGGAGAAAAAACTGAAGGTGACAAAAATAACAACAAAAATAAAGCTGATAACAATGAAAATAAAAAACCAGATAATTATGAAAAAGCATATGCCGGTGTTTTAAAAAATTATCAAGATGCCATTAACAAAGGAAAATCTGATAAACAAGATATAAATCCTGTAGCTATTTCTAACTATACGGTTTTTGGAGAAAAACAAGTTGGGAAAAACTTTTTAAACTATGGTTTCTTCGACATTAATGGTGATGGGAAAGATGAACTGTTACTATTTACAGAAGCTAGTAAAGATAAACCAAATGAATATAGTCCAATGGATGTCTATACTCTTGACAAGAATAATAAAGTGGTTCGCATTACACCTGAATTTGTAAATGGCGAAAGAACTACACTATCAATTACTAAAGATAAAGCTTTCCATGTTTATGGTTCAGGTGGTGCAAAAGTTCATGGTTATACATTTTATAAGCTAAATAAAGATGGAACTGCTCTTGAAAAAACTGATGATTTCAGTTTTGATGCTAATGTTAATCCTAAAGAATATGAACGCCACTATCCTGTGGATAAGATTGAAAATATTCCAGTAGATCAATTTAAAGAAAAAGTTATTAATAAAAATAATTATATTAAATTTGATTTTTCTAAACGCAAGAGTATCTTTGACTTTAAAGAATAAAATTAAATAAAATTAGAACTGTGGATTTTAATTAAATTCACAGTTCTATTTTATAAAAAAAGAGGTTTTAATTAACCTCTCTTTCTTATTATAATAATTATTATTCTAAACCTTCTACAAAGCTATAAGCACTTTGTGCTGCTATAGCTCCATCAGATGCTGCTGTGATTACTTGACGGATTTCTTTTTCACGTACATCTCCAGCTGCAAAAATACCAGGTACTGATGTTTCTAATTTTTCATTAGTTGGGATATATCCAGCTTCATTAGTAATTCCTAAATCTCTGAAATCTTGAGTTTGTGGTAACATACCAACATAGATGAATACTCCATCAGCTTTAATAGAACTTTCTTCACCAGTTTTTACATTTCTTATTTCAATTGAAGAAACTTTTCTTTCACCTTTAATTTCGTAGGCAACACTATCCCAAACGAATTCGATATTTTCTTTAGCGAATGCTCTATCTTGTAGAATTTTTTGTGCGCGTAGTTCATCACGTCTGTGAACGATAGTTACTTTAGCAGCTAGGTTAGATAAGTATAAAGCTTCTTCTACAGCTGAATCTCCTCCACCGATAACTACTACTTCTTTATTTCTAAAGAATGCACCATCACAAACTGCACAATAACTTACACCTTTTCCTGAAAATTGTTCTTCCCCAGGAACATCAAGGTTTTTATGTTCTGATCCTGTTGCAATTATGATTGATTTCGCTACGTATTCTTTTTCACCTGCAACTACATATTTAAGTCCGTCTCTAACTCCAACTTCTGTTATGTTTCCAAAACCAAATTCTGTACCGAATTTTTTAGAGTGTTCAAACATTTTTTCTGATAGTTCAGGTCCTGTAATCATTTCATATCCAGTATAGTTCTCAATTTCTTCAGTTGATAACATTTGACCTCCTGGATATTTTCTTTCTAGCATCAATACTGACATATTCGCACGTGATGCATAGATTGAAGCAGTCATCCCTGCAGGTCCTGCTCCTACAATAATTAGGTCATAAATTTTTTCTGACATATTTTCCACCTTCTTTATTATGATTCTCTATACAAAATCTTCTTATCTTTATATTTTGTATTAAGCACTATTAAGTATATCAAACTTCCTATCACAAATACTAATGAAAGGACTTGAGAAACTCTCAAGCTTCCTAGATATAGTGAATCTGTTCTCATTCCTTCAACGATGAATCTCTCTACTCCATATAAGATTAAGTATGCAGCAAAGACTTCACTTTGTGCTAGTTTATTTCTTATTAATAGAAGTATTACAAGTGCAATAAAACACCATAAACTTTCATATAGGAATGTTGGTTGACGGTAAGCTCCATCAATATACATATTTTCTATAATAAAGTTTGGAATAAATCTATCTTGCAGATATTGTTGACTAACTGCTTCACCGTATGCTTCATGGTTGAAAAAGTTCCCCCAACGCCCTAGCATTTGTCCCACTAGTAAACTTGGCGCTATTATATCTAATAGCTTGATAATTTTTATCCCTCTTCTTCTTGCAAAAAAGTATAACACTACAAATCCACCAATTAAACCACCGTATATTGCTATTCCACCATCCCAAATGGCTATCATACTAGCAAAATCGCCTTTGTAAAATTCCCATCTGAATATTACGTAGTACGCACGAGCAAAGATAAACGCTATAGGTAAAGCTATTAGCAATAGATCTAACATTGTATCTTTTTTTAACCCTCTTTTTGTAGCTTCTTTATCAGCAAGGTAGTATGCAAAAAATACAGTAGTCGCTATAATAATTCCGTACCAATATACTGGTTTTGTAAATAAGTGAAAGGCGATTGGATCTAAGTAACCTAATATCATATTATTCCACCCCATTATTCATATTATTTCTTTTTATTTCTTCTGCTAATCGTGATGTAAAATCTTTAGCTGTGTTAATTCCCATTCGATTTAATCTATAGTTCATAGCAGCAGATTCTATAATGATTGCAACATTTCGTCCAGGTCTTACTGGAATTGTTTTCTTCTCAATTTTTGAATTTAGAATTTCTTTACTTTCATCACCTAAACCAATTCTATCGTATTGTTTTTGATCATTCCATGTTTCTAAGTGAATATTTAACTGTAATCTCTTATCACTACGTACTGCCCCTGTACCAAATAATGTCATTACATTAATAATTCCTAATCCACGAATCTCTAATAAATGCTTGATTAAAGTAGATTCGCAACTTCCGATTAAGAATCCTTTTTCTATTTCTCTAATATCTACTCTATCATCAGCTACTAAACGGTGCCCACGTTTTATAAGTTCTAACGCTATTTCACTCTTACCAATTCCACTTTCTCCTGTTAATAGGACTCCAATACCGTAAACTTCAATAAATACTCCATGAACTGAAGTTGTAGGTGCAAATACTCTTCTAAGGTGATTGGAAATATTCCCCATCAATTTCGTAGTATCTTGTCTACATCTTAATACTGGTGTATCGTATTTATTAGCTGCATCTATTAATTCCTCTGGAACTTCTAATTCTCTAGATATTATAATACATGGAGTTACACGCGTACATAACATGCGCATTCTTGATTTTTTCTCAACATCCGGAATTAATTTAAAGAATGATAATTCGCTTGTCCCAAGAATTTGAATTCAAACTGGTGAATAGTGAGAAAAATACCCTGCAAGTTGTAATGCTGGACGAGATAACTCGTCTGTTGTGATTTCTCTATCTAATCCTTTTTCACCACTTATTACTTCTAGATTCAATTTTTCAGCAAGCTCTCTTGTTGTAATTTTTGGCATAATTTTTTTCCTTTTTTATTTCTTTTTAAATGTTTTTATTATTATCGTTCTTTGTTCAGTTTTAAATATAAAATTAAAAATTTTAATCGCAATTACTAAACCTATTGCTGTCCAAAACGATACTATCTCAAAATGTGGTGCCAATATATAAGAAACTGAATAAACTAATATAGTCCTTACTAATAATGAAAATAGTCCTAAACTAAATATTGTTATTATTACAGTAACTATCAATAGTGGTCTAACTAATGTGAATAATATTGTAATCAGTAAAGCTCCAAGGAAACCATATATTGGATGATCAATTTTTAGCTTTCCTTGTGTTAAACCTGCAAATGCTATTACAACTAACGTGTTTACAATAATCTTCTTCAAAAAGGGCAAATATATTGCTTTAAATGTATCCATATATTTCCTTTCGATTGCTATTTTATATAAATTAGAAAAGGAGTGACTCAAAAATCGTGATTTCGGAGAAATCGATTTTGTCGAGTCACCCCCGCATAGTTTATTAGATCTCTAAAAGTTTTTATAATAGAAATTTAGATATTAATAAACCACTACGACTATGCGTTTTTATATAAACTTTTAAAGTTGAGAACTTTTGGATTAGTCTCTTTTTAAAGTTTATTTTTTAAAAATTATTTTGAAAACTCTTCAGTAATTTGAGGAACTACTTGTTTTTTACGTGATACAACACCTTCAAGTGTCATAAAGTCATTTTCTAGAGTTTTTCCAAATGCCGCTGCAACTTTATCTTGTTTTTCACCTAATACTAGTACTTCTGAATCTGAAGTTAAGATATTAGTGATTACAAATACATATGCTGCTAATCCTTTTGAAGATAATTCTGCTTTGATTGCCGCTTCTAATTCTTCTTTTCTGTCGGCTACTTCGTTAGCATCAACTGTGTTAATTTGTGCAACTACAAGTTTATCTGCTCCTAAAACGAATTCTTTAGCATCAAGAGAAATTAGAGTTTCTGCTGTTTTATCAGTTGTTGATGCACCAGCTTTAAGCATAGCAAGACCATACTCTTGTGCATCTACTTCTGCAATTTTTGCTAATTCTTCAGCTGCAACTTTATCTTGTAAAGTACATGTTGGAGATTTGAATAATAATGAATCAGAGATAATAGCTGATAACATTAATCCTGCCATTTGTTTGTCGATGTTAACATTTTGCTCTTCATAGATTTTTTTTAAGATTGTAGCTGTACATCCTAATGGCTCAGCACGGTAATATAATGGTGCAGCTGTTTCAAAGTTTGCGATACGGTGGTGATCGATTACTTCACGAACAACAGCTTTTTCGATTCCATTAGCTGATTGTTGAAATTCATTGTGGTCAACTAAGATAACGTGTTGTCCTTCTGCTACTTCCTCTACTAAACGTGGTAAACGTACGTTAAAGTATTCTAAAGCGTATTTTGTTTCATCGTTAATTTCACCAAGTCTTACAGCTTCAGTATCCATTCCTTGTAATCTTTTTAAATTGTTATAAACGATACTTGAACAAATTGTATCAGTATCTGGATTTTTGTGTCCGAAAATTAAAATGTTTGTCATTTTCTAACTCCTTGTTTTTATTTATACTTACTTATATTTTACCTTTTTTTAGTAATTATTTCAAACTTATTTTGAAAATTACAAGCTTTTTTTCGCTAAACTTAAATCTACATGGCAATATCCTGTAGGGTTCTTCTCAAGGTATTTTTGATGATATTCTTCTGCGTCGATATAGTTATTTACCGCTTCTACTTCTACAGCAATTTTCTTGGTATAATTTTTTTGAAGTTCTTCTATAAAGTTAACTACTTCTTCTCTTGTTTCTTCGTCTACATAGTAAATTCCTGTTCTATATTGACGTCCTCTATCTCCACCTTGTTTATTGATGCTTACTGGATCAATAATTCTGAAATAGTGACGTAATACATCATTTAATGGTAGTACTGAATTATCATATTTTAAATAAATAACCTCAGCATGGTCTGTTGTTTTAATTTGTTGATAAGTAGTTTCTGCTGTTTGTCCATTGCTGTAACCAACTTTTGTAGTAATTACTCCATCAAGTTGTGCAAAGTAACCTTCAACCCCCCAGAAACATCCTCCTGCTAGATAAATTTCTTTTTCCATAGTATGACCTCTCAATCTTTAATCAATCTTCTTAATTAAGTATCTACAATTATACTATAAAACACTTTCTTTTTATATAATTCTGCCTATATTTCAACTGAACTGTAAGAAAATCAAAATAATTTAATACAAAATTCTGCAAAACAAAAAACAAGCACAATTTTTTGCGCTTGCTTTTAAATATGATCTACTTAATATTGTAAAGATCTTATAAGCTAAATTCAGTTTCAATATTATCTTCTATTCTGTCGTATGAGTTTCTTCAAATACTCTATGTTCTACTTTATAATTATGGAAAATCGCATTAATTTCCGCACCGATAATTAATATATATCCTGTAATATATAGCCAAAGTATGAATGCCATAAAGGCTCCGATTGTTCCATAAGTTTTTATATAACTTGAAAAATGATCAATATAGTACCCAAATAATCTACTGACTATTGTCCATGATAATGTTGCAAACAACGCTCCTGGTAGTATACTAATAGCTTTTAGTTTCAAGTTAGGCCCCATAGTATATAGGAACACGAAGACGAAGAATATAAAAAGTAATGGTAATGTATAATTTATTACAGACCATAAGTTATAGAATCCTTGATCCAGATTAAATTTATGGAATAAGATGTATGTAAGTTGTTTTCCAAATACGATTAAAGCCAATGCAAGAAACATACCTACTAAGAACAATGCTGTTAAGATTACGCTTATTATTTTAGTAACAATCCATATTCTTCCATCACGTACTCTAAATGCATTATTAAATGCTATAATTATTCCATAAATACCACTAGATGCTGACCAAAGTGTGAAAACAATCCCCACTGTGATAATCGTGTTATTCTTATTATTTAAGACTTCTGAAATCATATCAAAAAGATAATTACCAAGGTCCCCTGGTGCATAGTTTTGAATCTTCTCTAATAAAAATTGTTGATCAATTTTAAAATATGGCGTCAAGGCCAAGGCTACAATTAGCATTGGGAATAAAGATAAGATAAAATAATAACTTAAATTTGCAGAAAGTAATGATATTTCATCATACATAAGACGATAATACATTTCTTTTACAAATTTCTTAATAGTTAATTTACCTTTCGGATTATCTTCATAAAATGAATAATTTTTTTCTGGTATAAACATAACTATAATATATATTTAGCTACTGTTTTAGCTGCTTTATAGTACATCGGTAATGAAGAAACAGAGAATAAGTTTAAACTCCCAACAGGAAACTTAGATTTTTCTGATACAATATATCCTTGTTCTTCTAAATACTTTTTAGCTTCTTCTACTTTTTCACGTTCTTCTGAACTAAGATTTTCTTTTTTATGAAATACAGTAGCTGCTGCAAGTGCTCCAGCACCTACTAGACCCAATAATAATTTCTTACCCATTTATATCTCCTTTAAATTTAGTTTCAATTTTTGTCAATATAGTACTATTTTAAACTATTTGATAAAACAAAGCAACAATTAATATATCTTTTAAGACATCAATACGAATTTCTTTTTTTATTTATAAGTTATTTTCCAAATAATTTAGTCCATCCTAAAATCCAATTTGGAAAATAGAATGGACCTAACTATTATTTAGATTTATTATTTTCTTTTAGTTGCTGTGTTATTTGTTTATCGTAATAGTCATTTAAGCTTTTTATTGTATACATTTTATTAATGTAAATCCCCATAATACTAAATATAACCGTTATTACTAACAAAGTTACAAGTAAGGATGCTACTATCGCATTTGCTTTTTTATGTTCTTTTATTATATTCATCGTACTAACTTCCTTCCTCATTGTTAGTAATTGGTTTTATTTTTTCTATTTCTGCATTATCCTTAGGATGTTTTTCTGTATCTTTCTTTGCCTTCTCTTCTTTTTCTTTCTTCTCTTTCTCTTCTTGGGCTTTTTCTTTATCTGTTTTTTCATCTTTTATCTTTAGAAACATATCTCGTTCATGATTATTTTTATCTACGATTAGTATATGTATAGTTTCATCCTCAACAGATAATGTATATCCCTTGATATGTTTTAGTAGAAGAATATATCCAGCAAAGTCATTAGAATTTTTAAACTTGTCCATGTAGATTTGATTATCATTGAAATTTATCCTTACATCTTCTGAATCATCTTTACTTTTCATTATAATATAATGTTTTTCTTGAGTGACTTTTGCACTATTATTGTATGTCTGTAGTATTTTTCTGTGGGCCAAGGCATATTCATAATTTGAATAGTCTAAAAATCTTTTCGAGGTGTTTATTGTAGTCTGTAATATTAGCATAAGTAGTAAGGTTAGGATTACTAATAAGAATAAAGATACTGTCAATTCCAGCAAGGTGAATCCCTGTTTAAATTTAGCTATAACTGATCTTTTCACCAGTCTCTTCATCCTCAATTCTTGCTGAATTCCCACTCACACTTATATAATAATTCTTTCTCTTTGTAGTGAAATTTTTATCCTTATAATGACTACAAATTTCTTCATACAATATCTCTCTCATCTCTAATTCTTTTTCAGTTTTGTAAAGATTAGAATATTGCCTTACCATATTCGGTATTAAAAATACAAATAGCAATGAACAAATAAATAAAGATCCTATCAGTTCTATAAAAGTAAATCCTTTTTTATTATATTTCATCTAGTGTCACATATCCTGTATCTAAATGAACTATTATTCGATATAAACTATTATCAAACTTTACATCGACGGTGTTCGCTTTAGATATTAGATTTCCTCTCCAATACTCGAATTTCACTGAAGCTGCACCAAGTTTTGCTTTACCATTTTTACGTATTTTCTTCCAATACTTCTGACCATCATATAAAACTGCGTACTCATCATCACTTGAAAAGAAGGTGATATAAGATCTATCCTTACCTAAGCTCTTAGTTTGAATAGTATAAATTTCTGACACTAGCTCATTAACAGCTAATCTCTCCTGATATTTCTCATAAGTATTTATAGAGATTCTTGATAAGATTATCACAATAATACTAACTATCATTAACACGGCTATCATCTCTACCAAAGAGAATCCATTTCTATTTTTGAAGTGTTGCTTTACCATTTGCTATTACTATTTTCTTACCATTAGGTGCTGTACTAGCTTTATCTGCAGGGCCATCTAAATAATGTTTTTCAACTAGTTTTTCAAATGTAACATCTTTATCATTTTCATTAATTTCATAAGCAGTAACTTGTGATTGTACTGTTTTTTCATATGCTTCTGAACTTTTATCTTTAGCTGTGTCTATATTCTTAGTAATATTAGGGATTATAAGAATTAATAGAATTGCGATTATAAAGAGTACGATTAACATCTCTATAAGTGTAAATGCATCTTTGTTTTTAAACTTTTGAATAATTTTTTTCATAATTCCCTCCTTATTTTAATGAACTTGCCATGTTAAAAATTGGAAGTAGTATTACCATATACAGTCCCACAATTACTACGGCTAAGATTCCAAATAAAATAGGTTGTAATTTTTTTAAGGTTCTATCTAATGATGTTAAAAAGGTATCTAACATCAATTCACTGAAAAGTTTTAATTCTTTATCAATCAAACCATTATTTCTTCCATGGCTTACAAATTTTCTAATTGATTTATCAAAATATTTAATTTTTCCAATTGCGTCTTCGAAACTTATGCCTTTATCTAGTTCATATAAAATTTCTTTAGCAAATTCTGTTAAATAATAATCATAATTTTCTTCGACCATTACTTCTAAAGCAGTTTTCAAAGAGAATCCACTCATAAGAAATAAACTTAACTCCATAGAAAATCTGTAAGAAAAATATAGTTTAGAATAGTTTCTAATCTTAGGAATATATAATAGAGTCTTTAAAAATAGATGTGGTTTATATCTAATTGTATAAAATAAGTAACTTATACCTAAAAGGATAAATAAAATTATAATGGAAATGATTTTTGGAATATAATAAAGTGATTTGATTAATATAATGGTTTGGAGATCCATCTTAATATTAGATGAAGTATAGATGTTCTCAAATTGTGGAATTACTAGCGCATTAAATACCATAATAAGGCATACTAATGTAAGTGTTAAAAATAGTGGATATCTTAATGTTTTTATTATCTTTTCTTGTTGTATTTTTTGTATTGATAGATAAGTTTCTACTTCGAGTAACATATCTTCAATTCGACCATAGTCTTCAGCAAATTTTATTTTGCTTATAATTAGTTGTGAATAACCAAGATACCCCAATATATCGGATAATTTATTTCCGTTAGAGAGTTTTTCTTTTATCTTTTTAATTTCATCATCAGCAACTTCATATTGTATTAATAGAAATTCTAAAGAATCTTCTAACATATATCCATGATTTATCAACTCATATAGACGCTTAATAAAATATATTTTATTCTCTTTATCTAGGATTTTTTTAATATCCCCATTTTTCTTTTTCATCATTGTTGATTAAACCTTTTTCGTAAGCTAATTCAAACTTTTTCTCTAAATAGTTTTTATGTATTCTATTATTATCTATATATTCATGAATATCTTCTTTTTTCAATATTTCGGTTACTAATCCTCTTTTTCCGTTTACTAAATTCACCAATCTTTGCGAAATAATGCAAATCACGGTTTGTTTTATATCTTCTAGTGACAGGTTTAAATCTCTTAATCGATTTATTACTCCAATAGAATCTTCCGCATGAATTGTACTTAAAACTAAATGTCCTGAAAATGCTGACGTAATTACTTGACTAGCTGTCTTATAGTCACGGATTTCTCCGATTACCATAGCATCCGGATCACATCGCAAGATAGATTTTAAGGCATTATCATAGTTAATTCCTGCTTTTTCATTTACTTGCATTTGTATTAAACTAGGAATCTTTTTTTCTACAGGATCTTCTACTGTAATTACCTGCTTATTCATGTTAGCAAGCTCACTTGCTAATTTATACAGTGATGTTGATTTACCGCTTCCTGTAGGTCCTGAAAATAATATTAGACCATTAGCTTTTTTTGAAAGATTGTTTATATATTCACTATCTTCTTCAAAAATACTGTATTCAACATCTTCTAATTCATTAATAAATATTCTAACCACACAGCCCTCATTTAACTCACTTAGTGGTAAGGTGGAAACACGTAAAAAATAATCTCTATCATTATAATTATAGACAAAGCGACCACTTTGCGGTTCCTTATTCCTTGAAATATCTATATTAGAATTAAATTTTAAAAGCGATATGATCGCGTCTAGCTCCCTATTAGAAAATTGTTCATATTTACTCAGATGACCGTTCACCCTGAGTTGTACAAAGGAATTCCCCGACGTATGTGGGTATATATGGATATCACTGGCTCTTTTTTCTATTGCTTCGTTAATAATTTGGTTCATTAATTCTTTTACATCAATAGTTATCACCCCTTTTTCCCAAGAAAAGAAAAATATAGGCTAAGTATTACCACTTAGCCTATATTAAAAAACTATTAATTTAATTTACTACATTATAACTCTATAGCCTAAGTATTTGAGTATGTTATAGATTTATATTTCTCGAAAAAGAATATCCCCTAAATCTTCTCAAAACTTCTTCTACTAATTTACAGTCCTCACTATCAAGTGATTTAATCATATCAATTACTTCAAAGTGAGTATCTGCCAACTCTTCTGGTTCCCCTTTTTCAGTTTTATAGCCTACTAGTTCATCAATAGAAACGTTATATAATTTCGCTATTGATACTAGTGTCGCAACGTTTGGTTCGTTACGCCCATATTCCCAGTTTGCATATACACCGTGAGATGATAACTCTAGTTTATCTGCTACAGTTGACATAGAGTAATTGTTCATTTATCGAAGTTTTTTCAAGTTTTGTGCCAGTAATGTTCCTTTATTCTTCAAAGTAATCCTCCTTTCTCATCTATAACTATTATACATCGTTTTCTATAAAAAATCAAATTATATTATAAATTTTCGAACCTTTTTTTCATACTAATATAGAATATTATTTTCAAATTATGTGTAATATTTACAGAAAAACTATCGAGAACTCTGATATGTCAACCATGTTAAAAAATAAAACAACGCTTTTATTAGCGTTGTTTTCATTCATTAAACAGGTTTTTCAACAGTTAATATTTTTATATTTTTCAATAAATTAGTATAAACATAATTTGCTGCTATAAGACCAGCAGTTGATGGACAAAATGCGTTCGATGCTGGTGGAATTTTCGCTTTTCGTATATCTGAATCTTGTTTTCCAATTTTTTCTAGATATTCTTTGTTTGCAATTGTTGGACTTTCTGTAGAAAATACTACGGGAACTTTCCCTCTTATTTTCTCTTTTTTCAATTTAGTTCTTATTACTTTTGCTAATGGACATACTGTAGTTTTACTTATGTCTGCAATTTGGAATTTTGTTGGATCTAGTTTATTTGCAGAACCCATCACACTAATCACTGGTATATTATTTGCTAAACAATGTTTTATTAAATGTATTTTAAAAGTTACCGTATCGCATGCATCGATGACAAAGTCCAATGGTTTCTCATAGAATACTGGATACTTATCTTCTGTATAGAAGTCTTGAATAGCAATAACTTCACATTCTGGATTTATATCCAAAATTCTTTTCTTCATTTCTTCTACTTTACTGCATCCTACTGTTTTTGTAGTAGCGTGTATTTGTCTATTAACATTTGTTATATCGATATCGTCTTTATCCATTAAAACTAAAGAACCTACCCCAGAACGTGCTAATGACTCAGCAGCAAATGAACCTACTCCACCAACACCTAGTATACCAACTCTTTTACTTTTTAATATTTCTAAACCTTCTGTTCCTATTACTAATTCATTTCTCGAAAATTGATGTAACATTTTTATCTCCATATTTCTAATTATTTCTTCTAAATTAAAAAAGACTGGATACTCTTTTGAACCAGTCTAAAAAAACCAAAACGCCGTAGATTCTTACCTGAATTGGTCCTGATATAATCAGGTGGGTACGATAGCCTTATCTTCTAAAGTCTTCTCAAGGAAGCATTTTATACTAATAAGCGATTCTCATTCCCGTTCAAAAAGTGTTAGGCCCGAATGTATGGTAAGTCTTACAAGCGCTTTAGTTGTATATTTATATTTTACCACACTTACTTTATTAAAACAACCTCAAAATTTGTATAATCATGTAGAATATCTTTTTTTATATTTCTCAATACTATCAAATAAAAGGTTTTCATAAAGTAAAATATTTTTTAAACATATTTTTAATAATCGATTCTTATTTACTTATTTTTTTATTAAATTTTTACTATTTTAAAAGTTTTTTCAGAAACTTACCTGTGTAACTTTCATTATTTTTAATTAATTTTTCTGGAGTACATTCTGCAAGAATTGTTCCTCCTCCTACTCCACCTTCTGGACCTAAATCTATCAGGTGATCACAGCATTTTATAACATCTAAATTATGCTCGATTACAACAACAGTATTTCCGCCATCAACTAACTTATCAATAATTTTAATTAATCTACTAATATCATCAATATGTAAACCTGTTGTAGGTTCATCAAGAATATATAGTGTTTTACCTGTAGATTTCTTGTAAAGTTCACTCGCTAGTTTTACCCTTTGAGCTTCTCCACCTGAAAGTGTAGTTGCACTTTGACCCAATCTTATATAATCAAGTCCAACATGTACTAATGTCTCTAGTTTATTTTTTATCTTAGGAATATTCTCAAAAAATTCATACGCTTCTTTAATAGTCATGTCTAAAACATCACTGATACTCTTACCTTTGTACTTAACTTCTAATGTCTCTCTATTATATCGTTTTCCTTTACATACTTCGCATGGAACATAAACATCAGGTAAGAAATGCATCTCAATTTTTAGAATTCCATCCCCACTACAAGCTTCACAACGACCACCTTTTACGTTAAAGCTGAATCGTCCTTTTTTGTATCCGCGTAATTTAGCTTCATTAGTACTTGCATATAAATCTCGTATATCATCAAATACACCTGTATAGGTAGCTGGATTACTTCGTGGTGTTCTTCCAATCGGGCTTTGATCTATATCGATAATCTTATCTATATTTCCTTTAATTCCCTCTACCGATTTCACTACAGTTGTATCGATTTCTTCTTTGTTAAGAATATTTTTTACTGAATTAAATAATATTTCATTAACCAGTGTTGATTTACCACTACCTGAAACCCCAGTTACTCCAATAAATTTACCAAGTGGAAATTTCACACTAACATCCTTTAGATTATTTTTTCTTGCTTTCTTAATAACGATATTTTCACCATTACCTTCTCTTCTTTTCGATGGTACAGCTATTTTTTTTCGACCTGATAGATAAGCTCCAGTTATAGAATTTTCATTCTCCATGATTTCATCAGGTGTTCCAACAGCAACTACTTGTCCTCCATGTTCTCCTGCTTTAGGACCTATATCAACTATATAGTCACAAGCTAACATCGTATCCTCATCGTGCTCTACTACTAATACAGTATTGCCTAAATCTCTCATAGAAAGCATAGTATTAATTAATTTTTCATTATCTCTTTGGTGTAAGCCTATTGAAGGTTCGTCAAGAATATAAGTAACCCCCATAAGTTTCGAACCAATTTGCGTTGCTAATCGAATACGCTGAGCTTCTCCTCCTGATAATGTTCCAGATGCTCTATCTAGTGTTAAATAATCTAAACCAACATCATTTAAAAACTGTAATCTTGATTTAATTTCTTTAAGTACTAGTTTAGCTATTGCATAATCTTTTTCACTTAGTTTTATGTTTTGGAAAAATTCATAACTGTCTTTAATAGACATTTCACAAACTTCTGCAATATTTTTATCTGCAACATATACCGATAAGATTTCTGGTTTTAGTCTTTGCCCTTTACAACTACGGCATGAATCTTCTTTAATATACTTAGCCATAGCTTCTCTAGTTGCTCTGGTCATTCCAGATTTATAGCGTCTAAGGATATTATTCGCTACTCCTTCAAAATATACAATACGTGAACGTTGCACACCTTCATCATTAATATATTTATGAGTAATTTCTTCTTGATCATTACCGTACAAAATAATCTGTTGTTGTTCATTTTTAAGGTCTTTGAATGGAGTATCCATATCAATTCCGAAATGCTCACATGCACATTTAATTAAACTTGGATAATATGTCGAAGTAGCATTATTATAAACTAATATCGCACCTTCATTTATCGTTAAGTCTTTTTGAATAATTTTGTTAACATCTACTGTTTCGTGCATCCCTAAACCATCACACTCAGGACAAGCTCCTTGTGGATTATTAAAAGAGAAGATACGAGGCTCTAAATCTCCTAATGTAAAATCACAATGTTTACAACTATACTTAGTTGAGAATAATTGTGTAGTTTCTTCTTTAACATCATCTATTTCTACTAAATCATTATTAGAAAGGTTTAGTGACGTTTCTAATGAATCAGCTAAACGTGTTTCAATTCCTTCTTTAATAACTATCCTATCAATAATTACACTAATAGAATGTTTTTTATTTTTGTCTAATTCTGGAATATCTCCAACTTCGTATAATTCACCATCAATTTTGAATCGAATATATCCATCTTTTATTAGTTTATCTATTAATTTTTTATGAGTACCTTTTTTATCTTTAACTATAGGTGCTACTATTTGGATCCTACTACGTTCTGGCATTAGCATAATAGCATCTACAATTTGACTTATTGAACTACTTTCAATTTTTTCATGATGATTTGGACAATAGATTTCTCCGATTCTTGCATAAAGTAGACGTAAATAATCGTAAATTTCTGTTACTGTTGCTACAGTTGACCTAGGATTTTTTGATGTCGTTTTTTGATTTATTGATATTGCTGGCGATAATCCTTCGATAAGATCAACATCTGGCTTTTCAAGATTACCTAAGAACTGTCTAGCATATGCACTTAAACTTTCCACATAACGACGTTGTCCTTCAGCATAGATAGTATCAAAAGCCAGTGAACTTTTACCACTACCACTTAGCCCAGTAATAACAACAAACTGATCACGTGGGATTTCTAAATCTATATTTTTAAGGTTATTTTCCCTTGCTCCTTGTATTACAATTTTATTTTTCTTTTGCATAAATTACCTCAAATGATTCTATACAATCAAATTTTTATTTTTCTTGGTAAAAGCTTTAAGTGCTCAAATACCTTTATATGGTTTTTTTCTCATAAAACTTTTCTCAACTCTCTTATTATAACATAAATACAAATGAATATTAAAAAAGAAAGTTCTAAAATACAATTTCAAAACTTTCAAAATATAATAAATGATACGCCAATCGATCAAAAAAGATTAGCAAATTTATCTTGCATAAAATTGAGTATCCTATAATATATCAGAGATTAAATAATATCTTCTAAATTTTTTATAATTGTTTTCAAATTATTTTCTACATCATTTATATTACTACCTATACTACTTAATAATTCATTCATATTCTCTTCAAAATCCTTAGGGAGAAATTTAGCATGTTCTTTAGCATAGTCTATCATTCTCTTTTCTCCTGGATGAGTAAGTTCATTTACTGCAAATATAATATCAAAATATGATTCTATAAAAGCCGAAATACGGTGATTTACACTTACAAGATCCCCTCGATTAAGTGCCTTTAAAATCTGCTTATCATAAGATGGTAAATTTCCAGTTAATAAACGAAAATTTTTCAAAATAATATTTTCTTTTAACTCTTTTGAGAATGGTACTGAAAATCTTTCTTTTATTCTATAAAATTCTTTATGTGGATCATATAGAATTTTACTATTTATCAAATTATGTAAAAAGCATGTTGTATATCCGTTACTCGCTTGATGTCTTTCAACAACATTTTCTATAATATTCTCAAAATCATTTATATTTCTATAAATAATATCTAAATCTATTCCATCAGATAAAATACAATTATCTTCTACTTACCAAAATTGATTTTCTAACTCAATATAAGAACAATATTTACCTAAAATTAATTTTCTTACATCTTTATTAGGTATATTTCCACAATAAATATATAGGTCATAATCAGAACTTCTGTCATAGTTATTACCACTTCTAGATCCACCTAATACTATCGCCGTTATTTCTGGTAATTTAGTAAATTCAAACCAAAGACTATTAAATACTTCCATTTCATTATCCTTCCTACGTCGATATAATTACTATTACATATTATTCTAACATACATCCTTATTTGTTTATATACATATTTTAAACTTTTACTAAATATTAAGAAAAAATGGAGTGACTCAAAAATCGTGATTTCTGAGAAATCAGTTTTATCGAGTCACCCTCACAAAGGTTCTGGGTCTATAATAAATACGGCTGATATTTATTATCAACCGTATTTATTATAGACCCAGAAAAAACAGTAAACCTTTTTTGATTTACTGTTCTTGTATTAGTTATGTTTAATTGTTACTTCAATAAGCTGGTGTTTATTCCTATTTCTTACATAATTCGACTAAATGTTCAACAACATTTAATTTCCTCATTGTCATGGTTATTGAAAGCTGTTTTTCAAGATAATTAGTATTCAATCTTTTAGGACTTGCATCTCTTGGAAGATACATATATAAACATTCAGAACCAATAATAAACTTTTCATCTCCAAAATCTTTATTTTCCAGTTTTTTTAGTTCATCTTCTCCCATACTATCGTTAGTGAATACTAAATGTATTCTTGAAAAATCATAATTTTCATTAAACGGATTTTCCTCAATAGCTATCTGTAATTGATTTTTTTCTTTTATAATGACACTTAAATCTGCTCCTATTTCTTTAGCTATTGTGTCATGAATTAACTTTCCTGTTTCCCTTTTGACAACTCTCTTTCCAAAATAACATTACCACTTTGAATATAAGTCTTTACTTTTTTTAGCCCTACTTTTTCAAGTATTTCTACCAAAAATGACATTTTAGGTATTCTATTTTTTCCTGTCGGTGTTACTCCTCTCAACCCCTATGGTTAAGGGGAACATATCCACACTCGTAGTCGGAAACATATCCAACATTGGCTCTCGTTTGTGGAAAGATATCAACGGTTTTGTCTGTTCGTGAGAACATATCAACTCAAATCATTTCATGGTTAATCCCATATCAATGGCTTCCTGAATAATCTTATGACAACATACCCCCAAAGGATTGTTTTCCTTACAAAGCGAATTTTTCATTGCTCCAGTTATGGCATTTGCTTCTTTAACGGTTTTCGCACCATGCTTTACAACTGCTTCAATTACCTGATCTTCTGTGACTTTGCTGCAATAACAAGCATACTTAGGATCTGCATCTTTCTTAAACCAGATAGGAACCCTAACTTGGTCTTTTAAGAATTTTATTTCTTTATCTAAGTTATAGTAAATAACGTCGTAGTCCTCATTCATGCATATCTTATATTGATCTCCATCAACGGCATTACGATAATCATCTGTCACCAAGTGTTCAACGGTTATCCTACTAACTGTTACTCCTTCATTATTACAGACAGGGCAACTCTCCTTTGTTCTATTTAAATTTTGTGTGATACATTCACAGCAACATTCATCAATAACTTTCAATTACATAACCTCCATATCTTTAAAACCATTTAATTCAAGGTAAATCCCAACAAATTTTCATTTATAGTTTTTAAATTAAAAAATACCCCTTGATTGTATCGTCAATTATCGGTATCATTCAAGGGGTGAATAGGAAAAATAGTTTATAGATTCTTTACATTCAAAGCTCTAAAAGCATTTAATACTGCGATGATAGTTACACCTACATCTGCAAATATAGCTGCCCACATAGTAGTTATTCCAAAAGCACTCAAAATAAGAACAATTATTTTTATTCCAATTGCAAATACTATGTTTTGATGTGCAATTTTTAGTGTCTTTTTAGAAATCTTCATTGTAGTAGCAATTTTCGATGGCTCATCAGTCATAATTACAACATCAGCAGCTTCAATGGCCGCATCAGAACCTAAACCACCCATTGCTATTCCAATGTCTGCACGAGCTAATACAGGTGCATCATTGATTCCGTCACCAACAAAGGCAAGTTTACCTTTTTTAGATTTTTGCGAAAATAATTCTTCTAGTTTTTCAACTTTGTCTGCTGGCAACAGTTCTGCATAAACCTTATCAAGCCCAAGCTCTTTAGCAACTTTTGAACCAATACTTTTATTATCACCTGTCAACATAACTGTTTGTTTAATATTAGCTGCCTTAAGTTCCTTGATTGCTTGTGCTGAATCTTCCTTTACCTCATCGGCAATTACAATGTAACCTATATATTTGTTATTAACAGCAACATGTACAATAGTACCGATTAGCTCTCCCTTGAAATAAGGGATATCCATCATTTTCATAAGTTTGATATTTCCTACCATAACCTTTTTGCCATCTACTGTTGCAATAACACCATGACCTGATATCTCTTCTACATCTGAAATACGTCCATTGTCTATTTCTTTGCTATATGCACGTTTCAGTGAAAGTGAAATCGGATGATTGGAATAGCTTTCCGCATGTGCAGTTAATTCTAGTAGCTCTTCTTTGGAAACTCCTTTTGGATGAATTTCCTGTACATTAAATACACCTTTCGTTAGTGTTCCAGTTTTATCAAAAACAACAATTTCAGTTTCTGCTAATGCTTCTAAATAATTACTACCCTTGACTAAAACACCTTTTTTTGAGGCTCCACCTATTCCACCGAAGAAACTCAAAGGAATTGAAATAACTAAAGCACACGGACAGGATACCACAAGGAATGCTAGTGCTCTATATATCCAATCACTAAAAGTCGCCCCGTCTATAACAAGAGGTGGTATAATAGCTAGAAAAACTGCAATTATACCCACAACCGGTGTATAATATCTCGCAAACTTCGTAATAAATTGTTCTGAATTGGATTTTTTACTACTTGCATTTTCAACTAAATCAAGAATTTTACTTACAGTAGATTCTCCAAATTCCTGGGTAACCTCTGCTGTAATAACCCCATTAATGTTGATGCACCCACTTAGGATATCACTTCCAACTTCTACTTCACGAGGAACAGATTCGCCTGTTAGTGCCGATGTATCAATCATTGAACTTCCCTCAATTACCTTGCCATCAAGAGGAATTTTTTCTCCTGCTTTAATTACAATAATATCTCCAATTTGTACTTCATCTGGGTCAACTTTGACAAGTTCATCACCTTTTTTAACATTTGCATAATCTGGTCGAATATCCATAAGGCTTGCAATTGACTTTCTCGACTTGCCAACTGCATAGCTTTGAAACAGTTCTCCAACTTGATAAAACAGCATAACTGCAACACCTTCAGGATACTCACCAATAAAAAATGCACCAATTGTTGCAATACTCATTAAAAAATTTTCATCGAAAACTTGACCTTTAAAAATATTTTTTACAGCTCTTTTTACAACATCTCCACCTACAATAATGTAACTTATTATAAAGAGAGCAATCTGTAACCATTCGTTATTTAAACTAAGCAATACTGCTGTAGCTAACACGGCTGCACCAATAATTATTCGCCATAGTCGTTTTGTCACACTAAATAGCCTCCTTTAAGCCTTTTTCATAGTTGTATCGGGTTCGATTTTTTTAACTATTTTTTCGGCCTCTGCTATTATTGTTGGCATTTTTTCATCCTCACCATCAATAACGAGTTTTGTGGTCATAAAGTTAACAGTAGCTTCTTTCACTCCATCAAGCTCATTAATAGCCTTTTCCATTTTTGCCGCGCAATTTGCACAATCTAAACCTTCAAGTATAAATTTCTTTTTCATTATTAAATCCTCCTAAATATTATTTGTAATTTTATTTTGAATACTACAAGTCTTTTTCAAATTTTCTTGAAGCATTGCTCATTTGAAATGAAGACTTAAATATATGCCCAAATATCTTCAAAAAATATTCTATTCTACCGCATTACTACTTCTCGTTGATATGAATTAGACCTTGGTCAAATATTTCTCTTACATGATCATCAACTAATGAATAATATACTACTTTGCCTTCTTTTCTGTTTTTCACTAAATTAGCTTGTTTTAAGACTCTCAGCTGATGGGAAATTGCTGATTGTGTCATGTTAAGTAATACAGCGATATCACAAACACACATTTCAGCTTCATGTAAAGCCCATAATATCCTGATTCGTGTTGAATCTCCAAATACTTTAAATAATTCTGCTAGATCATAAAGGCTTTCTTCTTGCGGCATTTTATCTCTAACTTGATTTACAATATCCTCATGAATTACATTGCAGTCACATCTTTCAATTGAATTAAATTTTTTAGTCATATTATCACCTCTTTTTAAATTATTCCATCTGATTACTTGAACAAATATTCATACGTTGTATATTTATTATATTATTATTTTTCTCTTGTGTCAATAATTATATGAGCATTTATTCAAGTGTTTTTATATTATTTAAAATATCTCTAAAACATCTACTAAGACATTAGTACAGTCCTTTCTCGGTATCCTGTTCCATACATATCCTTTAAACAATTCCTTAAAAATAAAGACTTCTCCTTCGTACAAGTTTTCGGTTTCTTTAATAGCTTCATCTAACAGCTTATTACATCACTCATGTGGTCAACTCCTTATCAATAACATTATAAAAACAACATTTTTGATAATATCACATGTATAAATCATGTAAAAGTCAATGCAAAAACCGCCAATCAAGAGAACCTAACTCTTAATTGACGGTTTATATTAGTATTAAATCATACTTCCATTTCAATTCCAGATTTAAAGTATATTACAAAGTGGTCATCATAAACACTAACATTCTGGATAATCTTCCTTACTAGGGTATCATCATAACGTGTAACCATTACTGGAACATAAGCTATAAATTTCGTCTTTAAAATGTCCGTTATTTGCAGTTAATATGTTGGGTACATTTTCTAGCACAAAATACTTCGGTCTAACAACACTAACTACCTCAAAAAAATATTTAAATAAATAATTACGTGGATCATCCATTATTTTTCTTTTCCCTTTTTGAGAAAATCCTTGACAAGGTGGTCCCCCAACAATTACATCTATATTTTTATACTCATTAAAAACATCATCAATATCTAATTTTGAAATATCTTCATTAATCATTTTCACTTTAGGATGATTTTTTTATAAGAATTAGCTATAGAATAGTCAACTTCATTTGCTAAAACAATTTCAAATCCTGAGTCGAAAAATCCTTTAGATAGTCCACCAACTCCAGAAAACAAATCAATAACTTGTCTTTTTATCTTCTACCCTCATATTCACTAATTTAGCATATTTTTCTTCTAATTCAACACCGATAAAATTTCTATTTAATCTATAGCTTGCAATTGCAGAAGAACCGCTTCCTAGAAATGGATCTACTACTAAATCGCCCTTATTTGAAAGCAATCTTATAAAATGTTCGAATAATATAATTGGCTTTTGTGTTGGATGTTTACCTAATTTCTTTTCCCTAGCAGTCGTGACAGATGTTTCAATATAGTCTAGAACCAATTTACCTTTATTATTGAATGTTCTTGTTTTTGTTTTATAAGTAAAATATATCCAGCACTCATTTGAATTAACAAAATGTAAATTCATATTTCTAGGCATTGGATTTGTTTTGTGCCAAATTCCAGTGGTTTTATAATAAAAACCAAATTTATTTGCTATTTCAACAAGAGTTTCACCCCTTAATATTGACATAAAAACTATCATGGAAGCACCATTCTTAAGTATCCTACTTGATTCTTTAAAAACAATCTCATATGGTCTTTCCAATCATTAAAATCTAAATCATCCCAACCAGCAGCACCAAAAAAATTAGAACGCATTTTTTGTAAATTTGTATCTCTCCCGTTCATGAAATTCGCAATATTATATGGAGGATCTGTAATAATTAAATCAACCGTAGATGAGTCTAACTTCCTCAATTCTTCTATGCATTCTCCATTTATTATTTCAATCATTTTTAATACACTCCATAATTTCTGATATGTCGCAATCCAATGCATCACAAATTCTGAGCAAAATATCGGTAGTTACATTCTCACCATTCTTTAATTTATAAAATGTACTCCTACTTACATTTGCTTTTTCCATAAGCTCATTATGTTGCATATCTAAATCAATAAGAAGAAGTATTTATACAACAAATATAATAGAAAATTATAATAAACATCTAAAAAAAGGAATTAAGAAAAAAGAACAATTCCCTAATGAACAATCTCTAAACAGATATGTTTGTGTATCAGCATGTGAATATAACGTAAAATATCTAGGTATATCGCACTATGGCTTTAGTATGGCGAAAGAAGAATTAGAGAATATGATAGAAGAAATATATATATACTAGCTTTTATTCCCTTCTAGAGTTTAGATTTTTCTATGATTTTGTCAAGAACAAGGGCAAACCTTCTTTGAATTCTTGACAAAATCTCTCGAAAAATCTTATTAAACTCTAAGAAATAAAAGCCATAAGAACTAATAAAATTATAAATAGTTAACTTTATTTAAAACCTCAGATTATGTTTACACAAAAATCTTGACACTGCCTTATCCTTCCTACGTCGATATAATTACTATTACATATTATTCTAACATACATCCTTATTTGTTTATATACATATTTTAAACTTTTACTAAATATTAAGAAAAAATGGAGTGACTCAAAAATCGTGATTTCTAAGAAATCAGTTTTGTCGAGTCACCCTCACAAAGGTTCTGGGTCTATAATAAATACGGCTGATATTTATTATCAACCGTATTTATTATAGACCCAGAAAAAACAGTAAACCTTTTTTGATTTACTGTTCTTGTATTAGTTATGTTTAATTGTTACTTCAATAAGCTGGTGTTTATTCCTATTTCTTACATAATTCGACTAAATGTTCAACAACATTTAATTTCCTCATTGTCATGGTTATTGAAAGCTGTTTTTCAAGATAATTAGTATTCAATCTTTTAGGACTTGCATCTCTTGGAAGATACATATATAAACATTCAGAACCAATAATAAACTTTTCATCTCCAAAATCTTTATTTTCCAGTTTTTTTAGTTCATCTTCTCCCATACTATCGTTAGTGAATACTAAATGTATTCTTGAAAAATCATAATTTTCATTAAACGGATTTTCCTCAATAGCTATCTGTAATTGATTTTTTTCTTTTATAATGACACTTAAATCTGCTCCTATTTCTTTAACTATTGTGTCATGAATTAACTTTGCTGTTTCCCCTTTTGACAACTCTGTTTCCAAAATAACATTACCACTTTGAATATAAGTCTTTACTTTTTTTAGCCCTACTTTTTCAAGTATTTCTACCAAAAATGACATTTTAGGTATTCTATTTTTTCCTATCGGTGTTACTCCTCTCAATAGTGCAATTACTTCCATATTCTAAACCTCCAAATACTTTATACTTTTATACAAGTTATATTATAGCATTTTTCAATCAAAATTTATAGGTCTAACTCGTTTCTCTTTACCTGTGTTAGTCGTTTTTCTTGTTCCTGTAACTGCTCTATATTTGTAAAGTTTTGCAAATACTATTACGCTATATTATCCATATCATACAATTTCTTATACTTATCATTTGTTGCGTATAATTCACTATGAGTTCCATCCATTTCTATTTCTCCATCTTTAATGAAGATTATTCTATCCATATATTCGATAGAGTTTAAATGATGGGTAATCCATACGATTGTTTTATCTTTACTAGATTCAAAAATTGTAGTTAATAATTCATGTTCAGTTTTTGGATCTAACCCAACAGTTGGCTCATCTAATAGTAGTAATTCATTATTTTGAATTATACTTCTAGCAAAAGCGATACGTTGACGTTCTCCACCTGAAAATCTACTTCCAGTTTCGAATACATTAGTATCTATTCCGTCCGGTAAACTTTGAAGCAATTTAGATAATTGTGCTTTTTCTAAACTCTCATTAATTTTATTTTCAATTTCAGAATCTTCTATACCTGCATCTAAAAGAGCAAGTTTTAAATTTTCTCTAATAGTCATATCGAATAAATATGGTTTCTGGTTTAATAGTGAAATTTCTGTACCTAACATTTTTTCTGTTGGTTTTTTATCTAGTACAACTATTTCTCCTTTATAGTCAGTATATGTCCCAGTTAATAGTTTTACTAATGTAGATTTACCTACACCACTTCTTCCCAATATTGCTACTTTCTCACCTTTCTTGATTGAAAGTGATAAGTTGTTTAATATTGTTTTACCTTCTTCATATTCAAAAGATAAATTCTTGACATCAATAATATTACCATCAGAATTTTTTGCATCAGTTACTTCGATTTGTTCATCGTCTTCTTGAGCATAAAATTCTTTAACACGATTGATTGATACTTCGTAACCTGGTATATGAGCAACAGCTTCACTCGTCATTACAGCAACACTAAGAACAGATAATACCATCATACAGAATGATGCAATGTAGACATTTTCGATTACATTGTTAACTGTCATATTCCAACAACTATATATCATTAAGAAAGCTGTGGCACCTGCAAGTAGGTTAACAAAGTTTTCTCTTAAGTGAACGAATGTTTTAATTTTTCTTTCACGTTTTAAAAGTTTTTGTTCTTTAACTTGATAGTCATCCATGAATTCATTTACTTTATTAGAAGAAATCCAATCACTTAATCCAAAAATAGCACTAGTAAAATCACGATATAGGTTATATTTAGCTTCTTTCATAATTTGGAAGTTCTTTCTAGTAATTGTAAGTGAAGCGAATGGTACTACAAAAATTATAAAAATTCCAAATAGTGTTGCTAATAGTGCATAATTCATATCATAGCCAAACATTACTGTAATGAAAAGTACATATAATACTAATGAGATGATACTTGGGAATATTGTTTTTAGATAGATATTTTGCATATTTTCAATATCTTCAGAAATAATACCTAGTAAATCTCCAGATTTATATTCTTTTTTCAATTTCAATGCTTTAGGTTCTAATATTCTATATACTCTACTACGCATTTTTTCTATTATTCCTAAAACTAAATTATGACTCACTAGCCTTTGAATATAAGCAAATGTAGATTGTGCTAACGAGAATGTTCTTGTTAATACTGTAGGTACCTGTAGCATTAGGATATTTCCTATTTGTAATGATGCTTTACTTATTAAGTAACCCGATACGTACATTAACGCCGCTCCACTAATAACAGACATTAATCCTAAAAAGACTACTCCGCTCATTACACCTTTATTCTTTTTAAGTTCTTTTCTTATTATTGAATTATTGTTCACTATAGCTACCTCCTACTAGATTAGCTTTCAATTCTTCGAAACGTGGTGAATTTTTAAATTCAGCAACTTTCTCAAAATCACTAACCTTTCCTTGTTCTAGATTTAAAACATAATCTACATTATTCAACCAGTGTAGTCTATGTGTAGCAATAATTACAGTTCTACCTTTAAATAATTCTAGTAGTTTTTCTTTAATCTCAAACTCTGTTTCTATATCCAGGTGACTTGTAGGTTCATCTAAAATAATTACTTCTCTATTACTAATTAATGCTCTAGCGATAGCAATACGTTGCGCTTGACCACCACTTAATTCTTGACCACCTTCTCCAATATTAGTGTCATACCCTTGTGGTAATGTAGAGATGAATTTATCTAAACCTACTAACTTACTAATTTCTTTTAAGTGATCTTCACTTATATTCTCATTAGAATAGAATAATATATTGTTTCGAATTGTATCTGGGAAAATATAAGGGAATTGTGAAATATATGAGATATTATTTGACCAGTGGACATTTTTTAAGTTTGTAACTTCATCGTTAATTAATATCTCACCTTCACTCTGTTCATTAAAACCAGATAATAATGAGATTAATGAGGTTTTTCCACTTCCGCTTTGTCCTACAAGACAAATCTTTTCACCTTTGTTTATTGATAAAGTAATGTTATCAAGAATTTTTTTGTCATCTTTTATTAATCCTACATTTTGTAGTTTTATACTTTCTACACTATTGATAGAAGATTTCTGCGATTTATTCTTCTCGTTATCCACTATCATTCGATTAATATCTTCATAAGCCATTTGCCCATCAAGTGTTGCATGGTAGTCTGTCGCAGCTTGTTTCATTGGTAGGAAAAATTCTGGAGCTATTAATAATACAGTAAGCGATGGTAATAATACCGTATCTCCATCTAATAATAGAATTCCTAATCTAACAGCTAAAAGAGCAATTGCGATTGTTGTTAAGAAATCAAGTGCAAAGCTGTTTAAAAATGCTACACTAAGTGTCTTCATCGTACTTTGGCGATACTCTTTATTTTTCTTTTCCATAATAGGTAAGTAGTTTTTACTTACCCCTAAAAATTTAAGGGTCTCTACCCCTCGAATTGTATCGATAAAGTTATTAGATAATGCCCTATATTTTTTATACTGTCTATTCGCCATATCTCTAGCGTTAATTCCTAATAGTATCATAAAAATAACGATAACTGGTATTACTGATATTATCATTAAGGCTGATACATAATCTGTATAGAATATAAAAATCACTACTAAGGTTGGGATA